>JAGCWT010000093.1 GCA_017961705.1 Treponema sp.
AGTACGCTCGCCAAAGTCATCAGTAAAATACGGGTCTGAATATATTGGCATGGAAACCTTAAAGTTGAATGGGCTTGTACCGCTTACAGCCAAATTTCCGCTGTAACGGAAGGGAGTCTTTATTCCCAAAAGGTTTGCCTTGTCCTTATAGCTTTCTCCGGTCGAAGAATAAGGTGTGTAGACTTCTCCAGTGCTGTCCATAAATACAGTGTTGCTAAAGCCCAGATTCAAGTTGGCATTAAAGCTTGAAAGATATTTTTCCGGTTTGAACACAGCATCAAAACCTACCATGGTTCCAAGCGTGCTGTAGTGGTCAAGCATAAGCTTAAGATAATTGCTTGTGTCTCCGGTATAGTCTTCATCCAGGTTGTGAAGAACAATTCCTTCCCTTCTCTGCTCCTTTAGCTTGGTGGGTTTCATAAAGTTGTAAAGGCCCTTGCCAAGTTCATCATCCTTGTTATCATCTTCAGACGAAGAAGCGGATTCAACTTCAAGGGGCTTTCGTCCATAGATGTATGTGGTAGTCTGGAAGTAATATCCCCGCCTTGTGTCATAACCGAACGTAGGGTTAAAAATTATCTCGTCCTTAGGATAGTAGAATGCAGGAAGGTAGAGCACAGGTATCTCGCCAATAAAAAGCATGGCGTTAAAAAAAGCAAACTCTCCTCCGGGAAGAACCCAAATCTTTGTGGCACGGATTCTCCAGTGGGGATTTTCGTCGTCGCAAAATGTGAGTGAAGCGTTCTTAAAGACAATCGTGTTTTCTGAATTCTTTCCGAACATGGAAGACGAAACAACCAGTGTGGAACCTGACGGCAAATTTATTGCATCGCTCTGGGTCTGGACAACGCGGCCACCGTCAAAGATTCCTTCGTAGGTAAGGGTGTTAAAAAGAACAGTCTGGGCTGTAATCTTCTGCTCTCCAGCCTTACCGCCTGTCTGCTCCATAACAACGTCACCCTGGGCATAGAGGATATTTGTCTCCCTGTTGTAGCTTATCTTGGATGCGCTTATCTTTGTTTTTGTGCTGCCCTGGGCAACTTCTACCACAACCGCACCGGTAAGGACAATCTGCTCTTCCTTGGTAACAGAATCCTTTACGTACTCGGTCTTGTTTGCATTTACGATTGTAATTACGGATGTTTGGGAATCACCGTCGGCTGCCCAAACCTTTACGCCCAATGCAAAGAAAACCAGCAGCAAGCACCTAATGATGAGGAAAACAAATTTTCTTTGCAGGGGTCTAAGGCTCATGGGTTATTCTTTTACTTCTCCCCTAGCCTTTTCCCGCTCAAGCATTTCTGCAACATAGCGTCCGGTCCAGCTCTTCTTGTTAAGGGAAACTTCTTCTGGAGTGCCGGTTGCAACAACCCTTCCACCACCGTCGCCACCTTCCGGGCCAAGGTCTATTATGTAGTCCGCCTGGCAGATAACATCCATGTTGTGTTCAATCATTACAACGGTATTGCCCTTGTCCACAAGCTTTTGAATAACACCCATCAGCTGCTTTATGTCCACAAAGTGAAGGCCAGTCGTAGGTTCGTCCAGTATGTAAAGCGTCTTTCCTGTAGAAGGCCGTGCCAGTTCACTTGCAAGCTTTACGCGCTGTGCCTCTCCACCGCTCAAAGTAAGAGCACTCTGTCCAAGCTGAATGTAGCCAAGACCAACGTCCTTTAGCGTCTGAAGCTTTCTTGCAATGTGAGGAATGCTGTCAAAGAAAGAAGCTGCTTCTTCTATTGTCATGTCAAGGACATCGCTTATAGACTTGCCCTTGTAAAGAACTTCAAGCGTTTCCCTGTTGAACCTCTTTCCACGGCATACATCGCACTGGATAAAAACGTCCGGCAAGAAATTCATCTCGATTGTAATTGTACCCGCACCCTGGCAGTTTTCGCAGCGTCCGCCTTTTACGTTAAAGCTGAACCTTCCGTTCTTGTAGCCGCGTGCCTTTGCATCGGGAAGGCTTGCATACAGCTCGCGGATTCTGTCAAAGACACCAATGTATGTTACAGGGTTGCTCCTTGGGGTGCGTCCGATCGGTGACTGGTCAATGCTTATAACCTTGTCTATGTTTTCAAGACCGGCAATTTTTTTGTAGGCACCAGCAGGATAGTCCGTCTTCATAATCTTGTTGCTTGCGGCCGGAAAGAATACGTCGTTGAGCAGGGTTGACTTTCCGCTGCCTGAAACACCAGTAATGCATGTGAATGCCCCAAGAGGAATCTTTACGCTTATGTCCTTTAGGTTGTGCTCGCTAACGCCCTCTATGCTAACAAAAGAACCGTTGCCCTTCCTGCGCTCGGAGGGAATCTTCATCCTAATAAGGCCTGCCAGGTAACGCCCTGTAATACTGTCCTTGCAGGAAGCTACAAATTCTGGGGAGCCGCTTGCCATAATCTTTCCGCCGTGAACACCAGCACCAGGGCCAATGTCTATTAGCCAGTCAGCGGTGCGGAGTGTCTGCTCATCATGTTCAACAACAATAACTGTGTTCCCAATGTCGCGCAAATAGGTAAGGCTGTCTATGAGGCGCTGGTTGTCCCTCTGGTGAAGACCAATGCTAGGCTCGTCCAGTACGTACATTACGCCGGTAAGCGCACTTCCAATCTGGGTGGAAAGCCTGATTCTCTGAGCCTCGCCACCGCTAAGGGTTGCCGCACTGCGTTCAAGGGTAAGGTATTCAAGGCCAACGTTCTTTAAAAAGTTAAGGCGGTTTCGTATTTCCTTTAGAACCTGGGATGCAATCTTTGTCTCCGTCTCGCTCAAATCAAGTTCATCAAAAAATTTAATCGTCTGCAAAACGGAAAGCTCCGTAAGCTGCCAGATGTTCTTTCCGCCAATGGTAACACAAAGTGCCTCTGGCCTAAGCCTTTTTCCGTGGCAAGAAGCACACTCGTGGCGTGACATGTATTTTTCTTCCATGTTCGTCCGCTGGGAATCGCCCCAAGCCTCGTTGTAGCGCCGCTTCATGTCGTTAAGAACTCCGGGCCATGGCCTCCTGTATTCGCTGTAGCCTTCACCGCTCTGCTTCCTGTAGACCCAGTTAAGGACAATGTCTTCGTCTCCGTTCCACAGGTAGTCAAACTGCTTTTTGGTAAGCTTGTTCAGAGGAGTGTCAAGTGAAAAGCCGGCCTCCTTTGCAACAGCGGTAAACATAGTCTTGTTCCATTCGCTTTCGGGATTGTAAAAATCAAGGCCGCGCTCGTTAAAAGAAAGTGACGGATCCGGAATAATCTTGTCCTTGTCCCACTCCATCTTTTCGCCAAGACCCGTGCATTCAGGACAGGCACCAAAGGGATTGTTAAAAGAAAAAAGGCGGGGCTGAAGCTCCGGGATAGAAATTCCGCAGTCGGGACAGGCATTCTTCTGGCTAAAGAAAACTTCCTGTTCAATGTAGGCTGCGTTGCGGTCGTAGGGAGTACCCTTTGCGTCAAGGGCAGCAGTAACGGATGCATAAGCCTCATCATCTTTGTTCACCCTGCGTAGCACAATGATTACACCGTTGGAACTTTTTAGCGCAGTCTCAACGGAATCAGCAAGCCTCTGCCTAATGCCTTCCTTTAGAACTATGCGGTCAACAACAATTTCTATGGTGTGCTTCTTCTGCTTGTCCAGCTTGATTGAATCTTCAAGCTCCACCATAAGACCGTCTATGCGTGCGCGCACAAAACCGCTCTTCTTGGCGTCGTCTATTATCTTTACGTGCTCACCCTTTTTGCCACGAATAACAGGCGAAAGAAGTGTAAGCTTTGTCCCTTCATCCCAGGAAAGAATGGTGTCTATAATCTGGTCAACCGACTGCTCCTTGATTTCCCTGCCGCACTTGGGACAGTGAGCCCTTCCGATACGCGCAAAAAGCAGGCGGTAGTAGTCGTAAATCTCCGTAACGGTTCCAACCGTTGAGCGGGGGTTCTTGTGAGTAGTCTTCTGTTCAATAGAAATAGCAGGAGAAAGACCGGAAATAAGATCCACATCCGGCTTGTCCATGCGCCCCAAAAACTGCCTTGCATAAGAGGAAAGGCTTTCCATATAGCGCCTCTGCCCTTCAGCAAAAAGCGTGTCAAAAGCAAGGGAAGATTTTCCGCTGCCCGAAAGCCCGCTTATAACAACAAGCTTATTGCGGGGAAACTCCACGCTTACGTTCTTAAGGTTGTGCTCCCTGGCACCCTGAACCACAATTTTTTCCCCTTCAACAACGGGGCTTATGGCATTTTCCATGCTATCTTTGCTAATCTTTTTCACGCCAATATAATAGTAAAAATTATATAAAAATTCAATTGCGGCGTTTTTTGAATCATCAATTTTACCCCTTAAACATTCGTACCACAACTTTTGGCTTTTGTCTTTAAGTTTTTAGTTTAAACTTTTACACTTGTAAACGAAGGCAGAATCCATTATAATCATGCAATGAATAGCCCAGTCGGAGGTATTAAACATGAAATTCATCGATGGCGGAGTTACCGCACCAATCGGATTCACAGCAAACGGAATCCACTCAGGTTTAAAGGAAAGCCGCAAGACAAACGACACGGCACTTATCTTTAGCGACACAATGTGCACTGCCGCAGGAATCTTTACACAGAACCGCTCACAGGCAGAATGCGTAAAATACACAAGAAAGGTTGTGGCAACAGGAAAAGCCCAGGCCGCAGTATGCAACGTATGCTACGCCAACGCCTGCACCGGCGAAGAAGGCTACAATAATGCAGTCCGCATGGCAACATCAGTTTCCCAGGAAATTGCAAAGACAGGAGTCAGCATTCCAAAGGAAAACATCATCGTATGCTCAACAGGAATCATAGGCCAGCACGTGCCTGTAGAAAAAATAGAAGCCAGCATGCCGGTTTTGGTAAAAGGCCTTTCCAAAGAAGGACACAAGGAAGCCCGCACCGCAATCATGACTACTGACACACATTTTAAGGAATGTGCCGTAGAAACAGAATTTGGCGGAAAGACAGTACGCATAGGCTGCATGTGCAAGGGAAGCGGAATGATTCACATCAACATGGGAACAATGCTTTCCTTTGTAACAACCGACTGTGCAATCAGCGCGGAAATGCTCCACAAGGCGCTCCTTCTTTCTGCAGAAAAAACCTACAACTGCGTAAGCGTAGACGGCGACACTTCAACAAATGACACCCTTACTGCAATGGCAAGCGGAAAAGCCGGCAACAAGGAAATAACAGGCGAAGGTGCAGACTTTGACGCATTCATGGAAGCACTCAACGCACTCAACACAGTAATGGCAATGAAAATTGCAGCAGACGGTGAAGGGGCAACCCACCTTGTTGAATGCACCGTAAACGGAGCCAAGGACGAAAAGACTGCCCGCGGACTTGCAAAAGCCGTAATCTCTTCCAGCCTTGTAAAAGCCGCAATCTACGGTCGCGATGCAAACTGCGGACGCATACTCTGCGCGCTGGGTTACTCTGGCTACGACTTTGAGCCTTCAAAATGCTCTGTATTCTTCTCCGGCAAAAAAGACTCAGACCGCTATGCAGATGCCCTCAAAGACGGAATCACAGAGGTTGCATCAAAAGACCCGGCAGAACGCATAGAAGTTGTCCACAATGGCGTAGGCCTTAGCTTTGACGAAGAAAAAGCCACCGCCATCCTTTCTTCCCAGGCAGTAGAAATCGAAGTGAACCTGGAAGACTGCGGCTCTGCCACCGGACGCGCATGGGGCTGCGACCTAACTTACGACTACGTAAAAATAAACGGCGACTACAGAAGCTAACAATAATTTTAATACAGGGGGGGAAGTCTCCCCCTGTCTCCAAAGGCAAGTCGCTCCACAAATACCAAAAGCGGCAAGTTCACTAAGCGAGCAACCGTCACCCTGAACTTGATTCAGGGTCTGTGTCAATACAAAACAAAGTCCCTTCCGACATGCCGCTTCTGGTATTTGTTCCGCTTTGTTGCCTTTTCCGCCACACCCTCTGCGGGCTCAAACGCCGCCCGCAACGCCTGCTAACCACAGTGTCAACGAAGAAGACCCAGCACCCACCCGTCATGCCAAACTTTATTCAGCATCTATACCTTTTAGCAAAGAAGTGCCATTATCCAGCACCATAGTGTCATTCCCCTTTTACGCAAACCTGTCATTCCCGGTTTACGCAACATGTCATTCCCGTGCTTGACACGGGAATCTTTTTTCCAAAGCAGATTATCGGGTCAAGCCCGATAATGACATGGGGTTCCCGATAATGACATGGGGTTCCCGATAATGACATAGGGTTCCCGATAATGACACACTCCTTGCAGATAATGACACGCTCCTTGCAGATAATGGCACACCTCTTGGCAGATAATGGCACACCTCTTGACAGATAATAACACGCTTTTGGTAAGATAATGATATGCTTTTTGCCACTTGCAAAACATTTCAAAAAAATGTATAGTCAAGCATAGGCTCAATTACTTTTGGTTCTTGCCTCTTGGCAAAGAAAGATACAATCACATTTACATTTTTAAGGAAGGAAAAATGGGTATTCGTGGCGAACTTTTTACAACACAGGAAATTGTAAACAACAGGTCGTATTTTTTTAACGTAAAGGAAAACCGTAACGGCGACGTATTTTTGCAGATTGTTGAAAGCAAACTCCGCGACGGTGAAGATGACCGCCGTGCAATCGTAGTCTTTGCAGACGACATGCAGAAGTTCCTTAGCGGACTTGACGATTCCCTCAAATTCATAGAAAAAGACAACAAGGAGCGCGCAAAGATCCGCAAGGAAAAGAAAGCCGCCAAAGAAGCAAAAATTGCAGCAGAAAAAACTGATGACGACGGAAATCCTGTAAAGGTAATCTACCGCCGCAAGGGAGAAAGCCGCCTTGTTGCAGAACGCCGCGCAGAACGTGAAGCAGCCCGCCAGGACGCACGCGCAATCCGTGCCGAGCAGGAAGCCAACGGAATCAAGAGAAGCGGCCGCGTAATCCACGTAACAAGCAAGCGCGAAAGTGAAGACAACGGCGAATACTAGGCAAAATGTTCAGCCATATATTTTTTGATTTGGACGGAACCCTCACAGATCCGGCACAGGGGATAACAAATTCATTTTCCCATGCGCTAAAAGAAATGGGCAGGGAAATTCCGTCCTACGCTACCCTCTGCTCCTTTATTGGTCCGCCCATAAAAGAAACCTTTGCAAACCTTGGCTTTTCCAAAGAGGGGATTGAAGAGGGAGTAAAAAAATACCGCGAGTATTTTTCCACAAAAGGCCTTTATGAAAACAAAGTCTACGAAGGAATACCGGAACTTTTGGCAGAACTAAAGGCGGCAGGAAAAAAACTTGTGGTTGCAACTTCCAAGCCGGAAATTTTTTCTGTACAGATTGCAGAACATTTTGGCTTTTCCCGATACTTTGAAAATATCTGCGGAAGCACCATGGACCAGTCACGGTCTACAAAGGCAAGCGTGATAGAATATGCCCTTGAGCGCAACAAGATTAATGACAAAAGCAAGGTTCTTATGGTTGGCGACAGGGAGCACGACATCTTTGGCGCAAGGCAAAACGGCCTAAAGTCTTGCGGGGTTCTATTTGGCTACGGAACAAGACAAGAACTGGAAAAAGCTGGTGCAGACTTTATAGCAAAAGACATAAGCGTTTTAAAAGCAATCTGCATGGAAAATTAAAATTAATCCGTAAAATTTGGACTTGATAAAAAACCTACGCCCGATTGTAAGGGCGCGCGCAGCGCGTTGCCGTTAGGCAATGGAGGCGAAAGCCGGAACCCTGGAAAGCGGGGAAAAATTGCATGGTCTGGCCGGACTCGTAGAGCCGGACACAGTAAAAAATGGCCTTCCGTCCAGAAAAATATTATAAAAGAAAAAATTCAGCTGGCCTTGTAGAGCATTGCATCGGCAAAGTCTATTGGGAAGGTTCTCATAAAGGGTTTTAGCGAAGCAAAGACAGAACCAAAGCTTATGTCCACAAAGCGGCAACCGGTGGATTGTGAAAGTTCCTCAAGGCTTTTGTTGAGGGCACTTGCAAAGCTTTTGTCTGAACGGACAGAGACAATGTAGATGCGGCAGTTTTTGCAGGTGCGGTGGATGTTAAGCAAGAGCCATTCGTAGCGGGCAACAAATTCCTGCACGTCTTCTACGGAATCTTCCTCGCCAAAGTTTACAAATATTTTTGAAGGCTGCAGGGGGATGATTATCCTTTGCAAAACTTCAGCGGAATCTTCCAGGGTAAGGCCTTCTATGCTTCTGTTGTAGAGGGGAACGTTAAAGCCGCAGTCCATGGCAAGTTCCAGCATGTTGATTTTTGCAAATGTGCTTGAACCAAAGCAGACTATGCCTGCATTTTTGGCCATTGCATTCAGGGCAATAAATTCATGGAGCTTTTCCTGCATCATCTTTTCCTTTTCGGACACTTGCATTTGGCTTTTTTGCATAACTTCAAGCGCTTCCATCACACGGCCTCCTTGTGGAAGTTATTGCGTCCATTCTTACGGCTATTCTTCTTTATGCCGGAAAACTTGACGGTGGCAACCTTGTTTGCAGAAACATTGCTTGTGACAGCTTTGTTTGTGACAGCCATGCCATCTTGACCAACATTTTGACCAGCTTTTACCCCGGCTTCCTTAAGGCTGTCGAGTTTTTTGTTCCTTATATAAATTGCAAGGTTTGCAGAAACAATCAGAAGGTTTATGATGTAGACCGCAAGTACGTAATTTGTTTTTCCAGAAAGAATCTTTGCAGTAATTCCAGAAACGTAGCCTGCAATAATCAAAAGCGTAAAGCCAAGGCTCATGCTCTTTGCGGAACGCGCCCTAATGTTTTTAATAACCGAGATTGGCCATGAAAGTCCAAAAGAAACAAGCATAACAGCTTCCAATAATTCTGCCATTTTTCTACTCCCAAAAACTGTCCAAAAATTGTCTAAAACGGTCCAAGAACAGGCCGTTTTTTCTACAGCCGCTCCTGCAACAAAGGCAAAACCGAATCACCAGCCTTTCCCTTGCTACGGTTACAGAATATACTTAATTTATAATAATGTCTAATATATTGTTTTTATCATATTGATAATATTAGCGTTATTAATATACAAGCCAAGAGGCAATCTGTTTCTGGTGCGGCGGTAATCGGACTTTCGCTCCCTTCGGTCGCTCCACGCAAATGGATTTTCAGCCATATTTCGCTTCCCGTTGCGCTCCAAAATAATTTCCTCATCTGCCAAAATCATTCATTGATTATTCATAACATTTGCATTATCATTTCCCCATGGAACTCACGCAGCTAAAATATTTCCTAGAAGTGGCAAAAAACCAGCACGTTACCAAAAGCGCAGAAAGGCTCCACGTTGCACAGCCGGCACTTACACAGGCAATCCACCGTCTGGAAGAAGAACTGGGCGTAAAACTCTTTGTTCCCAAGGGACGAGGAATAATGCTAAGCAGCTACGGAGAATATTTTTTTGCAAAACTTTCACCATTAATGGAAGGCCTGGACAGGCTGCCGGACGAACTCCACACAATGGCAGACCTGGAAGACGCAACCATCCACCTGAACGTACTCGCAGCATCCACCCTTGTTACGGAAGCAATAATCGAATACCAGCGCATAGACGACAGCATCCACATCCAGCTTAAGCAAAACGAACAAAGCGACCTCTACGACATCTGCGTTACCACAAAGCTCTTCTACCAGCCGCCGGAAAAAGAACGCGAAGAAGAAAGGCAGTTTGTCTGCACAGAAAAAATCTACCTTGCGGTACCAAACATTGCCCGCTTCCAGGGAATAAAATCACTCTCGCTAAAAGACGTAAAAGAAGAAAGCTTCATCTCCCTCCTTGGCTCAAAGCAGCTCAGAACCATCTGCGACAAATACTGCTCCACCGCAGGAATCGTCCCCAACATAGTCTTTGAAAGCGACAGCCCAGCCGCAGTCCGCAACATGATAGCTGCAAACATGGGGGTTGGCTTTTGGCCGGAATTCTCATGGGGCAGGCTCAACACAGACAAGGTCCTCCTTCTAAACATAGCAAACCCCATCTGCAGCCGAGACATCCTTGTAACCTACAAAAAAAACAAGAGGGATAGCGCCAGGGCAGAAGCCTTCTTTGAATACCTTTCGGGCTACCTAAAAAGGGCATCCGCTGGAGAAAACTGATTAATCTTCTTTTTCTTTTGGACGGCACCGCATTTTTTACAAGCATTTCCCCGCTCAAACCGGGAATACATGCCTCCGCAGTCCCCGCTTTCCGGGGTTCCGGCTTTCGCCTCCATTGCTGCCGGCTTCGGCCCTTCGACAAGCTCAGGGACCGATTCCGTCAGCAACGCTAAGGGGTGCAGGCACCCCCGCGCCCCTCCAATCGGGCGTAGGTTGAAAAATTTCAAGCCGTAACTTCCTAGGCTTTGTATTTGTTGGCAAGAACATCAGATTTTTGAAAGAATAAAATTAAAATCTTCCCGAAGTGCTTCCTTTATCTTAGACCTTGACTTGGATGAATCGCGAATGAACAAGTCTGCCGGATTTACTTTTAGTGCGTCTGCAATCTTTACCATCATGTCAAAAGAGGGCTTTGCCTTTCCCGCCTCAATACCGCCAATCGTCCCAGTCCCGCAAGCACAAAGAACCGAAAGCTTAACCTGCGATATGCCCGCCTTTTCGCGGTAATACTTCATGTTCATCCTAAAATCATCAAGATACTTGTCCATACTTCTCAATGTAATCGAGAACCACCCCCTAAATTTCGCCTTGACATCGAGAAAATATGTGCTATACTCGAATTTACCGAGAAAACAGTTAAAAATAACTGAAATTTCGAGAGCGCAATCGTCGATTGCAAACAAAATCCATAGGAGGTCTCAGATGAGTCCAAAGTGTGTTGGTTTCATAGAAGCCATAAAACTCTACTTTCAAAATTACATCAATTTTTCAGCCCGGTCTACACGGAGTGAATACTGGTGGATTTGTCTTTTCAACATTATCATATATGCCTTTTCCATAACACTTATTACGACAGCTGACAGTATTGCGTCTTTTATTGTGTGTGTATGGGTACTGTATATGCTAGCGACTTTTATTCCAAGTCTCAGTCTTCTTGTTCGAAGATTGCACGACATCGGATATGCTGGCACTTGGGTTTTCATCGGAATCATACCAATCATTGGAGGCATTATTTTGTTTTTGCTAACGATTTCAGCATCCGGGGAATCAAACAAATGGGGAAATCCAGCAGATGGAGCATCACCAGATACAGGCATCACCTATGGTGGAGCAAAAGAGTAGTAACAGGATTAAAGCTTAAAAGAAACTTATTGTCGCAAACAACCCCTATGCACTCATCCCGCATCATCGAATCCGGCAATTTTGCCCTTTTTCAGAACTTGCATAAGGTAAGTGCAACAAACAGGGAATATAATGTAGCAAAACAATGTGCGGAAGCACTGGAATGGAGCCGGGGTTCGTGCTGAAAATCCATTTTGCGCGGTACGACCGCAGGGAGTTAGACACCAATTACCGCGCACGGGGTTGGAAGCAACCCTTTGGATTTTCGGCGCGGTTCCCGGCGGGAATGGAAGTGCGTACACATTTAGATTAATTCTTACTAAGTTTCATTTAGATTTGCACTTACCTTCTACAGCAAAATCCCATGCCTTGACTTCCATAACAGATGCTGTATACTTGAATAATAGAGTAGCAGCACGAGGAGGAAGGTGATGAGCCCAAAAAGAGTTGGTTTTGTTGAGGCTGTAAAGCTTTATTTTTATAATTACAGCAATTTCTCTGGGCGCTCAACGGAAAGTGAATTCTGGTGGGTTGTTCTTTTTAACATGCTGGTAAGCATTCCCCTTTGCATTATTGACGGCATTGTTTATTCAGTTACGGATTCTTTCATATTTACATATATTCCGTCCGGTCTGTGGACATTGGTGAACTTAGTTCCGGGACTTAGCCTTTATGCAAGAAGGCTTCACGATACAGGGCATTCAGCCTTGTGGCTTGTAATTTCCGTACTTCTTCCTGTGGGAGCTGTTTTCCTGACCTTCTACCATCCGCTGCTTTCCATACTTGTGTGGATTGCCGTTTTAGCGGTGAACATTGCAATATTCATATTCCTAATTCTTCCGTCTGCGCCAAAAAATCAGTGGGGAGAACCGGCAGAAAATGCGGGTAATGAAAATAAAAATGGAATTTTATACGGAGAAAATAAAGAGACTGCTGCAGCGGTAATAAATAATTCTGTAACAAATAGCCAATGGATAGAAGTTTCAGAAGGTTCGGGCCCTAAAAACGGAATTGTATACGGTGAAAGCAATGATGATGCAGGAGGCTCAATGACACAATCTTCTTTGCCCGATGACGAATAGTTTTTATCCGCAACATCCTCTGTGCGGCCTTACTTGAGATAAAACCTACGCCCGATTGGAAGGGTGGCAGGGTTGCTTGCAACCCGTTGCCGTTGCCGTAGGCAATGGAGGCGAATGCCGGAACCCTGGAAAGCGGGTAAAAATTGCCTCCATGCAATTTTTACCCGCGAGTTTTCCTTCGTAAAACTCGCCAGTTCCTATGCCAAGATATGACGCGCCCTCCATGGCGCTCCTTATTTGCGATGGGGAAAAAGTGCGTGGAGGTTTGACCGGCACGGAGTGGCGGGCACAGTTAAAAATGCAATTCCGTCCGGAAGAAAAAAAAGAATTTTATTGCTTATCCTTGGCAAAACACATGCGCTGGATTGGGGAAGGGCCTAGTTTTGCGCAGGCTTCAAAGTGTTCCTTTGTTGGGTAGCCCTTGTGCTTTGCGTAGCCGTAGCCCGGATAGAGCTGGTCATATTTTACCATAAGGCGGTCTCTGCCAACCTTTGCAATTATGCTTGCGGCCATTACGCAAGGAAACTTTCCGTCTGCCTTTACAACTGCACGCGCATCGCAGCAAAGTGAGGGTGGAAGGTAAAGCCCATCCACAATTGCCAGAATGTTTTTGTTTTCCGAAAGATTTGGATCAAGCCCCTGTAAAGAAAGCCAAGCTGGCAGATTTTCCTTCATCATAAAAAATGCCCGCTTCATTGCAAGAAGGCTTGCCTTTAGTATGTTAAGCTCGTCTATTTCCTTGTGGCTTGCAAGACCAAAACCCCAGCATGCCTTTTGCTTTATAAGGGCCTCTGCCGCCTCGCGCTTTTTTTCCGAGATTTTTTTGCTGTCGTTGAGCATTTCAAGAGGAAAGTCCTTGGGTAAGATTACGCATCCCGCGCTAACAGGGCCTGCAAGTGGACCACGGCCAGCTTCGTCAAGCCCCGCAAGAAGTGGATAGCCCTTGGTAAAATCAACCTCCTCTGGCGAAAAGAGTTCGTTACTGCCCTTACTGCCAGCCTTCAAAATTGTTCCCCTTGTTTACGAGCACGAATGAATCGGCTTCGTTCCAGACGGCACCGTGGGTCTTGGACTTGGCGGAAAGCTTTGCGTAGAAATTGTTTTCTTCCAGGCTTGCCTTTGACTTTACAAGTTCAATTGCACAGCCAAGGTTTGCTATGATAGAGAAGTCGGAAGAGCTTACGTCTACGTCTCCCTTGATTACGTTAAAGTTTACGCTGTCCAGGGAACTGGAAGTTGAGCGTATGTTGCGGCAGACAATCTTTCCGCCAGAAGAAGAAAGGCATGAAGAATACTTTTGTGCATTTACGGTAAGTCCCGTTGCGGTAAATGCCAAATTTGAATCCACGCTGTCTACAAGAATGCCGTCTCCGGGGAATACGCCTGAAAGCTCGCAGTTTTCAAATTCCACAGTTGAATTTTTTATCTGCAAAAGGTTCTTTGAGTCTTTTGAGCTTTGCCTCTTGCTTATGTTAATGTCCTTAAAGCTTGCCTTTGAACCAGAGATGCTTAGTGAACCTTCGCCCGTAAATTCAATGGAACTTTCAAAACCTATTACAAGGCAGTCGCGATTTATCTGAATTTCCGTAGAACAGGGCACGTCTCCCTGAACATGGAGTATTGCATATTCGCAGCTGTTTATTGCCTCCGCAGCCTGCTCAAGACTTGTGAATGGGTGCTCATAAGATCCTTCCTCGTACAGTTCAACATCTTCGCCGGTCGGAGCAGATGCGTTCAGGTAGAAGCTGCATTCGTCAAGGATTACCCTGTATTCGGCAAGGGCGCTTTTGTTACCCTTCTTGTCCTGGCAATAAGCCTGAATCTTGTAGAAGGTTGCGTTTTCGTTTACGGAATTAAGTTCCAGCGGCTTACCGGAATAGGCTGCAAAATCACCAGTCTGTACGGAAGCAAAGGCCTTTTCGCTTGCACCGGAAAATCCTTCTTCGGAAACAAGAGGTTGGCTTACAGAATAGAAGATTGCATCACCCTCTGGAGCTTCTATTACTATGCTGGAGGATGAAGAGCCCCTCTTGTATTTGCCTGCTGAATGTATTACAGGAGGCTTTGGCGGGAACTTGTCCAAAGTGCATTCAACCTTTACAGGCCCCTGGTAGATTCCTCCGTAGTAAATTCCTGCGGTAAAACCGTCTTTTATTTCGTCGCCAAAAAATGTGTCGGCATAAATTTTCTTGTAGAAGCCCTTGGACACATTTGTTGCAGAAAGGCTTGCCCTTGAAGGACCAATAAGGAAAGGCACTCCGTTCCATGATTCATCGATAGAAAAAACTTCTCCGCCGCCGTCCGTGTTTTCTTTCTTTAGCTTTGGCATTGGAGGAATGGTGTATGTTGTAATGGGGTTGCCCTTTTCAAAAGAGATGGACTGGAAGCTTACCGTGTGGGGAATTGAGCGGTCAAGCACAATCTTCTGGTGTACGCCGCTCCAGTAAAGGTCGTCTATCTGGTAGATGAGGCCACTTCCTGTGTAATAGAAGTTTTCCCAGTCCACAAGCATGAATGGCAAATCCTGCTGAAGCTTTTCGGATGTTATGGATTCCTTGTTGTCCAGGGCGGGAACCACGTGGATTACAAAATGCCACTTACTTCCCTTGGAATCTTCTATGGTGCAGGGCATGTAGCGCTCAAGAAGGTTCCTCTTGTCTATAAAAAGCTCTGTTCCCTGGATTGTAGGCTTGTCTCCGTTAAAAAATGAATACTTAAAATCCTTGGGGATGGGGAATGTGTCTCCGGAAATATAGTTCCTTAGCGGATTCTGGCAGATTGAATCTATAAAGTCCCTTGCCTGCTCGGAAAGATGGGCATTGTCTTCTGCACCGCTCTTTTTTACGGTGTATTCAACGGTAAAGTCGTCGCGCCTTGAGTCCGGGTAAACCGCCGTAATGCGGATTTTTACGTTGCCAGTTTCTTCTATTACAACCGGGCGGTCGTATGCAAAACCAGACACAAGAGGGTCGCTGCCTGTAAGTGAGTAGTAAATTCCGCAAGGCTCACGGTTGTCTATTACCAAAGCCTGAACGTTGTTCCACTCACCTTGAACTGGGCTTAAAATGTCCTCCTGCGTAAGGGAAAACGCCGGGAATGCAAAAAAAATAGCCAGTGCGCAAAAAAGACATGAGGATGCCACGCGCTTTTTGAGAATTCCTGCCAATTTTCCAATCAAAGTATTCACTCCGCTACCTGCTGTTAAATGCGTCTTCAAGAACCGGCTTAAGTTCCGGGGAAGAAGCGTAAAACTGCTGCTCCCTCTCTTCCGGCGAAAGGCCTACCAGTTCATGACTGTTATAATTTATCCATCGGTTTTTATCGGGTGATGGAACAGGTATTTTTCTGCAGCAATAGTCAGGAATTATGGGAAGGACAGGCTTGTAGGAGTAAACCTTGTAGTCATGGACGGCAACCTTTATGTTTTCGCGGGAAATGCCCTTTTCCATGATGATTTTTACCAGGTGGTTAAGGGTAAGGCCTGAATCGTAGATGTCGTCAACGATAAGAACCTTGTCTCCCTGGCGTAGGTATTCCGGTGAATAAGTCCAGCCGTCTACACGCACTGCGCTCTGGCTGTTAACGTCGGAATAGCTTCTTGCAACTACTGCAGCATAAAGTATGTTCTTTTTGCCGTTAAGGGCAACCTTGTAGTATTCGCTTATGACGTTTGCCATGTATGCCCCGCCCCTGAGCGAAGCATAGATAACGTCTGGCACAAAGGCATCTTCAAAGTAGAGCTTGTGGGCAAGCTTTAGGGCATTATTCCTTACTGTCTCATAGGTCAAGAATTCTTTCATAGTATTCACCTCGTTTGTATTGGGTCAAATAATAAAAACAACATCAGGCAAGCAGCCCCTCTGTATGTTCACAAAGCAGGCACGGCAGGGATTGGAGGGGCGCACGCAAGTGCGTTACCGCACAGCGGCAATGGAGCGCGGTTAGCGCGGAACCCCGGAAAGCCCCTAGCAAAAAAAACTGCCGCAAAAAGATAGAAAAAAACTATTTTTCCACCTTTTCCACCAGCAAGGGCTGTACGTCCGAAGC
>JAGCWT010000094.1 GCA_017961705.1 Treponema sp.
GGACTCCCTTTCAGAAAAAGAAGTAAGGCAGTGCATACAGAGCTTCATCTTCGGAGTGAACACGCCAAGCCGATGGGGAAGCCAGGCACCATTCACCAACATAACCCTGGACTGGACCTGCCCGGAAGACCTCCGCAAGCAGAAAGCCGTAGTTGCAGGAAAGGAAACGGACTTTACCTACGGCGACTGCCAGAAGGAAATGGACGTAATAAACAAGGTCTTTATAGAGCTAATGCTAAAGGGAGACGATGCAGGACGCGGATTTGCCTACCCCATCCCAACCTACAACATAACCAAGGACTTTGACTGGGAAAACCCCAACTGCGCCCTTCTCTTCAAGATGACATCGCAGTACGGAACGCCATACTTCCAGAATTTCATCAACTCGGACCTTAACCCGTCGGACGTACGCTCAATGTGCTGCCGCCTAAGGCTGGACAAGCGAGAGCTAAAGAAAAGGGGCGGAGGACTTTTCGGCTCAGATGAATTCACGGGAAGCCTGGGAGTTGTAACCATAAACCTGCCACAGATAGGATTCTTGGCAAAGTCTGCGCAAAATCCCCATGACGAATTCTACAGAAGGCTTGACCACCTGATGGACCTTGCCCGCGACAGCCTTCAGATAAAGAGGAAGGTCATACAAAAGCTTTTGGACGGGGGCCTCTTCCCCTACACCAGGCGCTACCTAAAGACACTGGACAACCACTTCAACACCATAGGCCTCTGCGGCATGAACGAATGCTGCCTGAACCTGTTTGGAAAGGACATAACAAGCTCAGAAGGAAAGGACTTTGCCTGCAAGGTTCTTGACCACATGAGGGAACGCATGTCCGACTACCAGGAAAAGACGGGTGAGCTCTTCAACCTGGAGGCAACACCGGCAGAAAGCACAAGCTACCGCCTAGCCCGCCACGACAAGGAAAACTTCCCCGGAATCATAACAAGCGGAAAGGACGACCCCTTCTACACGAACAGCTCTCAGCTCCCGGTTGACTTTACAAGCGACATCTTTGAAGCCCTTGACCACCAGGAAGCCCTTCAGACCCGCTACACCGGAGGAACGGTATTCCACATCTTCGTAGGTGAACAGGTAAAGGACTGGAGATCCTGCAAAGAGCTAATAAGAACGGTCTTTACAAACTACCGCATTCCATATATAACTGTAAGCCCTGTTTACTCAGTGTGCAAGAAACACGGCTACATACCCGGCGAGCATTTTGAATGTCCAAAATGCAAGGCGGAAAAGGAAGCGGCATTAAGGCAAAAGCTTGCACTGCTGCAGACGCAAAAGCAGGAGCTTCTTCAAAAGCAGAAGCTTGCCTAAAAAACATGGAAAAAGAAACAAAAACAAGGTATAAGGAATAACAGGGAGGAAAAAAGTATGTCAGAAAAGACTTTGCAGGAAATTGAAAAGGAAATTGCAGAAACACAGGCAGAACTTGCCAACGTCCGCGGAGACGACTGCGAAGTGTACGCAAGGATTGTAGGATACTACCGCGCAGTCCGCAACTGGAACAAGGGAAAGAAGGACGAATACAAGCTAAGAAAGCTCTTTAAGATAGACGATACTCCTGCTGAATTCCCGGCAGAAAGAACAGAATCCGCCCCCCTCGCTGCCACAGAATATGAAAGCGAAGCAGATCAGTCAGCCACCCTCTTCCCCAAGCACGAAGAAATTGCCTACTACGAGCTCTACACAAGGGAAAGCTGCCCCAACTGCCCTGCAGTAAAGAACTACATGGACAAGCTAAGCCTTGAAGGCCGCAGCATAAACGTAGACACAAAGGACGGCCTTGAAAGCGCCGCAGCAAGAGGAGTGCTGGCAACACCAACAGTAATCTTCTACAACACGATGAACACAGAGCTTTTCCGCGCCCACAACACACAGGAACTTCAGGATCTTCTTGAACCCCTTAGCACGGCAGAAATAGCCTGAAGGCCATGCCTACCGTAACAGAAGAAAAGACCGCCGTACTCCGAAAGACATCGCTTGTGGATTTTCCCCCGCATTTGTCTGCAGCGGTCTTTTTTAGGGGATGCAACCTGCGCTGCCCCTATTGCTACAACACGGATCTTGTCCTCAATCATGACATTGAAGGATTGTCTTCCGCCAAGGAAATAATCTCCCACCTGGAAAAAAGACGGAATGTACTTACGGGGCTTGCACTTTCTGGGGGAGAAGCCCTTCTGAACCCGGCAACAGAAGCAGTAGTAAAAGCGGCAAAATCCCTTGGCTACAAAATAAAGCTAGACACCAACGGAAGCTGCCCCGCCCAGCTTGAAAGGTTCCTTAAAGACCCGGCCCTTTCCCCGGACTACCTTGCAATGGACCTAAAGACTTCCAGCAAAAAGCTTTGGATGCTTATGGGAGTCCCCCAAAATGAAGAAGAGCAAAAGGAAAAATTCAACAGCCTGCTGGATAAAAACATAAGGAAGAGCATAGCACTGATTTCAGAAATGCCGGCACAAAGCAGGGAGTGGCGAACAGTATTGGTTCCCCCGCTTGCCACCATGGAAGACATTGCACAAATGGCAACAATGCTTCCAAAAGACGCAGTATGGTACCTTACGACCTTCCAAGCCCAGCACTGCCTGAACCCCTCTTACCAGAAGATTATACCCTACAGCCCGCAGCAGGAAGAAGAGCTAGTAAAAGAAGCCCAAAAGACAATACCGGGAGCCTCATTGCGCTAGGAGTTTTGCAGGCTTCCCCAACAAATCCCTATTTGTCGGAGAAAGTGGGGGTGTTTTTGGCAGCTGCAAAAACGCTATACGTAGCGTGAATTGAAATTTCCAAAGATATCGTCTTCTTGGGAATATACAAATCATATATAA
>JAGCWT010000095.1 GCA_017961705.1 Treponema sp.
CGCTTCGATTATACAAAGTGGAATAAATAATATTTTACCCTGTATTAATCTTTTTAAAAATTTTTGCAAATTGCCACTTTCTTTGCCCAAAAAAAAGCGGCGGTAATTTAAGATGCAATAATTTTTGCTTAATACTTGTGCCTTTACCCTTTTGCGTGCTAAATTAATTTTTAGAAAAAAGAGTTTAGCATCGGAGAAGTTATGAGAAAGGCGATTTTCCTTGCTTTTTTATTTATTTCTTGCACAAATGTTTCCAGCAAGAAAAAAGAAGATATTCTGCAAAAATTGCGGAGCAGCAAGCACTATGAAGCCTCATTTATTGGTGCAGCTGCGTTTGAATCAGAATTGTATAAGGCGGCAGATGAATTGGCAGGCCTTTGCAGCGACCGTGAATTGCTAAAGCTGCTAAAAGACGAAAGCCCCGTGGTAAGATGCTACGCCTCAAATTTTATTGCAGACAGAAATATAAAGGCTGACTGGTACGGTATCTTGCTTAAGGAAGCGGAGGATTACAGCGAACTTAGCTTTCAATCTGGCTGCATTATTTCTAACGTCTACGCAGGGGATATTATTCTTGAGGATTTGTTCAATAAAAAACTGACTGAACCTGAGCAAAAGAAGCTAAAGCTTGAACTTGTAAAAAAACAGTCAAAGCTTAATTTTGCAAATTCCATATTGCTAAGCCAGGACATGTCCGACGAGCTGTATGCTGCCACAAGAGACTGGGCTTTAACAGGAAATGCAAATGCAATTTTTTCTTTGGCAAAATACAAAAAAGATGAAGACTTGCAGTTAATCGACAGCCTAAAAGACAAGGACATTGATTTGTTTTTTAAGGCCTGCCAATATAACACAAGGGAATCGCTCAAACCCTTCCTTGAAGAATACATGCGCTCCATAATGCCAAAAGAACATTTTTATACTGAGTGGAAAAGTTTTTACAAGCTGGTTGCAGTCTACCACGATGATTTTTCCAAAAAAATATTCCGCCTGGCTTTTTTTGACAAGGTTACTTATAATATCCGTGAATACCACCTGGAATTCATTTACGATGCAATAAAAGACTATCTTGATGGTTTTTATGATGATTACCTAAAAATCCTTTGGACAAAGCACAATCTGGTGGACAAAGAAATAATTGATTATTTTCTTTTGACGGACAAGGAATTTGCACTTGAGGGATTAAAAACTACCTTGCTCAATTCCAATGAATACTTTTTTGATACGGAAACTCTGGATTACATAATAAAGGCTGCCTACAAAAATAAAATTGACCTTACCGAATATTTTGCAAGGGCAATAAAAGAGGACAGCGTGACTACTCTTGAGATTTACATGAAGAACATGGACTGTGTTCAAGCCGGCAACAAAACAATTGTAGACGCAGTAAAGGCCCGCTTGGAAAACGAAAGCAACCGCTATGTAACCGGTCCGCTTACAAAATATTTGGAAGACGTAAGCACGGAGAAGTAAAAATGAAAATAAAAATTTGTGCCATGCTTTTACTCTGTAGCTGTCTTCTTTCCTGCAAAGAGCAATCGGATGAAGAGCTTTTCAATAAATTTGTTCAAAGGCAATCTTCTTCTGTAGATGAATTTTTGCTATTGCAAACCGCAGACACTTGCCCGCCTGAATCATTAGATAAAGACTACCAGAGGATAGTTGGGCATCATGAAAATGATGTTTTCCTCTTTGAAAAAGCAAAGTCGGAAAAAGAGACCCGCTGGTGCATTCCCCTTTTGGCTTGTCCGTTAACAGAGGGCGACATTGCAATCTGCATGCTTATAGATATGTATAAAATGTCTGACGACTATTTTGAAAGTGTGATGTGCAAGGATATAAAGCGCAAGGCAAATACTGCAGCGGATTTTTGGGACTATGTTCATGAATAAAAAGAAAACAGAAGCAAAGCCATCCAGAATATCATGGAATGGAAAAGACTTTATACAAGCAGCGAAATTTTGGTTCCGTGGACAGAAGAAGAGGTTTTAAACCATTCTTTTGAATTAATTTCCGACACAGAAATAGAATCATTTTCGTTCAAAAGGAATTCTGAGGGCGTTTTAGTAACAACATGCAGTTACGGGACAAAGGACAAATTTGAAACTTACCCAATTGAATACTGGCGCATAGACGGTTGCTATCTATATGTCTATCCTTATACCGTAACTTCTAAAGCCGGCGGAATTAAAATTGCAAAGTTGAAAATTGACAAAGAAAATAATATTCTATATGGATACAGGAACTATAAAAAAGTAATGTACAAGTATTTGGAAAATTAAAGCGAGGAACTATGACATATTTTAGAGTGCACACAAAAGACATTGCCTACATTACCCAGCAGCCCAGGGGCTTGTTCACTGCAATCGGAAAACTGGTGGATGCAAAGACTCTTACCCAGGAAGAGACCGCTGAATACTGGAAAAACCGAGAGTATTTTGAAAAGGTTTTGCCGGTTCCGCCATTTTATGAACAGGGGAATCCAGACCACGCCACCACCTGGTTCAAGGATAATCCCCAGGGAAATGACATTTACGCTCAGATGGACTTTTACCGTGCCATGGCAAAAAAATACGGCCTAAAGCTCTATATTTCCAAATGCAGCGAAGTGCCGGGCGAGATTATCTACGAAGATGACTTTCAGATTGCGGTTAAGAATCTGAATCCTAGTGTGGCAATAGAAACTAGGGAACTTTAGCTTTTTTGTTTGCAAAGCGAAAGCCCAGCAACCTACGCCGCCGTGGAAGGCCTTTAGTCCACGCGCTTGCGCGGGGATGAGCGTTAGCGAAGCCTGGAAGGGCGGTGGCGCAGAGGCATGTTGGTCGAGTTAGCCAAAAGGTAAAATGGTAGAGCATGAAGGACTCCCGTCCTAAAGACTTTCTGCCAGATTGCTATTTGTTGAAGCCCTTGCGTTCTGCCCTTTTTGTAAAGCTTCGGTTGGAGCTTTTGTTGTTTGCGCGGGTCCTTTCCTTTTTTGCGGTTGTCTTTGGGCCGTAAAAGCGCCTTGCCTTTGCAGCTGCCTCTTTTTCGGCCTTTTCGCGTTCTGCAACTGCCTTGTATGCTTCCATCTTGTCTTCGTCGTAGAAGCCGTCCTTCCAGTTGAATCTGCTTGAATCTTGTACGGTTGTGCTGTTTCGCATCATGGAGATTAGGTCGCGCATGTTGCTTTTAAGAACGCGGGTCTTAAAGAAGTCAATCAGCATGCGGTTCCAGCCGTTTGAATTTAGCGAAGGAATTTTGTCCAGTATGCTAAAGGGGAATTCCGGCATTACAAAAGAACCGTCGTCCGTGGAGTTCACCTTGAATTCCGTTTCCTGCTTGTCCGAGAAGTAGGTAAATTCATAGTCAGACGGCAGCTTGAACCTCATGCGGAAAAGTGAAGGGTAGGCAAAAACCGGCACAAGTACGCGGCTCCTTTCTTTTGCAGAAATGAATGTTTGCGAAAGGTTTGCCTCTGAATTTTCATAGGGCATCTGCAAAGCCATAAGGCCCTGGTTTTCCAAGAAGCTTACAGCCCAGCGGTTAAAGGTGTAAAGGTAGGGGCCTGCCATAAGGTGCAGTCCGTCGCTCTTTACCCGCTTTTTAAGGATTGCAAGGTGGGCCAGGTTGTTTACCACGTAATTTTGGTAGCCCTTTTGTATGAGTGAGTCTATCTTTTGCTCAAGGTCTGCGTAGGATGCTTCCGGTGTGAAGGGGTCAAGAGATATAAAGACCATCTTTTTGCTGAATGGAAGGAGAGGTGTGCTTCCGTTGTCCTTTTTGATAAGGTCGTAGGATGTTTCCGAATTAAGCTCCAAGAGCAGGCGGACCGGATGCAAGGCCTGTACCACGAATGCGTCTTGAACCGAAGAAACGCCCACATAAAGTCCTTCCGGGAACCAGTCAAGTTCATTCTTTGCGGTTGGGGTTAAATCCATTACAGGGAGTGTTTCACCACCTGGCTGCTTTTTGAACCTGGACAAATCCTGGGGCAATACGCGCTTGTACCTCTTGGACATGGATTTTGTCTGAAGGAGGTACACATTGTCCTGCCTCTTAAAGTCAGATGGAATGTCTATCCAGCGGCGGCCTTTTTCGTCAATGGTAACAACGCGGACTTTGTGTGACTCGCGGCCAGTGTCGTCTTTGCGGTGCAGCCTTATGCTGTCCCCTGCGTCCGGGTCGTAGCTTCCTCCACCCAAAAATGCCATCTGTATTCTCTTTGCTTCCGTTCCTGCGGCAAGGTTTTCCTGTGCCTTTTCAAGCTCGGCTTTGGTAACCGGGCGTATTTCCTGAATCCTTCCAAGGTAAATGCCAGTTCCCCCGGCCTGTGAAGGGTTAAGGATTTTTTGCCCTGCATTTTCGATTCCGTCTTTTTCCGAAGAAAAGCCGTACCAGTAGTCGGTTTTGCTGCGGGCAAAGTCTGTGCTTAGGATGCGCTTTCCTTCCGCAATGGAACCCTTTTTGTCTTCCTTCCAGTGGTCCATTACGTAGCGGTAGGCGGCTGTAACTGCACCAACGTATTCGGCGCTCTTCATTCTTCCTTCTATTTTAAAGCTGTCTACGCCAAGTTCCATAAGGTCGGGGATGTGCTCCAAAAGCTGAAGGTCGCAGGGGGAGAAGTAGTAGCCCTTGTTGTCTCCGCTGGTAAGTTCTGCTGTGTAAATGCGGCGGCAGGCCTGTGCACATTGGCCGCGGTTTGCAGACTTTCCGCCAAGGAAGCTGGAAAAGAGGCAGAGACCGCTTTCGCTTACGCACAAGGCTCCGTGTACGAACATTTCTATTTCTGCAGTGGTGTTCTGCTTGATTGACTTAATTTCGTCAAGGCCAAGTTCCCTTGCTACAACAACGCGCTTAAAGCCCTGCTTCTGCAATACGTTAGCCGCGGCTGCACTTTCCACATTCATCTGGGTGGACGCGTGAAGCTCCAGCTTTGGAAAGAATTCCTGGCACATGCGGGCAACCCCAAAATCCTGCACTATAAGACCGTCTGGGCCAATGTCGTTCAGGTAGGCCAAAAAGCGGTAGAGGCGTTCTGTTTCGTTTTCTTCGCAGACGGTGTTCACGGTAACGTAAACCTTCTTTCCGCGTGAATGCAGGCTTTGAACCGTGCCCTCAAATTCCCTCCAAGCAAAGTTGGAAGAACGCATTCTCGCGTTAAAGCTTTTGAGTCCCAAATAAACTGCGTCTGCGCCTTCCCCGATAGCGGCGTCTAGAGCTTCTACATTTCCGGCGGGTGCCAATAATTCTGCCATATTATAACACTATAACAAATTACACGCCTCTGTTCAATGCGTAGGCAGAATCCGCTTATAGGCTGAATCAGTAATTAGTCTTTTGAATTTTTTTGCGGCAGTTGATTTTGGGACTGGTATTTCTTTTGCAGCCTGATATTCCTTGTGGGTGGCGCTTCCGGGGTCGCTTGAAAAAGTAGCGCCAAGGAGGGCGCGTCTTTTGTTTGCGGTAAACTAATGCAGTTTTTGTAAGAAAACTGCGTGATAAAAATTGCATGGATGCGATTTTTATCACATAGTGCCTGCCGTGCTTTTTTATGCTGCATTTTTGCTTGCGGTTGAACTGTTTATTTTATACCCGCTGCGCTTCTGATTGCCTGGATTACCTGTCCGTTGATTTTTAGGCTTCCGTCTGGGGATTGCAGGTGGTAGCTTCCGGAGATATTGTTTTTGCAGCCAATGCTTACACCGCAAAAGCCCGGGGCATCCAAGACGTGTTTATTTGGCTTGGGGTTCTTTACGTAGAGGCAACCTTCCGCTACCTTTATAATCTGCATGTATTCACCATCGCTGATCTTGTACCTGTCCTTTACAATTTCATTCTTTGCTTCGTCCCAGTGCGTGTATTCAATGTAGGCAGACTCTTTGCCGCTTGACCTGTGAGCGTAATAGCTCCACTGGCTTGAATAAGTCATGCCGTCGCTTCCCCCGATGTGGACGGAATAAATGTCCGAAAGCAAAATAGATTTTCCTATCTTGTACGAAGTCCCGCATCCTGTAAAAGCCACCAGCGCAGCCCACATTCCGGCTAGAAAGATACATTTCATGTTAGTTTTTATTCCTTTTTGAAAGCTCCTTTCCTTGCTTTCTTTGCCAAGTCTTCTTTGTTTTTGTAAGAATCAGAACGGCCTTCTACAGCCAAAACAGTGATAATGAATTTATCATCTTCCAAGTATCCGATAATTCTGTATTTTTTAAATTCGGAACTTTTAAAACGCCATAATCCTTTTAAGTTGCCTACCAGTTCGGTTCCGCCAACGTCATAAAGAGCTTTCTTATCTTTTGCAGGCATTATTTTTTCTTTTATATAAGTTTTTATTGCTTGTTTACTTGATTTTTCCAGCTTTGCGATTTGTCGTTCGGCTTTTGGCGCGAATTCCACTGTAAACATCAGCTAAAAACCTCATCGAAAGAAAAAGTTTTCTTGCCTTCTGCAACCCATTCTTTATAAGACTCTTCTGCAAGATAATAGTCTTCCATTTCGTCAAGTTGCTGCTCAATTGCTTTTGTAGCATAAAATGTTTTTGTCCTGCCAGTCTTTGCGGCAAGGTTTGTGAGCCTTTTTTCGAGTTCTGGTTTTAATCTTAATGCCAACATATTTGCCTCCTTAACTCTGCTATACAAGTATAGCATACAGGTTGCATTTTTGTCTACATAAGAAATAGGGCTTCGGCATGACATTTATTTTGCCTTAAGGTGTACTTATTGTAGGAATAATTCATTCATGAAAAATTTTTTCCTACCAAAAGGAGCAGAAATTCAGCATCTCTTTTGCAAATAAGATATTCAAAATGAGGCAGTTTATAAGGAAGATGGAGAATTTGTCTGAGCCAGCCAGGGAGTGCATGGATTTTTTTGTAGAAAAGCTGGGTGCTGCCCACTGATTGACCTTTGTGCCCTTTTCGACTTAAAATAGGAATTCACGAGAGATGCCCTATTACACACAACGGAGTTAGTCGTATGGAAAAAGAAACTGTCAGAAAGATGTCGCTTAAAGAGCGCTACGGTGAATCGTTTAAGAAGCTTGCAAGTCTTTCTGTTGCGGCTGCTAAGATTGACAGCACCAATGTTTACCAGGAAGAGAATCCCACGACCCGTAAGATTATGGATGCGCTCGTGGAGGACAATACCCTGCCGGAAAGCCACCTGGAGGGTACGGAAAATTTTGAAAAGTTCTATGATGAGGTTTGTGCTGGTAAGCGTGGCCTTATCCTTATGGAGCACTATTCCAATACAGACCTTCCGGCTTTTTGCTACATGCTGGAGCATTCGGGCAAGGAAAAGCTTTCTGACCTTTCCAAGAGAATCGTTGCCATTGCAGGCATGAAGCTTAACGAGGCAAGCCCCATAGTGCGTGCTTTTGCGGAAAGTTTTACCCGCGTTGTTATTTATCCTACCCGCAGCCTGGACACAAACGAAAAGAATGCCGCTACGGAAGAGGAAGCCAAGGCAGAAGAGCAGAAGGCAAGGAAAATCAACCTGGCCGCCATGCATGCCATGGATGACTGCAAGAGAAGGGGACAGGTAATACTTGTTTTCCCTTCAGGAACCCGCTACAGACCCGGCCATCCGGAAACAAAGCGTGGTTTGCGCGAGATAGACAGCTACCTCCGCATGTTTGACATTGTGATTTTGGTTAGCATTAACGGCAGCATCCTTGAAATTCAGAACGAGGACATGCTGGACGACCTTGTTGCCCCTGCCAAGATGATTTTTACGGCAAGCCCAGTAATAGAGTGCAAGCCTTTCCGCAAGGAATATCTTGCTTCTTTGCCGGAAGACGAGGCTGACCCCAAGCAGAAGATGATAGACCACGTAATGGAGCTTTTGGAGAAACAGCACGAGGAAATCCAAAAGATCTATTAGTTTTGGACACCTGTACTTTGCAAATGAAGCTTTTCTTCTTTCTCCAGAACTTGTAGAAGTTAAGTGCAGCTAACATAGAATGTAATGTAGCAAAACAGTGTGCGGAAGCACTGGAATGTAGGCTGAAAACGCGGCAAAAAAGCATTTGCGCGGTGCGACCGAAGGGAGTCTGATACCTTGTATCCGCGCTCGGCTTTTTTGACGCGTTTTCAGCCGGGAATGGAAGTGCTTACGCATTTAGATTAATGCTTGCTAAGTTTCTTTTAGATTTGCACTTATCTTCTGCAAACAAATCCTACCCCCGATTGGAAGGGCGGCGTAGCCGTTGCGGCAGCAATGGAGGGGTAGGGGCCCCGGAACCCTGGAAAGCGGGTTTGCAAATAAAGTGCGGTCCAGAAAATACAAAAAAGATAAAATTTAATTTAAATCTTTACAAGTAAGGAATTATTCATTATTATATAGGATATGGCAGTCTTAACCAATCAACAAATTGGACGCTATTACGAAGAATACCGTGATACGGAGATAGCGTTTACAAAAGACATTATGCATACTCTGGCTTTGGATCCGCGCCAAATTTACATTAAGTGTACTGGCAACCAGTGGCCGTGTATAATAAATTCCACGTCTTTTGCAAAGGCAAAGATTATCATCGGAACAAAGGGCGGTGCCTTTCAGCAGCTTGCCCGAAGGGATGCCCCAGCCGTAAACTTGCGCTATTGTTTTTACCAGAACGACGGCCAGATGATGACTTTCCTTATAAGCGGAAAGATTGGCACGATTTCTTCCTACATGAACAGTCGCGACCTTGCAGTTCTTGAAGTTATCTACACGCAGAAGCCGCCGGATGACTTTATAGAGAAAATTGGCCACTTGATCGATGCAAATGCAAACGCAATAAAGAGAAAGGAAGACCGCATAATCCTTACCCCGGAGTCTTGCAGGAAGCTTGGAATTCCAAAAGAAGAAAGTATTATTTCTATTCAGAATGTTCCTCGCCACTGCATTTTGCGCGATCTTTCCTTTGGTGGTGCAAAGGTTCTGCTTTTGGGGCTTCCTCAGTTTCTAAAAGACAAGGAAGTTTTGCTTAACCTTGAATTTGACGAGCCGCATGAAATAATCAACCTTAGGGGACGCATCGTTTCTACCAGCGAAGTTGAAGGCAGAAAAGACATTGTTGCCGCAAACATTCAGTTTTCGGAGGAATCGGTTACGCTTTCGTACAAGATTCACATCAACAATTACCTTACTTCCGTGCGCAAGAACGAATTGGATGCTTCTGCAAAAGAAATGCAGAGCCAGGCAGATTCCCAGGGCGCCTCAAGCAACTAGGTTTAAGGAAAAAGTATGAACCCCGTAAATCCATTGGACTCAGTTTATTTTATAAAGTTGCCTTCTGATTTTGCCCTTTCAGACCATGCAATTCAGGTTGACCCGGAGATTCTGCTTCCTGTTCAGAAAAAGGATGCCTCTTCTTCGGAAAGCATAGACATTAAGGAGCTTACCCAGGAGCAGATTCTTTCCGGCATACTTACGGTGCTTGCCTATGACCGGGGAAATGCGCACCTTGACTATTACCGCAAGATTATCATGGAAGCCCGCCCCAACATTAAGAAGGAATTGGGAGAAGCCGCTGTTCTTAAGACCCGCAACGAGGACTGGGAACTGGCGGAAGAAATTTGGTCTGCCCTGCACGGTCTTGATCCTGCCGACAAGGCTATAATCCTTAACATGGCCATTTTCTTTGACCAGAGGGCCGACTCTTACCGCAAAAACGGTATGGACGAAGATGCAGACGCCTATGATTCTTCCGCACTTGGCTACTATAAAGATGCAATGGACAGTGAGCCAGAAATTCCCGACGCATTTTTTAACGCAGGATTTTTCTATTTAAAGCAGCGCAGGTACGGGGATGCAAAGGGTGCTTTTGAAAGCTTTCTTGCGCTAACATCAGACACAAAAGATGAAGACTTGGGAGAAAACGGTCTTTACAAGAAGGAGCGTGCCCAGGAAATCATCAACAAGATAGACAGCAGGAACCTTTCCAGCGACCGTTTCCACCATGCCTACGAGCTAATTGCCGGTGGAAAGGAAGAGGAAGGCCTTGAGGAAGTGCGCCTCTTTTTGCAGGACAATCCGGCAGTTTGGAATGCCTGGTTCCTCTTGGGCTGGGGTTTGCGCCGTCTTGAACGCTTTGAAGATGCCCTTAAGGCTTTTGAAAAGGCCCGTGAGTGCGAAGGTGGAGACGAAAGCGCAGACACTTTGAACGAACTTGCAATCTGCCAGATGGAAACTGGAGACATTGACGGTGCCCAGGATTCGCTTAACGATGCCCTTTCCATGGATCCGGAAAACACAAAGATAATCAGCAACTTGGGCTGCCTTTACCTTAAGCTTGGCCAGAAGGAAGAGGCTGTAAGGTATTTTAGGACGGTTCTGGAGATAGACCCTGCGGACAAAATTGCCGCTGCCCAGATGCAGGCCCTTGGCGCTGTCTAGCTAAATTATTCCCTGAACCCTTGCGAGCCATACTGCCTGTGTTACGGATGTGGCTCCCAGTTTTGAGAATATGTTCTTTACGTGGTATTTTACTGTGTTTTCGCTTATAAAAAAGCATTCTGCAATCTGACTGCGGGATTTTCCCTGCTCAATTAGCTTTAGGACTTCAATCTCCCTCTGGCTGAATAAGGCCAGGCATTTTAGTTCCTCCGTAAGATAGAGCGGATGGTTTACCGCCATGCTGCGGGCAATATCCAAAAGCATAAGCAAAAAATCCTTGCTAAAACCAGACCTGCCATCCTGCTTTATGAATTCAATCAGAAGCGGAAGAACGGCTGCCCCTTCATCACCGATAAGCCTGTAGTACTTCCTTCTTTTTGCAATCTTTAGCGCCCTTTCAAAAGCGTCGAATGCAAGCTCCGTCTTTTCTGCACGGTAAAGCGTTATTGCAAGCAGCAAATCAAGCTCGCAAAGATCCATGTGCCTTTTTCCGGCAATCAAGAGGGGCCTTAGCTTTTCCAGAAGGGCAACGGCGGCAGAGTAGTTTTTCTTTATTATGTAGCAGCGGACTTTTATCATGTAGCGGTACAAGTCCAGCATGTTAAAGTCTGCATATTCATCAGGGGCGGACTTCTTTATCCAGCGGTTCATCAGGGCATAGTTGCCTTCGTAAAAAGAGGTCATCACTTGGGCAGAGTCAATGTTGTAGGAAAATTCTGCTTCCCCGGTCTTTTTTACATATCTGCGTATGTTCTTGATGTAGCTTTCGCTTTCAACCGTCTTTCCGTATGCAATAAGGATTTTTGTCTGTAGGTAAAGGGCTGCAAACAAAAGCCTCCTTTCTGAATCCTTGTCAAATTCCTTTATGATCCTGCTTACAAGAACTTCCGCATCAAGGGTTTTGTCCAGCTGGTAAAAATATTCCGCAAGGCAGAGGTTGTAAATTGCGGGGCAGGTGGACTTTTCGTAAAGACAGGAAAGGTCGTCTATAAAAAGCTGCCTGTGCCTCTGCAAAAGTGGGGCAATCCGGGTAAAGTCGTTAAAGCCGTTAAGAACACTTGGCCGCCCGGCAGTAAGAACCACATTTTGCATCTGAAGGTTGTTCTTCTTTAGGTATTCAATGTAGCCAATGAATTCCTTAAAGGTAATCTTTGGGTGAACAATCATAATGCCAAGCTTAATAAAGTCAAAGTATTGGTTTTTTGGAAGGGATTCAATTACACGGTCAGCCTGCTCAAGGTCTCCGTCCATAAAAAGGTTCAACACCACGCCGCAAACAGTAACAGGGTTTTCTAAAAAGTCCTTTTCCGTAAGGGCATAAAAAGACTCCCTGTCGTGCCTCATGTCTATAAGAAAATAATTGTATGAAAAATTGAATACCTTCTTACTGAGTTCGCCCGCGCTAAGCATGGTTCAATTATAATATATAAGCAGGAAAATCGCAATTTTTTAAAATAAGCAATTTTAAAATAAAAACACCCGCCGTAAGTCCATATTGGAAGTTACAGCGGGTGATCCTATAATGCTAAGCCGCTAGGCAACACAAACTACTGCAACAGAGCAAGAACGTTCTGTGAGCTCTGGTTAGCCTGTGCGAGCATTGCGGTACCGGCCTGAGAAAGGATGTTGTTCTTTGTAAAGTCAACCATTTCCTTTGCCATGTCTGTATCACGGATGCGGCTTTCTGAAGCCTGGAGGTTTTCAGCACCAATGTCCAAACCAACAACTGTCTTTTCGAGGCGGTTCTGGTATGCACCAAGGTCTGCGCGCTGCTTGTTGATCTTCTTGATAGCTTCGTCGAGTGTACCGATTGCGCGGTTTGCATCGTCCGGAGTTGCAAGAGTCATGATTTCTTCTGTACCAACGTTGCGGAGTCCGAGGGCTGCTGCGCTCATTGTACCAATGTAAACCTGAGTTCTCTGGTCCATGTTTGCGCCAATGTGGAGCCACATAGAAGCTGTAACGTTGTTTTCGCCAGTTGGGCGTGCAAAGCGACCTGTGAGCATGTTCATACCGTTGAACTGTGCGCAAGATGCAATGCGGTCAACTTCTGCGATGAGAGAAGAAACTTCAACCTGAATCTGCATGCGGTCTTCGTCTGTGTAGATACCGTTGCTTGACTGAACTGCGAGTTCACGGATTCTCTGGATGATGTCTTCTGTTTCCTGGAGGTATCCTTCAGTTGTCTGGATGAAGGAAATTCCGTTCTTAGCGTTTGTGGAAGCCTGGTTCAAACCGCGGATCTGGCTGCGCATTTTTTCAGAAACTGCAAGTCCTGAAGCATCATCACCTGCGCGGTTGATCTTCATACCAGAAGAAAGTTTTTCCATGTTCTTCTGCTGGTTAACTTCGGTCAATCCCTCTGAACGCTGTGCAAACATAGCACTCATGTTGTGATTAATAACCATAATGTATCTCCTCTATACGAGTTTATTAAGTTACAGACAAACACATTATGTATGTTTGCTGTCCCCGGGGTCTACCACCCTATACTATGAATTTCGGAGATGCAAATTTGAACTTTAGAAAATATTTAGAAAATTTTGACTTTTTTTTGGCTTTTACATTGAAATTTTCAGCTTTTTTCTTTAATTGTGCATTTTTTTAGCAGTTTTCTGGACGGTACTTTTGTCTGCTCTACCAGTCACTTTTCTGCTAAAATCGGCATGTAGGCCATTCCTTACGGGCTTTCCGGGGTTCCGGCTCTCGCCTTCATTGCTTCGCAACGCGTTCCGCGCCCCTCCAATCCCGCGTAGGATTATTTAAAATATGCTAACCCGCCATCCTTGGCTTGATATTGATTGGCAAGCACAGTCGAACTACGGTTGGTGAGCTTGCCGAACCATGGATGGAGGAACAGACCCTGAATCGAGTTCAGGGTGACAGTTAATTGTTATTTGCCATACTAATGCTTTGCACATTCACTGCAGCCGGTTACTATTACGTGCTTCTTGCCGTTGCTTTTGTTAAAGAGGCGGGCTGTAAGGTGGCCGTTTTCCAGGGGGACTGTCTTGTGGCAAACAGGGCAGACCCGCTTTATGCCCTTTTCTGGGATTGGGTAGCAGTGGGGGCAGCCGTTTATTGTGCACAGCTGGTCGGGAACATTCATTGGGCGGTAAACGCGGCTTACAAGATCTTCTCCGGGAAGAAGCAGACTGTTGCAGAGGGGGCAGTTAACAATAAGGCCTTTTAGAGCAGCCTTTTTTGCCTCTGCCTTGCGCCTTGCAGCTTCCGCTTCCTCTTTGCCGTAAGCCTTCCATTTTATGTACCAATTTAATAGAAGGATAAGCACTATGAACGAAGCGGCCGCTATAATGTAAAGTAGCTTGTCGCTCATAGGCTATTTTACAAAGTCCTTCATGTTTACGTCCAGCACTGTGTTTCCAAAGACAAATTTGGAGATTGTGTGTCCCTTTGGAATTTCCACGCGAACGTTAAGATAGGATTTTCCAAGCGGAACGTATTCTTGCTTCTGGTCCCTTTTGTACTGGGGCAGGAACCATGAAAGAATCCAGGGAACGTCATCGTGTTCTGCATGGTTTATGATGTAGGCAGGAATAAACACTTCGTTTTCATCCTGAACATAGACCAGGTTTGCCTTCCGTAGTTCCTTGTAGCTAATGCCGGCATTTTCCGACTTGTTGTTTACCACAATGGTAAGCTCGTAGCTAACGCGGCCATCCTTGTCCCAAAGCTGGTCTGTCCTTGAATTCTGTGTGTTTTCCGAGCCATCTTTTATGTCTACCTCTGCGGAAAAGATCCATTCCTTTTCGTTTGGAATTTCTTGAATTTTATCTATGGACAGTTCAAAGTTGCTGGTCTTTTTTAAAACCTTTGTGGACCAGTTCTTTTTTGCGCTTTCGTAGCTTATGTAGGGAATAACATTAGCCACGGAATCCTTTTTTGCCACAAAGAATGTTCCAATTCCTGCAAAAACTATAAGCACCCAGCAAACCGCCAGAATTACGGCGGCAATCAATGTCTTTTTTACACTCTGCTTTTTAACAAGCTTGTAAAGCAGAATTGCCACGAATACCCAAAAAGCAAGACCTACAAGCGTTGCAAGAGCAATAAACAAAAATCCAATAGCCATTTTACCCTCCGATATAAGACAGATTAATATTATAGAAATGAAGGCTTTTGTTCAATGCATTGCCAATTGACTTTCGTGCTGAATGTGGTAAAGTTTAATGTAGGACAAAATATCAAGGAGGATAAAGATGTCGGAGCTGGCATTTAATTCTGTTCTTAATGAAATAGATTCTTTCTCTTACAGTCAGTGCGTTGCTCTTATGGCTAAGCTTGCGCAAACTCTTCAGGGATGGGCTCCCAAAGATGATGCTGGGGATTTGTTTTATTCCAAAAGTAACATTGCGCATCTTGAACGTGGCATAAAAGCCCTTGATGAAGGAAAAGGCATTGAGCATGAACTGATTGAGGTTGACTGATGAAGAAAGTCTGGTTCGAGGAAGCCTGAACCCCTGAAGGAAAATTTAAGCGGTTGTTGGAGCCGTCGCATTGACGAAGTAAATAGGCTTGTATACCGTATAGACAATGGCGTTTTGCAGATTGTTTCTTGTAAGGGCCACTACGAATAACCATCCAAGCCTAGCCCCGATTGGAAGGGCGGCGTAGCCGTTGCGCCAGCAATGGAGGCGAAAGCCGGAACCCTGGAAAGCGGGATAAACTGCCCTCCGTGGCATTTTATCCCGCAAGTTTCCTTCGGAAACTTGCCGTATTTTGATTGCAAAGATATAACGCGCCCTCCATGGCGCTGCTTGTTCTACCGAATAAAATGCCGCGGAGGTCTGCCCGGACACGGAGTGCCGGGCTCTGTTTTACCACGCGCGTGCTCCAGATTATTGAAAAAGTCACTTGTTGTCGATATAATAGAAATAACATTTTTCCTGGAGAAAATTTATGAAGAAGATTTTGACTATTCTTGCAGCCGCCATAATGTCTGCGGCTATGGCAACAGCTGATACAGTTTTTATTCCACATGTTTACGGAGGTTTTGGCCTTGGAACAAAGGTGGACGAAGACCTTCCGTTTAGCGAAGAAAAGCAGGACTATGCAAAGAGCTGGATTGCGGGCATGGGTGCAGAACTCAACGTGCCGATGGGAACTTATTTTGGCGTTCAGTCTGGACTTAACTTTTTTATAAACAATTACGCTGTGGACGAGAACGTTACCGGTCAGTTCCGCTATTATTCGCTGGACATTCCTCTTTTGCTTACTTGCAGCTACGGTGCATTCAATTTGGTGGCAGGCCCATACGCTTCTATTCCGATTGGAAAGATCCGCGGTTCTAAGGACTTTGACGGAGACAAAATCAATTCTGACACAAAGATAAACTTTGGCGTTACTGCAGGCCTTGGCTTTGAAAAGAAGATGGGTACTGGAAGGTGCCTCGTGGAAGCCCGCTATCTGTTCGATTTGCTTCCTATGAAAGACGATGATGACAACGCTTTCTTTACACGCCGCGGACTCTTGCTTGACTTTGGCTACAAGGTTCCGCTCCTCTTCTAGAAATACGGCTGTATGAACATTTGCTTGTTCAAGCCGGAAGAAATTGGCAAGCCACTGGACATTAAGGACGAAAGGGCAGTCCACCTTCTTAAAATCTTGCACAAGGGCGAGGGGGATTCCTTTGCGGCCGGAATAATCGGTGGCAAGGCTGGCAGGGCAACAATTACCCGTCTTGATCTGCACGAAGAAAAGTCTGCGGATGGAAGGAAATCCTTTAAGAAAGGCACCATTTCTTTTGATTTTGTTGGCGAAAGCGACGGAAAACTTCTCTATCCGCTAAAAATGATTGTTGGCTTTCCGCGTCCCATTCAGCTTAAAAGGCTTTTGCGGGACATGGCGGGGCTTGGCGTTTGCGAGATTCACCTTACGGCTACGGAACTTGGCGAAAAATCCTACCTACAGTCTGATCTTGCCAGGTCGGATTCTGGCTACGGTATGCTTTTGGAGGGCTGCGAACAGGCTGCAAGTACGCATATTCCCAAGCTTTTTATGCATGATTCGCTTGCAAAGTGCCTTGATTTTTTGGAAAATGCTGACTTTTGCGTAGGGGGAGCTTCTTCTGCTTCCGCTTCGTCTGCTAGCGGAAAGTTTTTAAAGGCTGCCTTGGACAATGTTGGTGCTTCGGAAAGCCTTGTTTCTTTTATGGCAAGGAATTGGGGGCAAAACAAAGCCTTGTGCGGTGCCCTTGCGGCAATAGGTAGTGAGCGTGGCTGGACACAGGGCGAGAGGGCGCTTCTAGAAGAAAGGGGCTACAGCCGTCTTTGCATGGGAAGCCGGGTCTTGCGGACGGAAACAGCTGCTACTGTTGCGGCAAGCCTTATCCTTGGTGCTATGGGCTTCTTGAATTAGGCGGATGTCTGCACTGGGGCGCTAGGAGAAAAAGTGATGGATAAAGAGAAAGTTGCAATTCTTCTTATAATATTCGGAGCCGTATGGTGTATAAGCGGAATTGGAATATTTATAAAGGATGAAGTTTTTAAATTGAATGCAATCGAAACAAGTGGAACTGTAGTCGGTTATGAAGAATATAATAGGCCAAAAAGTTCGGGTTCCACAACAAATTCCAAAACATATTCCATAAAATATTCTTATTTTGATGAGAATGAAATGCAGCATGTTAAAACAGCATCTGGAGGCTCGTATCCACCAGAATATGAAATTGGTACAAAAATCAAAGTGTTTTACAGTAAAACAGATTTTGACAAAGCAATTTATGACAGTAAAACAAATTTATTTTTGTCTTTAGTGTTTGGATTGGGTGGTTTTTTATTTCTTGTAATTGGGATTGTAGTATATAAATATAGGAAAGACACATAATATGGTTTTCAAAACCGTTTTTTCGGTCTAAAATATAACTTAAGCGATAATTTTTGCGATTTGCGTGGTCATGGTAATATATGGATAATGCTTCTCTAAAAGATATGCTTTTGGACATTCAGGAGTCAAAGCTTGAATTCACCGTTACAATGACGGGAAAGGAGAGCAAGAGGGTAAACGGTCTTTACAAGCCGGAAACCAGGGAAATACTCCTTCACAACAAGAATTTTAAGACGGACAGCGAGCTTATTTATACTGCCGTCCACGAATACACCCATCACCTTATAAACGAAGAAAACATCGTGGCAAACGGAGGAAGGGAACCTCCCCACCAGGCAAGGAGCCACACAAACTACTTCTGGGCAAAATTCCATGCCCTGTTGGAAGTTGCAGAAGAGAAGGGCTACTACAAGATTGACCTTTCTTCTTCCCCCGAGCTGGAGGAACTTACCAAGGAAATCCGCGAAAAATACATTGTGCCCAACGGCCGCCTTATGCAAGAATTTGGCAAAAAACTCATTCAGGCACACGCACTTTGCGAAAAGTCCAACATACGCTACGAGGACTATCTGGACAGGGTTTTGCAGCTTCCAAGAACCACCGCAAAGACGGTAGCCCAGGTTGGAACTTTGCCAACGGAAGACGCAGACCTTGGCTTTGACAACATGAAAATCGTAGCGGGAATAAAAAAGCCGGATGAAAGGGCAAAGGCTCAGGAAGCCATAAAAAGTGGAAAAAGCCCCGACAGCGTAATTGCAATGATGAAGAAAAAAGCATCCGAGACGGATCCCAAGACCAAGCTGGAAAAGGAAAGGGACCGCCTTACAAAAACAATAAATGAACTGACTCACCGTCTTGAATTTGTGGAGGAAAGCCTTGCAAACCTTTAAAAAAATCGTTTCTGTAGCCGCATTCGTTATGATTGCCGTCCCGTCTGCCCTTGCCCAGTCTTCGGTAAGCTCTGTATCCTCACCGGAAATGCCGTCTGTTTCCGCACCCACACTGGGAAGCGGTTTTTATGTGCCCGGTAACCCAAAGAATTCCCCATATACTGGAAGACCCAGCAGGGGGCAAAAAGCAAAGAGCGAAGGTCACAAAAAAGTTCGTCCTTCTTTGAACGGAAGCCTAAAGGGTGATCCAGCCCTTGATGCCGAAATTTCCGAAAGTGAACAGATAGCGCGTGACCTTGCACAGAGCGCAGCCTATCTTTCTGGCCAGGAGCGTGACGACTTGCTAAAAGCCCTGCAGAACTACCAGACTGCATCTGAAAAGCTCCGCAAAGAAAACGGTGAAACTGCGGCTAGTTCCAAAAAAGCCCGTCTTTTGCGTTTTACCGTTGGAGGAAAGGACATACTCCAGTCATGCCGTTCAGTCTATGTTTCCGATGTGCTTCAGGACGGAACCTTTGTTGTTACTGGTGACAGGACTTGCCAGGGCAGCGGTGAAAACTTGGACGAGATTTTCTACATACGCTTTACCGCAACCCCACAAAAGGCAGACCTAAAGAATTACAGCGCATGTACTTACGTAACCCAGTCAAAGGAAAATGAAGAAAGTGGCCTTTACCGCATGAGCCGCCTTAACAGCCTGGAAGCAAACCGTACCGGCCATCTTGTAACGCTAAAAACTTCGGCAGATGAAGAAGACATAGACCTTCTGATTGACCTGGGAGTTGAAAATTGAGCGGAGAAGAGTCTAAGCTTTTTGAAGGGGCAAAAAAACTGGGTCTTGAACTTTCAGACGGACAGTTTTCCGCTCTGCAAAGCTACACCGAGCAGGTCCTTGAATTCAACAAGGGCTACAACCTGATGAAGGCAGAAAGCCGCGATGAATTTGAAGTGAACCACATACTGGACAGCCTTGCCGCTTGCCAAGCAATAGAGTCCCTTGCAAAGACCCTTTCTGATGCGGGAAAAGAGGTAAGGATTGGTGACATTGGAAGCGGTGGCGGTTGCCCGGGAATTCCTCTTGCCATAGCCTTTCCCCAGTATTCATTCACGCTGGTTGAACGCATGGAAAAGCGCTGTGTCTTTTTGCAGCAGGTCGTCACTTCGCTAAATCTTAAGAATGCAAAGGTTCTCTGCCTTCAAGCGGACAAGGTAAAGCCAGAGTCTTTTACAATAGAAGTATTCCGCGCATTCCACCCCTTTGACACAAAGATAACCAAGCTTCTTCTAAAAATGCTTTGCAAAGGTGGTTTTATAGCTGCCTACAAGGCCCGTTCAGAAAAAATCGCCTTGGAAATGGAAGCCATAAGCTTTATGGTTCCTTCCTACAAAAAAATAGCGCTCACAGTTCCTTTTTTGGAAGACCATGAGCGCAATCTTGTCGTGATTCAAAAATAAACTTTGGCCAATAAGTTTTAGCCCACCTGCTTGAGCAAGGTAGTAAGCTGGTTCTTTTCTATAAGGTCAAGCGGGCGGCCCTCTATGTACCTGCGGGCTTCTTCCGTAAAGTCTCCAGCCGTAACGCATATTCCTCGGTCTGCCTTTGTGTCGTGCAAGTGGCCGTGGAAGTCGCGTACAAAAAGCTCTCCTGTTGAACCGGTCGTCCTAAAGAAGCGGAAGATTTCGCTGTCCGAGAATTTTGGGGAATCAACTTCAAGAACAAAGTCCGTAAAGACCTGCCCCATATTTATGTCCATGAATTTAAGCTGTGAATCCTTGTAGTAAGCCTGAATAACCTTGCGGCACAAGGCAACAAAGTCTCCCGTACCCGCAGTAAGGTAAAGCTGAAGGTTGGAGTTCTGGCTAAGCTCCTGGTAGCGGGCAATAAGGGCATTAACGTCCTTGTAGTTTGAATTGATAAAGCGGATTTCCTTAAGCTGGATAAGGCCGTTGCTAAGCTGGTTCTTTGCAAAGTAGGCCTGGGCAAGCTTGTAGCGGATTTCCATCTTTATGTCATCTTCCGTATTCTCGTGCTTTAGGCCAATCTGAAGGTCTGTTATGGCGTTGTCAAATTCGCCAATGCTAAGGTGGTAGACACCCGCCTGCAAACAAGAGCGTGCTCCGTAAACCGGGTCTGCCCTAAGGTGCATGAACACTTTTATTGCCTTGTCTCCGTGACCTTCCTGGGTCATTGCGTCTGCCATGCAGTAGAGGGCATCCTTGTTGGCAGGGTCTTCTATAAGCGCCTTCTTAAAGCAGGGAAGGCTGTCGTGGTAGTGGTGCGAATTGTAGTAGCTCTGACCAAGAAGCAAATTTACCCCGCTGGCGTCTGGCCGTGCAATAAGGGCTTTCTTTAGGCAGGGAACAGCCTTGTCGTACTGCTTTGCCTTTACAAGTGCGTAGCCCATAAAATAGTTGGACTCAAAATCGTGGGGATCCTTCTGGTAGGCAAGCGAAAGAGAAATCATGGCTTCTTCCATCTTGTCCAGTTCCAGGGCGCAAATTCCTGCCCTTAGGAATGCCTTGTAGGAGTCAACGTCAATGTCCGTCTTGGAAATCTTAGAAAGCTGGGAATAGATTGGAAAGGCTTTTTCCCAGAGGTTGCTGGTAAAGTAAAGGTCTCCCAAAGCCTTTAGGGCTGCGGCATCATTGGGGTTCTTGGCAAGGTGCCTGTTGGCCTGCTTGATAATCTGAGCCTGGCTCTTTTTTGACCTTGCAGGTTTCTTTTCGGAACGTTCCGAATTCCTCATGTTGGGAACAAAGAGAAGAAATGCGAATATGCCAATTATAACAACAGCAGCTATAAGGTATGGAATGACCATAAAAAATACCCCTTTTACAAGTCTTTAAAACAAAGATTCCTTCTTGTATATCGGCCAGAAGATGCAATAAGTTGAATTGCTACCACCCTGAGGTTGCATACAAAAGCACGGCAGGGATTGGAGCACCGCCGTAGGCGTTCCCGCAGGGAATGGAGGGGTAGGGCCCCCGGAAGTGCGGAAAGCCCCTCAAAAATGGCATGACTTTCTTTCCTCCAAAAACAGGGGCGGGAACATACAAAAGCGCCGCAAAATTCCCCGGAAAAAATCCTGCTATTTGCGGGAACACTCCGCCACAAAACCGCTTATCTTGTCCAAGGCAGTCTTTATTTTTTCTACGGAAGTGGCGTAGCAGCAGCGTATGTGACCTTCACCGCCAGCTCCAAAGACATTGCCCGGAACAACAGCCACGTTCAGCTTTTCAAAGACCTGAAGGGCAAACTGTTCGCTTGTAAGGCCAGTGGAAGTTATGTCCGGGAAGAGGTAGAAGGCACCCTTTGGCTCTGGGACGGGAAGACCCATGTCGTTAAAAGCCTTAACCATAAGGTTACGCCTCTGCTGGTAAGAAACGCGCATCTTTTCAACTTCGCTCCAGCCGTTCTTAAGACCTTCCAAAGCCGCATACTGGCTCATAATCGGAGCGCAGATTGTGTTGTAGCCGTGAAGCTTTATAATCTGCTCGCAAACATCTTCCGGGGCAGCAATATAGCCTATTCTCCAGCCGGTCATGGCAAAAGACTTGGAAAAACCGTTCAGCACGATTGTGTAGTCCTTCATTCCGGGGAAAGAACCAATGGAAGTATGCTTTGTGTCCTCGTAGGTAAGCTCACAGTAAATCTCGTCGCTAATAACCCAAATCTTGTGCTTCTTTACAACCTCGGCAATCTTGGCAAGTTCACCTGCCGGAATTATAGTGCCTGTAGGATTGTTGGGCGAACAAATCATAAGGGCCTTGGTCTTGGGAGTGACAAGCTTTTCAATTTCTTCTGCCGTTGGGTAAAAGCCTGTCTTTCCTGTGTTAAGGTGTACAACCTTTGCACCCGCAAGATTTGCAAGCGTCGTGTAGTTAACATAGCAAGGCTCGCTAACGATAATCTCGTCCCCAGGGTTAAGGATGCACCTTAGAGATGCGTCAACACCTTCGGATGCTCCAACCGTTATGATAATTTCCTTCTGCGGATTGTAGCGCATGGAATATCCTTCAAGGTACTTTGCTATCTCTTCGCGGAGTTCAATCAAGCCCCAGTTGCTGGTATAGCTTGTGTGACCCTGCTCAAGATGGTAAAAAGCCTCTTCGCGCATTGCCCATGGGGTAGGAAAGTCCGGCTCTCCAACCGAAAGCGAAATAACGTCATCGTGGCCAATAAGCATTTCAAAGAATTTGCGGATGCCGCTTGGCGGTGTTTCAACCATTGCCCTGCTGAATTTATCTTCTCTTGGATTCATGCTACAACTCCTTCACGGCTGTCTGAACGCTGCTCAACATAGACAATGTCGTTTTCTTTATATGTCTTAAGAATAAAATGTGTCTTTGTGGAACGCACACCCTCCAGTGTGGAAAGCTTCCTTGCAACAAAAGAAGCCACCTCCTGCAAAGAGTCGCCCTCAATGATAACCTTAAGGTCGTAGCCTCCGCTCATAAGGTAAAGGGACTTAACCTGTGGAAAGCGGTAGATGCGGTCTGCAATACCGTCAAAACCATGCTCCCTCTGCGGCTGAACCTGAATCTCTATCTCTGCCTTAACCTTTTCCTTGGCGGTACTGTCCTTCTCTGGATTAACAATGGCGGCATACTTCATGATAATACCGTCATTCTCTAGCTTGCGGATAATAGCCTCAACTTCTTCCGGCTTCTTCTTAGTCATAGCCGAAATATCTTCTATAGAAATGCGCGCGTTGTCCCGCAGCAAATTCAGTATTTCTTCAGAACCGTCCATAAAAACCTCCGGAAAGCATACAACTTCTGCTAGATTACCGTATTTTTAATAAGATTACAAGGGAAGCAAATCGCCGCAGCTTAATCTCTCTCTTTTTCTCTTCTTCTTCTGGAGCCGCCTTAATGGTTAAACTGTGCCCGGCACTCCGTGTCCGGTCAGACTCCATGCAATTTCTACCCGCTTTCCAGGGTTTCGGCTCTCGCCTCCATTGCCTTACGGCAACGCGTTCCGCGCCCTTCCAATCGGGGCTAGGCGTGTGGCAAGAAAGGACAGGGCAGGTTCAGCACAAGAGTTCCGCTTAATACAAAAATCCAAATAGCCACAATGGGATTTTTGAACCGCTGCCAGTTTCTATTCCGTCTGCTGCAACAAAGGCATTTTTCAGATTTTTTATTTGCTCCCCACTTTTACTTTTCCCACCGCATTCGATTGTGTATTTATCGTTTACAAAGAAATCACTTGATTCTGAAAATTCTACCGACTGATTATACGAAAGCTGGTTGACTAAAAAAGTTTCCCTCACATTTCCCGCATCTGCATTTTCACCTTGATACAAATACATCAGGTTTGTATTTTCAAGAAAAACTTTGTCTGGTTTTTGTAGCGAACTTACACCTTTCAAATCTTTAAATAAGGAATAAATCAATTTTGCATCTGCAAGGCTTTTTAAATAAGAAATCAGTGTAGCCCTGTTTAACTCCATGGCACCGGCTATCTTTGAAGCGTTAAGCGTGAATGGCGAGCTTTCAGCAATTATTGCCAGAAGCTTTTTGATTTTTGGAACATAGGCTATGTCTATTTTTCTTAAAAGCGGAAGCTCCACATCCAAAATCATGTTTATGGTTTCTTCAAGTTTCATGTAGTAAGTATCCAGCCCTTCAGTAAAAAAAGGATAATACCCGGTTTTTAGATATTCATTAAAGTGTTCGAATGGCCTTACTTTACCGCAAATGTCAAACGCATGCCTTGAATGATTCTTCAGAATTTCTTCCAAAGATAATGCCTTAAAATCACTTCCTGTTTTTAGATTCAAGAATTCCCTAAACGAAAGACCCTGCATGTTGTACATTACAGGACGCCGGCTTAAATCAGCGCGGGCATCAAGAATCTGTAGGAGTGAAGAGCCGGTAAAAACAACCTTCAGTTCAGGATAATCATCATAAATGTTTTTAATGTATATAGGCCAGTCTTCATATCTGTGAACTTCATCCACGTAAAGAATTTTTCCGCCATTTTTTGAGAAAGATTCAGCAAGGTCAAGCAATGAATTTTTTGCAAACCAGATGTTGTCAAGGCTCACAAATAGAGCTTTCCCGCAAGATACCAAATCCATGTGATTGTTTTTAAGATGCTGGAGAAGCAGTGTTGTCTTTCCGCAGCCTCTGGCACCTTTTATTCCAATCAGACGGGAATTCCAGTTGATTTTTTTATCGATTGACCTGACAAATGTCTCTTTTGCATTTCTGATTCTTTTTGCAGAGATTTCCATCAGATGCGAATAATCTATCATCATAGATACATGATACTTCATAAAGTACAAATTGTATAGTCCAATAAACAAAATTTATGCAAAATTGTATATCAGGCTCTACAAAAAGTGTTCTGGTTAAAACTTGAATTCTATCTCCCCATCCTTTACGCCAAGCCCTACCTTTCCGCCACCGCTCAGCTTGCCAAAGAGCAGCTGGTCCACGAGAGGGGAGGCAATCAGGCTTTCTGCTGTGCGGGCAATGTTGCGGGCGCCAAATTCGCGGCTGTAGCCTTTTTCTGCAATCAGGGCAACGGCTTCGTCTGTGGCGGTAAGCTCAACGTCTTTTGTGGCAAGACGCTCTGCAATCTTTTTAATTTCCTTGCGGGCAATGTCTTGTGTTATCTCTTTTGGCAGATGGGCAAAGGTGATTATTGCATCAAGCCTGTTCCTAAATTCGGGGGAGAATTCTTTTTCTACAGCTTCGTTCAGTGTGGCGGAGTCGTTCTTTTCATCGCCAAAAGTGCTTCCGCCAGAGAATCCCACGGAGCCTTTTTCCATGTCGCGGGCACCGGCATTGCTTGTCATTATTATCATGCAGTTCTTAAAGTCTGCCTTGCGGCCCTGGTTGTCCGTAAGAATTCCGTAGTCCATAATCTGAAGGAGAATATTGTAAATGTCCTGATGCGCTTTTTCTATCTCGTCAAAAAGGATTATTGAATGCGGTTCCTTTCTTACGCTGTCGGTTAAAAGTCCACCCTCTTCAAAACCAACGTATCCCGGCGGTGAACCAATCAGGCGGCTTACGGTATGCTTTTCCTGGTATTCGCTCATGTCAAAGCGCAGGAGTTTTTCGCCAAGAGAAGAGGCAAGAACTTTTGCAAGCTCTGTTTTTCCAACGCCTGTTGGGCCTACAAAGAGGAATGCCGCCTCCGGTTTTTCCATGTTGCGGAATCCAGCGCGGGCTTTTTTTACCGCCATGCATACGGATTCAACAGCCCTGTTCTGACCGAATATTTTTTGCTTAAGGTCGCTTTCAAGGGAACGGAGCTTTTCCTTTTCGCCAGTGGTAACTGTTTCCAGAGGAACCCTTGCAGCTTTTGCGGCAACCATGCGGATTGTGTCTTCTGTAACAGGAACAGGAGGAAGTTTTTCTTTTGTAGAATTTTCCTCGGGATTTTCCGCTGCCTTTTCAGCCTCGTTTTCAGCCTTTTCAGCCTTTCCAGATTCATTTGCAGAATCTTCTGCGGTAAGTTTTTCCTTTGCAGAATCCTTGTTCAAATCCTCCGTATGAATGCGGGTCCATGCCCCTGCTTCGTCCATAAGGTCAATTGCCTTGTCCGGAAGCCTTCTGTCCGGCAAAAACTGAAGTGACAAGTCAACCGCAAGCTCAAGAGTCCCTTCCTGGTAGCAGACATTGTGGTATTCAGCATAGCGGCTTTCAAGACCGTGCAAAATCTTAACGCATTCATCGCGGCTTGGCTCAAGAATGTCTATCTTCTGGAAGCGCCTTGCAAGAGCCCTGTCCTTTTCAAAAATCTTGGTGTATTCTTCAAAAGTGGTGGAACCAATGCAGCGGATCTTTCCTTCGGTAAGAACAGGCTTTAAAATGTTGGCCGCATCAAGGGCCCCGTTGCCAACAGATCCCGCACCTACAATCGTGTGAATTTCATCAATAAAAAGAATTGCCTTTTCTTTTTTTAGCAAGTCCTTTGTTACCTTTTTAAGCCTTTCTTCAAAGTCTCCGCGGTATTTTGTTCCGGCCAAGAGGGCACCCATGTCCAGAGAGTAAACGGAAAAATCTTTTAATATAGAAGGAACTTCTCCTGCAACAATTCTCTGCGCAAGACCAAGCGTAACCGCAGTCTTTCCAACACCTGCATCCCCAACGTGAAGGGGATTGTTTTTTGTGCGGCGACAAAGAATTTGAACCGTGCGCTCAAGCTCGTATTCCCTGCCAACAAGAAGGTCCAGTTCTCCGTCCCTTGCCTTTTGTGTAAGGTCAACGGTATATTTTTCCAGTGCAGAAAAGCGGTGCTTCTTTTCCTTTTTGTGCCTCTCCTTTTCGTCTTCATCTTCGCCTGCATCATCAGATGACTCTGCCTCCCCGTCCTCAAAATCAATGCGGGAATCATCGTCTGTGGAACTGCCATAGTCGTATTCATCATCTTCTGAATCATAGTAGTCAAACTCGTCGTATTCACCCTTGGACTTGCTGGTAAAAGGATAGCTCTGGTCTGTTATGGCTTCCAAAAGCACAAGTTTTTCCACGCCGTTTTTCTTTAGTATGTAGGAGCAGTAATTGTTTTCCGCATCGTACATGTAAACAAGCACGTCCGTAATGTCCAGCTTTTTTTTGCCGGAAGAAGCCGCGTGTGCAGAAGCGTTCTCCAGTATTTCCTGCAGCCCTGCCGTGGGAAGTGGATCGTATGCCGCAAGGAATTTTTCGTCCTTGTCCACACAGGGAATTTTCTTTGCAAAAAAATCTTCAAGGTCATTCAGAATGTCCGCAACATTTGCCCCGCAGTCAAAGAGCAGGTCCATCACGTAGTCGTAGTGCATGGCAATATAAAGCAGGTGTTCCGGCGCAACAAATTCGTGGGCGTTCTTTTTTGCGTAGTTAAAGCTGTTGGTAAGCATTTCGTCAAGGTCTTTCTTTAAGTGCATCTTTACCAGCTCCTATGCCTTTTGAATCTCGCATCTAAGCGGAAAGCCCTGCTGCCTTGCCATGCGGACTGCAATCTGCGCCCTGGTGGAAGCAATGTCGTAAGTGTAAATTCCCGCAACGCCGCTACCTGTTTTGTGGACGCTCATCATCACCTTTTCCGCCTCTTCCGCTCCAAGATGAAAAACACTCTGCAAAACCTGCACCACAAATTCCATGGTAGTAAAATCATCGTTCAAGAGAATAACTTTATAATCATCGGGTTCCTTTAGAAAAGTCTTCTGAGCAAGCGAACCTTCGTTTTCATAATCATCATAAGGCATAGGCCAATACTAGCACAATTCTTGATTTTTGCAAACAGGTCATAAGTATTATAATTTCCAGGATGTTAGTCTTTTGGACGAGCTTTTGTCCGTTCTACCATTTTCTTCCTTGGCTAATTCGACCGTAGGTTGCTTTGCGTCACCGCCCTTCCACCCTTCGCTCACGCTCATAGCGTCCTTGCGGCCGCTACTAAAGGGGTTCCACGGCGGAGTAGGCTTTTTCCTGCAAAGTAAAATTGGCATTCAAACCGATGCTGTTAATTTTGCAAAGAATATGATAGAATTGCTTTTGCGTGATTTTGCTTGGAGTTAAAAATGGTAAAGAAAGTTGCAATAATTAGTTTGTCCAGAGGCATACTGGGGGAGCCTTTTATATCCCATGAATTAAAAATAGGTCTTGACCGCCTAAAAAATTATGGCCTTGAAGTTGTTACAACAGAATCAGCTTTGAAGGGCCTTGACTACATAAAAAACAATCCCCAGGCCAGAGCAAAGGATTTGCTTGATGCCCTTTATGATAAATCCGTTGATATGATTTTGTGTGCAATCGGCGGTGATGATACTTACAAGTTGCTTCCCTATCTTTTTGAAAAAGATGAACTTAAAAAAGCCGTAAAGGATAACAAAAAGATTTTCCTTGGCTATTCGGATACAACGTGGAATCATTTTATGTTCAATAAAGTTGGCTTCAAAACTTTTTACGGACAAGCCTTTATTACCGACTTGTGCGAGCTTGAAAATGAAATGCTTCCGTATTCAAAAAAATATTTTGAAGAGCTGATAAATAAAAAATGCATAAGAAAAATAGAAGCGAGTGACGTTTGGTATACAGAGCGGACTGATTTTGGTATCTCCCAAATCGGCAAAAAAAGAGAAGCGCACAAGAATCAGGGCTTCCAGCTCTTGCAGGGTAGCGCCGTTTTTTCCGGGGAGATTTTAGGCGGCTGCATTGAATCAATGTATGATATGTTTGACGGCAGCAGGTATCCCGATACGGTTGAGCTTTGCAAAAAATACAATCTTTTTCCAGCGGCTAAAGAATGGCAGGGGAAAATTTTGCTCCTTGAATCATCTGAAGAAAAAACAAAACCTGAATTATATAGAAAGATGGTAAAAGCATTAAAAGAAGCAGGTGTTTTTAATTCTGTAAGCGGGGTTCTTGTTGGAAAGCCTGTTGATGAGATTTACTATAATGAGTACAAATCTATTTTGCTGGAAGAAATAGATGATAAAAATTTGCCTCTTGTATATAATGTGAATGTTGGGCACGCAACACCGCATTGCATTATTCCGTTAGGGGTAAAATGCACTGTAGATATGAATGAGAAGTGCATCCTGTTTGACGTGTAAAATCATAGGAAATAAAAATATGAAAATAAAAACTTGCCTTTTTATAGCCTTCTTTCTTTTTGCACTTGCTGCATGTTCAAAAGACACAAACCTTCCTGCGTCCATAGAGACTCCGCTTGGAACTTTTAAAAGCTGTGGGACTGGCGAAGAAACCTGGGGCTACAATTATCTTTTTGAGCGGGACGGAAAAGAGACTGCCCTTTTTGCAATGTTTACGCCGGGGGCTGTTAGCAAAAAAGAGGTGGAAAAAATGCTTGGGCTGCTCCAGAAATTTTATTCAAAGTTGCCAAAGGCAGAAAAAGATATTATTTCTTATGCGGCCAAAAATGCAGCTGAGGGTAAGTATGAAGATGTAATCCTGAACACCGGGCGCGTCTATTGCATCTCGTATTATCAGGAAGAAAAAGCCAAAGATGCAAATATGGTTTATTCACTTGTTACGGATGAGCATATACACGGCTGTGACTTTGTTGAGGTTTACTCCGATTTGAAGGGTAACTTGCAAAGTGCCTGTCTTGTTGGCTTTCAGGATTGAGTTACCAATCTATCTTTTCATGATAGCTTCCAGAGCGGCAAGTTCTTTTTCTGCATGTGAAGAGTTCACTGGCGAAGGAGAGAAAAGGCTTGCGTAGCGGAAGCAGGAAATTCCTTCGTAGTCTGCCTTTGTTGCTGCAAGGGTCTGGTCTGCCAAGATGCGGCTGCTGTTCTGCCATTCAGCGTCTGCATCTGCATTGCCTGCAGATTGAACAGAGCCCACTTTGTATGCGGCAAGTCCTGCAATCAGCTTTACGTTTGTGCCGGCTGTTATTTGCTTCCATTCATTAAGGGTTGGCTCAAAAGGTTTTGCCGTGTGCAAAAAGCCCCAGTAGATTTGCGGTGCAAGGTAGTCAACACTTCCCTGCTTTGCCCAGTGTGCCGGGTCTGCAAACATGGCATTCCTGCAGGTCTGAATGTTTCCAGAAGGTGATATGCCGAATGTAAGTTCCGGGTTTGCCTTTTTTACCGCTGCATAAATTTGTTTTACCATTGCGTCTACGTTTACCGTACGGAAGTTCTTTAGGGTAAGCTTTGGATGCTTTTGCTTTTCCTTTTCAAATTCATTTGCGTCTATTTCTTCTGGAAGGGATGCCGGGTAAAAATAGTCGTCTATGTGGATTCCGTCTATGTCGTAATTCTGAACAAGTTCGCTTACGCATTTTGTGATTAGGCGAATCACTTCTGGGTAATAGGGATTAAGGTACCAGCGTCCCTGGTGTAAGAATGCCCTGCCTTTCTTTTCCTTTGCCCATTTTTTTACTATAAAGTCATCCGGCAAGGATTCAAGTTCTTCTTCTTTTACAGACCGCATTGGGTTAATCCATGCTTCTGTGCGGATGTTTTTTTTCTTCATCTGGGTTACAAGAATTTTTAGCGGGTCATAGCTTGCCTTTGCCCATGAACTTTCCTCTTCTTCTGGGTAGTTTCCGGCTCTTCCTTCCATTCCAATGCTAACTTCAACTCCGGTTCTTGTCCAACCGCCCTTTCCAAATCCAATTCCAATGCCAACGCCTGTGTGTATTCCGCTGTCCCTTTCCCTTGACGCGGAACTTTTTGCAGTAGTGGCAATTCCGCCGGGCAAATGCTTTGAAGGAGGATAGACGGATGATGAATAGAGCACATCTGTGAACGCAACCGCCTGTATGTATATTGTGTTGAAGCCTGCTTTGCTAAGGTTTTGGGCACACTCTTTTGCAAATTCCGTAAATTCTTTTTTGCTCATGCCGGAACAAAGTTCTTCGTATTCAAGGTAGGAGAACCAGACTGCATAGGTTTTTCCGCCGCCCCTTTCTTCCTGCTGTGAAGAAGAACAGCCTGTAAAAAATTGCATGACAAGGAGTGCGGATGCAAGCAGGGCTATAAAAATAAAAGACAGATTTCTTTTTGTTTTATTCATCTTCCTCCACCTTTACTATCATTATGTTAAGGTCAACAGGCTTTGTGATTTTTTTGTCCAGCCTTATTCCGTCAATGCTTTCTCCCCTTTCCGTGTACTGCCACATGGTAAAAGCATAGGGTGTCTGGGGATATTTTTCGTAGTCTGCATACCAGAAGTCGTAGGCTTCCAGTTTTTTCATGTCAAAAAAGAATGCTTCCCAAATCATGTTGGCATAAACCATGGGCTTGTAGCCGGCTTTTTTTACTGCCTCGCAAAAGACAAGGGTCGTTGCTGTAAATACTTCGCCTGAAACTCCGTCCGTGCGGGCTTCGTCCTTGAGTATGCTTTCTGGGTCAAATACAACCGGCAGGGTAATATGCTCTTTGTAGGGTTCAATTAAGCGCAAGACCATCTGGGCTTCTTCTTCCGCCTCTTCTTCTGTGATTGCCTGAGAGAAAAAATAAACTCCTATGTCCAGCCCGGCTTCTATTGCTTCCTTTATGTTCTGCTCAAACATTTTGTCCTGTATGAGGTAGCCTGTCTGGTAGCCCCTGTAGCCTGTGCGGAGGATTGCGAATTCAATTCCCCAGTCCTTCATCTTTTTCCAGTCAACCGGGCCGTCGTGGTGGGATATGTCTACGCCAAGTTTTGAAGTGTAGCGGTCGTCTCCCCTGTAAAAGAGCTTTTCTCCTTCGCGCACAAAGCATTCGTTTTTGTAGCTGTGCTTGCTAACCGTGTCGTCCAGATTTGCGGAATGGTATTGCTTGTTTGCATCTATGAATTCAAATGGGATTGTAGGATTTTCTTTTGGTGCACTTGCGCAGGATGTTAGTGCGGCTGCAAGGATAAGGCTTGCCGTTGCTGCGTAATGGAAAGTATTTTTCATTTTTTCTCCAGATTTTTTTTGAACTGACTCCGTGTGATTTTAGCATGAAATTTAACCTTGTTTCAAGACTAATTTTTGCCAGCAATTCTATTCTGATTTTTTAAGCCAGTAACTTACGCAGGGCTCTTTGCTTGTTTTTTTTGCAGAATGCATTGTCCCGCAAGGAATGTAAATTGTGTCACCCGGATAAAGAAAAAATGATTTGTTGTCCATTTTCATTTCCATGGAACCGCTGACGATTATACCAAGCTCGTCATGGTCATGGGGAACAAAAGGATAAAGCTGGTCAGAAGAAATTGTCATGCATGAGCCCTTTATTTTTGTGTCTCCCTGAGTGATGCTTTCATAAACAAGGGAACCGTCATCTTGTTCAAAAAGCTTTTGCCTGTCATCTTTTCTTACAACTTTTGTATCAGCTTCTGGTTTGGGCTGTGACAGAAGATCGTTTAGCGTAAGGTTCATTGCCTCGCAGATTTTGTGCAGCTGCTGAATTGAAGGACTTGTCTTGTCATTTTCAACATTGCTTAAAAATCCGACTGAATAACCTGTTTTTTCTGCAAGTTCTTCCAGCGTAATTTTACTGTGTTTTCTAAGACTTTTAATTTTTTCTCCGATCTCAAAATCCATAAAATGCCCCGATGAATAACTTTACCATAACAAAAAAGATGTTTCAAGTTTTTCATTGGCGTGAAATTCCTTTTTTCTTAGTTCTGTTTTTTACAAAATTATGAAAAAAATATGAAAAATCGGTACTAAAAACCCTGTATTTTTCATAATTATGAAAATTTGCATTGACATTATAAAAAAATAATTCTATACCTAAATCAACAAAGAAAAGAGCTGTATAAAGACAGTTAACAAACAGGAGGAGAATTATGGAATTCCCAAGAGAAAACATTCATGGTGGTGCAAAGTTTGAAGACGTTGCAGGATACGCACGCATCGCTGTAGCAGGTCCTTTTGCATTTGTTTCAGGAACAACAGCTGTTACACCAGAAGGTACAGTTCACGGAGAAGGAGATGCTTATGCTCAGGCAAAATACATCTTTGACAAACTTGTAACTCTCCTTGAAAAAAATGGAATAAAAAAAGAAGAAGTTGTCAAAGTAAATATATGGACTACTGATGTTTCAAAAAATATGGACATCACAAAAGCATATTCTGAATATTTTATGGCAACACGTCCTGCATGTTCATGGATTGGAGTTGCAGCTTTGAACAGACCAAGCCAGATTGTTGAAATCGAAATGATTGCAATGAAAGGCTGCACATTCAAAGGCTAGAAGAAATTAAAGATTGATAAAACTTGTTGCAATGAGGCAACTTACAGTTTTCCCTGGATTATCCTTGGGGGAAGTACTGTTGGTTGCCTCTTTTTTTTTTGGAGGTAGAAAAAAATGGCACGGATTAAAGAGCATCCAATTCTTGGAGAATATATCAAAGGTCAGGAAGTTCATTTTTCTTTTGACGGAAAAGATATGTCTGGTTTTGAAGGCGAATCAATAGCGGCTGCATTAAAAGCAAACGGCGTAATGATTCACAGATACACGGCAAAGGAACACAAGCCGCGTGGTGTTTTCTGTGCAATCGGAAGATGTACGGACTGCGTAATGGTTGTTGACGGTCAGCCAAATGTTCGTACCTGCATCACTGAATTAAAAGAAGGAATGGTGATTCAGACACAGAACGGTGTTGTAGCTATGGAAAGCTGAGTACGGGGGCAGATGAAATGAAAAGATATGAATTGATAGTAATCGGGGCAGGTCCTGCGGGTTTGAGTGCCGGCATTGAAGCTGCAAAAAGCGGAATGAAGGTTGTTGTGTTTGATGAAAACGCACGTCCAGGTGGACAGCTTTTTAAGCAGATACACAAGTTCTTCGGGTCAAAGGAACATCATGCAAAGGAAAGGGGCTTCAAGATTGGTGAGGCACTTTTACAGGAAGCAAGAGATGCAGGTGTAGAAGTTTACCTTGATTCAACCGTAATGGGAATTTATCAGAACCATGAAGTGACTGTTAAGCAGAACGGAAACGTAAATCACTTCAAGGCAGACTACATAATCATTGCAACAGGTGCTGCAGAAAACATGATTCCATTCAAGGGATGGAACAAGCCTGGTGTAATCGGTGCTGGTGCGGCACAAGCCCTTATGAATCTTCAGGGTGTTCAGCCTGGTTCAAAGATTGTTATGGTCGGTTCTGGAAACGTTGGTCTTGTGGTCAGCTTCCAGCTTCTTCAGGCGGGGTGTGAAGTTGCAGCAGTAATCGATGCGGCTCCACGTGTCGGAGGTTACGGTGTCCATGCAGCAAAGGTTGCACGTACAGGTGTTCCTTTCTACATGAAGCACACGGTAATCGAAGCAAAGGGAACAGACAGGGTTACATCAGCAGTGATTGCAGAAGTTGATGATCACTTTAAGCCGATCCCGGGAACAGAAAAGGAACTTGATGTAGATACAATCTGTATCGCCGTAGGTCTTTCACCGATGAGCCAGCTTGCAAGCAATGCAACCTGTAACATGGCACTTCTTCCTCAGAAAGGCGGTAACGTTGCTCTGCTGAATGAATACGGAGAAACTTCGATTGCGGGAATCTACTGTGCAGGTGATGTTGCAGGAATTGAAGAAGCCTCAAGTGCAATGATTCAGGGACGTTCTGTTGCAAGTCACGTTCTTTACAGCGCAGGTTACATCAGTGAAGCAGATTTCAACGAAAAGTATTCCGGCTGCCAGAATGCACTCAGCGCCCTTCGCCAGGGAATGTTTGCTCCGCAGTTCAAGGGGAAGAACGACTGGACTGTTACAGACGAAGGATACCCCATTTCAAGAAGTCTTCTTGACCGCGGCTTTATGACCTGGGACGAGCTTAAGAACTTCCCGGCAGTTAACTACAAGAAGTCAGGTGTTCATCCTGTAATTGAATGTACGCAGAACATTCCGTGTAACCCTTGCCAGGAAGCATGTAAGTTTGGCTGCATCAAGGTGGGCGAAAACATCACAAGGATTCCTGCAATCGATGAAGAAAAAGAATGTAAGGGATGCGGCATGTGTGTTGCCTTCTGTTCAGGTCAGGCAATCTTCCTTATCAACGAAGATTACGAAACTGGTTATGCAACAGTTGGAATTCCATATGAGTTTCTTCCGCTTCCAAAAAAGGGAGACAAGGGAATTGCATTGAGCCGCAGCGGAGAAAAAGTTTGCGAAGCAGAAGTTGTAAACGTTGTTACTTCAAGCGTAATGGACAAGACTTCGGTCCTTACAATGAAAGTTCCGGTTCAGTATGTAAACGAAGCACGCTTCTTTAAGGCTGAATAAAAATAGTGAGGTGAATTATGGCAAAAGATATAAGAAGAGCAAATAAAGAACCTTTTGAAGAAAGAGAAGATGACAGCCTAATCATCTGCCGCTGTGAAGAAATTACAAAGGGTGAAATCCGAAGGGCGATTCATGACGGCATGCACACGATGAATGAAGTAAAAAGATATCTTCGTTCGGGAATGGGCTTGTGTCAGGGACAAACCTGTCAGCGTCTTGTGCAGGGAATCATTGCATCTGAATTAAAAAAGAAGCCTTCAGAAGTTGGAATGATTCAGGGAAGGGCTCCGGCACGTCCAGTAGAAATCGGAGTGTTCAGCAAAAACGTAACTGATGTTCAGTGAGGATAAAAATATGGAAGAAATCAGAACAGCAGATGTAATCATAATCGGCGGCGGTATCATGGGCTGTGCTACTGCATACCGTCTTGCAAAAAAAGGAATCAAGGTAATCGTTCTTGAAAAGCAGGAAATCGGAAACGGGGGTTCCTGCAGAAATGCCGGCGGTGTACGACAAAGTGCACGCGATCCAAAGGAACTTAAGCTTGCAATGTATGCTGTTGCAAACTGCTGGCCTGAATTAAGCGATGAACTTGGAGTTGATGTTGAATATCACCAGAAGGGAAATATACGTCTTGGTCTTACAGAAAAGGATATCAAGATACTTGAAGGTCATACTGCAAAGTCAACTGCAGTCGGCCTTGATGTAAAGATGATTAGCGGAGATGAAGCTCGCGAAATATGTCCTTACATGTCAAAGGAAGTAATTGCGGCTTCATGGTGCCCAACGGACGGTCATGCAAATCCTCTCAAGGCAACTTTGGGATTTTACAAAAAGGCGCTTGAGCTTGGAGTAACTTTCATCACGGGAGTTCATGTTGAAGGAATCCGCAAGGTAAAGGGAAAGGCAAGGCTTATTGTTACAGATGACGGAATCTACGAAGGAGAAAAAATTCTTCTTTGTGCAGGCTATGAATCACGAAGAATTGCAAACACTGTCGGAATAGATATCCCGGTTGAAAGACAGATGAATGAAGTTCTTGTAACGGAAGCCATGCCGCCAATGTTCGACATCATGCTCGGTGTAGCAGGAGGAGAATTCTACGGACACCAGAGCGAACACGGCTCATTTGTTCTTGGAGGAAACTCAGGCCTGCAAGCATTCACAAGCAACGTTGACAAGTTTGTAACAAACAGTCTTACGGCTCCAAGCATTGCACGAGGAATCATCAAGTACTTTCCTGTCCTTGAAAAGACAAAGATTGTACGCACCTGGGCAGGTTTGTATGACCAGACAATAGACGTTCTTCCTGTGATTGACAACGTAAAAGAAGTTCCTGGACTTACCCTCGGTTTCGGATTCTCTGGCCACGGTTTCGGAATCTCTCCGGCAGTTTCAATTGCTTTGAGCGAACTCATTCTTGAAGGCGAATCAAAGACAATTCCAATTCCGGATTTGAAGTACGACCGTTTTAAGCCAAAGAAGTAATCAAATTAAAAAAACAGGAGGTATCTGATGGATACGACTTATCTTCTGAACTCAAGCTGGGTTCTTGTGGCATCTGCACTGGTTTTTCTGATGCAGGCAGGATTCGCATGCTGTGAAAGCGGATTTGCCCGCGGAAAGAATGCATGCAACATCTGGCTCAAAAACTTGTGCGATTTTTGTGTAGGAGCATTGGTTTACTACTTCATAGGATTTGCAATTATGTACGGTGATGACTTTCTTGGGCTCTTTGGAACAACAGGATTCTTCAATCCGCTGGACCAGGAACTTGGAGTATGGGAGACATGCAAAGAACTGAACCTTTCACCGCAAATATACCTTTTGTTCCAGACAATGTTCTGCGCAACAACAGCAACAATCATTTCGGGATCTGTTGCAGAAAGATTCAAGTTTGATACTTACCTTATTGTAAGTGCTGTAATGACTGGGCTTATTTACCCGGTTGTTGGCCACTGGGTATGGGGCGGTGGCTGGCTTTCTAAGATAGGCTTTGTTGACTTTGCAGGAAGCGGTGCAGTTCACATGGTAGGCGGATTTGCGGCAATGGCTTGTGCGGCTCTTGTTGGACCAAGAATCGGAAAGTACGACAGTCAGGGAAAGGTTCATGCAATTCCTGGACACAACATTCCAATGGCAATGCTCGGCGGCTTTATTCTGTGGGTGGGCTGGTACGGATTCAACCCAGGCAGTGAACTTGCATTTGACGATACAACAATCTACACAACAATAACAACAACAATGTGTGGTGCGGCAGGTGGCCTTGCAGCTTTGTTCTGCACATGGGTTAAGTACAAGAAGCCAGATCCTACACTTGCAATGAACGGTGCGTTGGCAGGTCTTGTTGCAAGCTGTTCTGCAGTCAACGAATACACGGTTTTTGGATCAGTTATCGTAGGGGCCGTCTGCGGAATCTTCTTCCCCTTTAGCGTTGAGTTCTTTGACAAGAAGCTTAAGGTTGACGACCCGGCAGGTGCAATAAGCCTTCACGGAACAAACGGAATTCTTGGTGTAGTTCTGGCAGGATTCCTTGCAAAGGATACAGGTCTTTTCTATGGGCACGGAATATCACGCCTTGTGGCCCACATTGTTGGTCTTGGTGCAATTGCGGTATGGGTAATAGGTACTGTATCCATAATGGCAATTATCCTTAAGAAGACAATGGGATTAAGAGTTAAAGAAGAAGTTGAACTCGACGGTCTTGATAAGCATGAACATGCAATGGCTGCTTATGTAATGTAAGTTGATGGGGGTAAAAAATGGCAGAGATGAACCTTGTAACAATTATCTTCAATCCGGACAAGTTTACCGAATTGAAAAAAGCACTCAATGAAATTGGTGTAACAGGAATGACTGTAACACACGTTGAAGGATGCGGAGTTCAGCACGGGCAGAAAACTTCAGTGGGTTATTACCGCGGGGTTGCAACCGACATAAGCTTGCTTCCAAAAACAAAAGTCGAAGTGGTAGTTTCAGAAGTTCCAGTTCAGAAAGTTGTAGATGCTGCAATGGAAGTTTTGAAGAGTGATGAAATTGGTGCCGGAAAAATATTCGTGTCAGAAATTAAAAATATTTGGCGAATAAGAACTGGCGAAAAAGACGTGGAAGCCCTCAAGTAAACAGGGGGTATTTAAATGTGAATAGTCTGCTTTTTCAAAGTGCACGTTGAGGAGCAGATATACAGTTCAATGGCGAGCTGTTATATGGGTAGGATTCTTTTGAGTCCTACCCTCTCTTGCGGATTCAACAGCTGCCATTGAGCAAAAAGTTGAATGGTCAAAAAACAAAATAAAATTATCAGGAGAATTATTATGACAGGAATTGAACCAAGGGTAGACATTTTGTGGATGAACGAAGCTGACATGCTTAAGGCTGGGGTGAACGATGTTATTGCATGTACAGACTGTATGGAAGAAGTTGTAAAGACTTTGGATAAGGGAGACTACCGCATGGGTGGTGAAACAGGAAATTCACACGGATGCATGGTGCAGTTTCCAAAGGATCCTGAGTTTGAAGGAATGCCAAAGGATGGTCCAGACAGACGGTTCATGGCAATGCCTGCATATATCGGTGGTCAGTTCAAGATGGCTGGAGTTAAGTGGTACGGTTCAAACGTTGAAAACAGAGACAAGGGGCTTCCGCGCTCTATCCTTATGACGGTTTTGAACGACAAGGATACTGGAGCTCCAATTGCCTTCCAGAGTGCAAACCTTATTTCCGCATACAGAACTGCAGCAATCCCAGGTGTTGGTGTAAAGAGACTTGCAAGAAAGGACGCAAAGGTTCTTGGAATTGTAGGTCCGGGATTCATCAACTCAATAACCGCAGAAACATTCTGTGCTCTCCGCCCTTCAATTGACACAATCAAGATTAAGGGTAGGGGCCGTCCTGCAATCGACAGGTTCATTGAATACTGTAAGGCTCATTGTCCAAACGTAAAGAACTACATTGTTTGTGAATCACTCGAAGAATGTACACGCGACAGTGACATCATGAACTTTGGTACTTCAACACCAACTGGCGGTCAGGAAACATATCCTTTCATCGATTCATCATGGATTAAGCCTGGTGCTTTGATCTGCGCAGTAGGGCGTGGTATTTTTTGTGGTCGGCTGGGCATACGGCCACTTTGTTCTTCTCAAGCAGACGCTTTACCTGAAATACAGGGTTTCCTCGCTTTAGTCCCAGTGCTTTTGCTTCGTTGTTTAG
>JAGCWT010000096.1 GCA_017961705.1 Treponema sp.
TACAGCCCGCGTTGCGGTCTTCCACTACCCCCTCTACGGGGACACCCCCGTAACGCCCCCGTGATTGGGTTTAGAAAAGAGGAGATTGTATGAGCCTTAAGGTTGCATTAGCTTCGTCAGACGGAAAAAACATAGACCTGCATTTTGGCAAGGCAGAAAAGTTTTATATTTATGAACTCAAAGACAAGGGCTTTGAGCTTGTAGAAAGCCGCACTGCCCCCAAGCAGGAAGAAAAGGAAAGCAGTACTGATGCAGAATGCATTCCCGACGGAGGTGCAGGATGTGGCGGAGGCTTTGGATGCGGAAGCGGTTGTGGCGGTGGATGCGGAGGTGCAAGTGGCCCCCTGTCTCCCTTGGTAGAACAACTGCTTGACTGCCGTGCAATAGTTGCCGCCCAAATAGGACAGAATGTCCGCCGACAGTTTGAGCGCAATGCGGTAAGCGTATTCGACGTGGAGCTTCCAATAGAAGAAGCTTTAGGAAAACTTGCCGCCTATTACTTGAAGTTCGAATGACTGTCATATTCGGTCTTGACCCGACAATGACAGGTACATACAGGAGAATTTAATGCCTTTATCAATAGAAACAAAATGCATTCACTTAGATAAAGATGCAATTGATGCAGGAGCATGTTCAAAAGAAGGAATATGTCCAAGTTTTATAAACCACTCCTGCCACAGAATTGGCTGCAATAGTTTTAAGCCGGAAAACAATCATTACGGAGCTGTAAGCTATCCAATCTATCAGACTGCAACTTATGCACATCCGGGTGTAGGCAAGAGTACTGGCTTTGATTATTCCCGCCTCCAGAACCCGACACGCGAACAACTCGAAAAAATCGTCTGCCAGCTCGAAGGAGGAATCGATGCCCTTGCCCTCTCTTCTGGTATGGCAGCGATTTCTCTTTTAATGGAATTATTCAACCCCGGTGATCATATAATTGCCGACTCAGATCTTTACGGCGGAACAATCCGTTTATTCGACAATGTAAACATTAAAAACGGAATCAGCTTTACCCGTGTAAATTGTGCTTCAGAAAATCTTGAACCGCTTATTACTTCAAAGACAAAAGCAATTTACATTGAAACTCCTACAAATCCAATGATGAACATTACCGACATCGCTGAAGTTGCTGCCTTCGCAAAAAAACACGGACTTCTTCTGATTGTTGATAATACCTTTATGTCACCGTACTTTCAAAATCCTCTTGCACTTGGAGCAGATATAGTTGTTCATTCGGGAACAAAATATCTTGCAGGCCACAACGACACCCTAGCAGGATTCATCGTAACCAACAGAAGTGACATTCAGGAAAAACTCCGCTTTTTGATTAAGACGACAGGTGCAGGTCTTGCTCCGTTCGACAGTTGGCTCGTCCTCCGCGGAATAAAAACCCTTTCTATACGCATGGAGCGCGCGCAGGAAAATGCCGCTAAAATTGCCCAATGGCTAAAGACACAAAAGGCAGTTACAAAAGTAATTTACCCAGGGCTTACAGAACACCCTGGCCATGAAACAATGAAAAAGCAGGCACGAGGTTTTGGTGCAATGCTCACCTTCCAGACAGATACAACAGAGCACGCAATTTCAGTTCTCAACAAGGTAAAGTTGATTATGTATGCAGAAAGCCTTGGCGGTGTAGAGACACTAATCACCTACCCCACTACCCAGACCCATGCAGACGTTCCGGAAGAAATCCGCCTAAAGAACGGAATAACACCTTCAACCCTCCGCCTCTCCGTCGGAATAGAAAATGCAGATGATTTAATTGCAGATTTGGAACAGGCTTTAAATTAAACAAATGTAAAAAATAAAAAACAAAAAAATAAAAAGTATAAGCCGGGGTGCTCAGTTTTATTTGAGTCCCGGCTTTTTATATGGCTTCTACACTGTCACAGCTTTTAAGAACCTGACTATCGTGGCTAACAAGGATTACCGTTTTACCGCTATCCGCAAGGGATCGGAATATTTTTACAATATCTTCTGTCCGCTCACTGTCTACGGATTCCGTTGGTTCATCGGCAAGTATAATATCGGGATTGTTTGCAAGTGCCCTGGCTATAAGAAGCCTGTGATTTTCTCCACCGGAAAGGTCCCTGGGGTAGCTTTGCGAAAGATGGGCTATGCCAAGATTTTCAAGAAGTTCTTTTGCGCGCGAATTGATTAGATTAAGCTGGACACGCGCATTCCTTCTGCTCAAGCCAATAAAATACGGAAGCCTCACGTTGTCAAAGACTGTAAGGTTTTCCAAAAAGCTCTGTTCCTGGGAAACAAAACCAATGTTGCTGTTCCTGAACAAAGAAAGCTCCTTGTCGTTCAGCGTGAATATGTCCCTATCCCCATTGCCAGAAGAAGTTCCTATTATAACCTTTCCAGAGTCAGGTTTTTGAAGTCCCGCAATTATGGAAAGCAGGGTTGATTTTCCCGCACCAGATTTTCCTGATATTCCAAGAAACGTTCCGTCCTGCACCCTAAGGCTAAAGTTGTCAAGAACAGTTATTTTTCCCCGGGGCGTAGTAAATGTTTTTGTAAGGTTTTGTATGTCTATCATTTTGCGCCCCCATAAATTTCAAATTTGGAAATACGCACGGCGCTAAAGACCGAAGCAACAAGGCATGAGCAAAGTGAAAGAGCAAAGACTATGCCTGCAAAGATTGCAATATTAACAGGACTTGCCATTGCAAAAGGCAAAGCTATTTTTTCCGAGATGATTACGTTAAAGGGAATAATCACAAGCGATGCAGTAAAAATTCCTATTGCAGCTCCAAGGCTTCCCAAAATTGCAGCTTCCGTAAAAATTATTTTCCTAAGGCTTGAATGGTCCGTTCCAAGAACCCGCAGAATAGAAAATTCCCTTAGGCGTTCGTTAATGGACATAGAGAAAACCACGGCAAGGGTAAGGACTGCAATTACAAAAACAAGAATGCAGTTTGCATAAATAAAAATAAGAAAAGACGAAAGCTTATTCACAAAAGTAGAAAGAAAACTTTCGCTTTGTATCACCTGGATTTTTTCAGAGGCAAAATTACTTTCTGCAAGCGCGCTCTTTATTCTGAGAGTAAGGCCGTCCGCTTTGTAGCCAGATGCAAGCCTTACAAAAATAACGCTGGTCTTTGAGGTGCAGTCTCCGTCAGAAATAAAGCCGAAGCCCTTTTCTTTTGCGTCAGAAAACATCTTTTGCAGGGTTGGCAAATCGGCATAAATTACATTGTCCATGCCGGTACCGCTTTTTTCCAGGCGGGCAGAAATATCGTGAGCCTTTGCAAAGAATGTGACCTTATTTTTTTCCGTGGTGATGTTGCTTCCTGCAAGAAGTACTTCACCCGTACTTGAATCAGAAGCGGAAACTTTTTTTCTTGCCCAGTTCTTTACTATAAAATCCGTATTGCTGTCAAAGCCTATTATCTGGATTGGAAAGTCGCAGCAGCTTTCGCTAAGGCTTGTAAGATAAAACTGGGAAGTAACCAGCTGAACTCCTTCCACATTGCGGACAAGGTCTTCTATTCCCTTTGACATGTAAAAATAGCTTGGCTGGCCAGAAAGCAGAACGCCTTCCATTTTAGCCTCATAACCGTCGGGAACAATCATAAGGTCTGCACCTATCCGCGACTGGATTCCTTTTATTCCGCATTTTAAGCTAGAGACGAGTATCAGTGAACCAAAGAGAACAGCCGCCGACAAGGCAATAAGCGCAAGAAGGGCAGCTGTTCTAAAGGGCTTACGCCGTATGTTTGCGGATGCAAGCCCTGTTAGAGTTAGCGCTTTTTCCATAAGATTGCAGTCTGAACTAAAGAAAGCACAAAAATCAGGATTCCAAATACAAGAACTGTTGGGGCCGTTACCTTGTGGCAGTGCATGTTTGCCATTCCGCAAACCTTTGCAAATGTGTAAGGTGCAATGCCAACCAAAAGTCCAAGCAATGCTGTAAGTGATGATAAAATAATGCTTAAGTTTTTCATAAAGATTCTCCTTATCAAATCTGTCTGTATAGGATTCAAGAATGTCATTAGGCCCTTGAGCCGTTTATTTCTTTATATGTTTTTGTTGCGCTGTCATAGATGTAACCGTCCGGCACACCAAAAAGTTCTATGTAGCCCTGCTCAATAAACTTTTCTATATCAGTTTCTGCCTTAAGAATACCTGCTTCCTGAAGCTGGCGGGCTGCAGAATCAAAAGTCTTCTTGCCAAGAGAGCGGCTTGGCTGGTAGTTAATCTCTTCGAGCAGTGCGGCGTTAAAATCCAGGTCACCGGAAACAAGGTCATTTTCTATCTGAAGCTGTGCTGCGGCGCGCGGTTCAGCCTGAACGTATGCAGAAGCCTTCTGCAAAGCCCTCGTTACTGCCGCTGCCCCCTCTGGGTTTTCACGGAGAAGCTTGTGCGTTACAAACTGCTGGCAGCAGTATTCTTTAGAGAACTTGTCATCAGTTCCTGTATCAAGAATCTTTCTGAATCCGTAGGCAAGTTCACCCTTTGTGGCTACCGGGTCATGTGCGCCTATTACGTCAACAGCTCCGTTGTTAAGGGCAATTGCAAGGTCGGCAGAAGCGTATGCAATAAATTCAACTTCATTGTTGGCGGCAGTTACACCGATTCCGTAATCCATAAGTTTGCGCTTTAAGTTCATTACAGAACTGTCTGCAAGTCCAGGAACACCAACCTTTTTTCCGCGCAAGTCTGCCACGGACTTTATATCGCTGTCTGCACGGACATAATACTTTGTACATCCAATGTGAATACCGGATGTAAAGGAAATAGGCAGGCCGTTTTCCATTGCCTGAAGCTGGGTTGCATAAAGACCGTAGCCTGCGTCAACCTTACCCGAAGCAATCATCTCTCCAAGAGTTGCCCCACCTTCTACGATATGGACATACTCTGCCTTCTGCCCAATCTTGGCAAGCTCTTCTTCAAAAAGGCCAAGCTTCATGGCAACGTGAGTCGGTGCATAGCAAAGGCTTCCTGTCTGAAAGTTTATTCTAACAACCTTCTGTTCAGATTCACCGCCAGATGCCGCCTGTTTTTTCTTGCAGCTTACAAAGTTTCCTCCCAAAGCAAGAAGGGATACTGCTATTCCTGCGATTTTTACAAATGATTTCATATAACCTCCACTTTGTATTTACAAAATTACCTAGTAACTTAGTATGTTATAGTTTTTTTGAGAGTCTGGGAAATATATTTTTTTTATAGATGCTATAGCTTTTTTCTATAACTAAGTGAAATGCAATTCTTTTAATGGCCAACTACAGTATTTGCCCGGTATTCCGCATTAAGCTGGGCAATTTCTTTTTTACCGTCTATGTACTGCTGATAGTCAATTTCCATACCACCGCAGGCACAGCACGTTGAACAATCGTTCCCGCAGCCAAGTGCATCAGCAACAATCTTTTCCCTTTCTTCTTTTGTGGTATCTTTTATCAGAATACTTTTCATTGACTATATTTCCTCTTATTTGTATTATATACCTATCTTTACAATGGGTAAATAGTATGAAATCGGAAACTGCTTTTGAATTGCTTGGAAAATATGTTCATGGAGAAACATTGCTCCGTCACTGTAAAACCGTGGGTGTTGCAATGCATTATTTTGCGGAAAAATATGGAGAGGATGCCGAATACTGGGAAAGTGTCGGAATACTTCATGACATTGATTTTGAACTTGCGCCGGATGCTCACTGTACAAAGTGCCTGGAAATCTTTGATTCAGAAAAAACAAATTATCCCGAAATTGATTCCCAGCTTGTTCATGCAGTTCAGAGCCATGGCTGGAATATTACCGTTGACGTAAAACCAGAACACATTATGGAAAAAGTTCTCTACACAGTTGATGAACTTACAGGTTTAATTTTTGCATGTGCAATGGCCCGCCCTAGCA
>JAGCWT010000097.1 GCA_017961705.1 Treponema sp.
CGAGGCCGGTGAAAAGGGTATGGATGCAATAGACACCCACCGTGAATATGACATTTTGAGCAACCAGATTAAGGAAGCTCAGAACAAGGAAAATTCTTTGCGTAAGGAATTGGCAAAAGAAGAGAAAATTCTTGCCGAACAGAATGAAAACCTTAAGAGCGAAGAAGAGCTTATTGCGGCTACCGAAAAGGATGTCGCGGAATCCAAGGCCAGTATTGATCAGGAAATGAATGCTTATAATGCTCAGCTTAAGGATTTGGAAAAGCAGGAGTCAGAGCATTCTAAAGAAATAGACCCTGAGATTTTGTTTAAATTCCAGAGAATCATCATGCGCAACCGCAAGGGTATTGTTCCTGTTCGCGGAAACGTATGCGACGGATGCCACATGATTTTGCCTGCTCAGTTTGCAAATGAAGTTCGCCGCGGTGACAAGATTCTTTTCTGCCCATATTGCAGCAGAATCCTCCGTTACGAAGAAGATGACGGAGTTGAATCAACATTCTTCTCTATGGATGAAGCCGGAAGCCTTGCAGATTTGGATGACGATGACTTGCTTGATGAAGATCAGGAAGGATTGGAACTGGATTCTGACGGTGACGGAGAAGATAGGGGAGACGACGATAAGTCCTCTATGGATTTTGAAGAGTAAATTATTAAAGGATATTTGGCCGCGCGGGCATGGCTTATGACAGTCAGCGTTCGTGAGGCAAAGTCCGGGCTCCGCCGGAAAAGATGCCGGGTAATAACCGGGCAGCATCAGTAAGCTGCAATGGCTTGTTCATTGTAAAGCACTGAGGCTGACAGAAAGTGCTTCAGAAAATAACCGCCCCAAAAGGGTAAGGGTGAAAAGGCAGGGTAAGAGCCTACCGCGTAGTTGGCAACAAATACGGCATAAGCAAACCTCATCTGGAGCAAGATCAAGTATGCGGTTTGGTTTTCCGGACTTACACCGCGGGTAGATCGCTGGAGGCGGCGGGTAACTGCCGTTGCGGATAGATGGCCAAGCGGGAAGGGGTGTGGCAACACATTCTTTCTGCGTACCAGAACCCGGCTTACTGTATCCTTTTTTTTGTTGGGTGGAGAAAATATGCGGTGGGTGCACAATAGAAAGAAAAACATTGAGCGGCAAAAAAATAAATTTGTCATTCGCATATTGCTATGCCTTCTTTTTGTTGCAGCCATTACAGTGCTTGCCGTATTCGCCTATAAATTCATTCATTCAAAAGTCCACAATTCAAATTCAATTGCTGCCCTGTACGATAACTGGGAAAAATACGACTATCAAAGGGTTTATGAAATTTCTACCGCCATTTTGGCAGACAAGCCTCTAAATACCACTGCAAGAATATTTCATGGGTACAGTTCATTCTTTTTAGCAGTCTCTCAGACGGATAATTCTGTAACCGAAAACTACTTGAAGGATGCCCAGAAAAGCCTTAGGATTGCCCTTCAGAATGCTGGTGACGATAAGAGGGGACAGCTTGAGTATATGCTGGGAAGAACCTATTACTACAAGGACACTTCTTCCAACTACCAGTATTATGCGGATCTTGCCATAAAATACCTGCTTTTGGCCCAGGAGCACGGCTATTCTTCTGATGACATTGCAGAATGCCTTGGCCTTTCGTATGCCGCTCTTGGGGAAACACAGAAGAGCATTGAGGCTTTTGGACAGGCACTTCTTGTCCGCGAGTCGGATACGCTTCTTCTTGCCATTGCCGAACAGTACTATAAAATTGGAAACATGGCCAACTCAAAGGCTTATTTGTTCCGTGTTAGGGACATTACCAAAAACGAAGACCTGATGCTGCGAACTTCCTTCCTGCTGGGGGAGATTTATGTTGAGGAGAATGATCTGGAAGCCGCAGAAAAAGAATTTCGTTCAATTTTGCAAAAAAATGAAAATTCTGCTGACGCGCATTACGGTCTTGGTGTATTATATGAAAAGCAGGGGGATAATGCTAAGGCTCGTGCCCAGTGGCGCCGGGTCCTAAGAATTCAGCCTAATCATGAAGGGGCATTGAAAAAAATGTCCGATTTATGATAAACTTTGTAGCAGCATAAAGTTTATTGCATTATAATGGTAAATAGATTCCGGGAGGAAATTTATAAATGGGATTTTTGGATACTTTTACGACAGATATAGGTATTGATCTTGGTACCTGTAATACTTTGATTTATGTCCGCGGACAGGGAATTGTTATTGACGAACCTTCCGTTGTTGCCGTTGAAAAGGGTACAGGACGTGTAGTGGCTGTAGGTGCCGAAGCTAAGCGCATGCTTTGGAAGACACCAGGCAACATTGTGGCAATCAGGCCGTTGGCAGACGGTGTTATTTCCGACAGTGATTCTACGGAAAAGATGATAAAGTACTTCATCTCCAAGATTGTTCCGCGCCACCATCTCTTTAAGTCAACAAGAATGAAGATTGGTATTCCTTCTTGCATCACCCAGGTTGAACGCGATGCCGTTATGGCTGCAGCCCTCCGTGCAGGTGCAAAGGAAGTTGAAGTTATAGAAGAAAGCCTTGCTGCTGCAATCGGTGCACAGATTCCGATTTATGAGCCAGCCGGCCACATGGTTTGCGACATTGGCGGTGGAACTACAGAAGTTTCCGTTATTTCTTTGGGCGGCATGGTAATCACAAGCTCTATCCGCACAGGTGGCAATGAATTTGACGAGGCAATCATCAAGCACGTGCGCCAGGTTCACAACCTTATCATTGGTCAGCAGACAGCTGAACGCCTTAAGATAGAAATTGGAAACGCATCTGCTGATAAGAACATAGAAAAGATGGAGATTAAGGGTACAGATGCAATTACAGGTCTTCCACGCCGTCTTGAAGTTGATTCTGTAGAAGTTCGCGAAGCTCTTAAGGAACCTGTTACCAAGATTATTGAAGAAATAAAGAAGACTCTTGGCCGTACTCCGCCAGAGCTTAATGCTGATATCATTGAGCGCGGTTTGGTTATGACCGGTGGTGGCTCCATGCTCAAAGGCTTGCAGAAGCTTATCTCCAGGGAGACAGGTGTACCCGTTATCCTTGTTGAAAAGCCGCTTGAATGCGTGGCAGTAGGTGCGGGACAGGCCTTTGAACTGTTCAAGGATATGTCTTCCAGCCGTTCAGTATACGACAACCTTAACAACTAGAGATTATGAAAATAAGAACGCCTTTTCGTTTTAAGCTTAGCGAAATTCTTCTTGTTGTCATGATTTTGACCAGCGGAATTATGCTCAGTTTTTCTGCGGGCGGTTTCCTCGTTGACTTTGGCAAGATTGGCTTTTCAATAATGAGCACGATGCAGAAGGGAGTCAGTTTCCTTTCTGATGGAGTGTCCAATGCCTTTACGTCAATCAAGGACATGACGCAGATGAAGAAGGAGTACCAGGCCCTTAAGGAAAGACTTAAGGACTATGAATACCTTCAGAGAAGCAATACGGAAATTCGCCGTGAAAACGACCGTCTTAGGGAACAGTTGGATTTTTCCAAGGATCTCTCTTACAAGAATATCCCTGCGCAAATAATTGGCCATGATCCTGACAGCCTTTATTCAGGCATTACTATTAACAAGGGTGCCAGAAACGGTATAAAAAAAGGAATGCCTGTTATTGCAATTCAGAACGGAAACATAGGTGTTGTGGGTAAAATTGTAACCGTTGGAATGGGGACAAGCCTTATAATACCTGTATATGATTCTCAGTTCAATATTTCCACAAGGGTACAGACTAGCAGGGATTTGGGAATTACCAAGGGCTCAGGCTTTTCTGACCTGCCTCTTAGCATGGGTTACATAAGAAAGAGTGCCTTTGCCGATTTGCACGAGGGAGATGTGGTTGTAACTTCCGGTGAAAACGGAAACTACATAAGCAACGTTCCTGTTGGCCGCATTTCAAAGATAAAAGTGGTTGATTATGACAATTCCCTGGATATTGAGCTTGAGCCAATAGTTGATTTCCCGCGTCTGGAAAATGTACTTGTGGTGGATCAGACCGAGTTGAATGAACCAGTTGCAACTCCCGTTGGAGTAAAGGAAGAGGGCAATGATTAAATCAATTTCAATAAGTGCAGTTATTTTGCTTTGCTGTGCCCTTATAGAATCAGCCATACTTTCCAATATAGCTTTTTTAAGGGCTGTTCCTGACTTGAGCCTGATATGCGTGCTTTATTTTTCTTTGCACAATGGACGTGTCTCAGGAGAATGCACAGGATTCATCTCCGGCCTTTTCATCGACTTTCTTAGCGCCGCTCCTTTTGGGCTAAACTGCCTGTTTAGGACTGTGCTTGGTTATCTTGGCGGTGTGTTTACAAAAACCTTCAATACAGATGGAATCATAATTCCGGCTGTACTGGGCTTCTGTGCAACAATCATAAAGTGCCTCTTGATTCTGTTCATAGCATTTTTGTTTCCCTCGTCAGTTGTCAAGTACAATCCGTTTTCCATGATGTTCCTTTTTGAACTTTGTGCGAATACTGTTCTTACTCCTGTGGTGTTTAAGATTCTTGGAATTTTCAAGAATATAGTTGTGTTGAATCCGGAGAATGTAATCTAATGCAGAATAATGAATTCCAAAACATGGGAGATGATTCGCCCAAAAAAAATATAAAAATTGCCTTTCTGACGGTTTTTATCGCGGTGGTTTTTGGAATTTACCTTTTAAAGCTCTTTTCTCTGCAGATAATTGAAAGCTACCGTTACAAGGACCGTTCAGAGCGTATTTCAAAGCAGGAGACTGTAATTCCTGCCCAGCGCGGGGAAATATATGAGCGTGAAGCCCTGGTTCCTCTTGCCAGCAACTCTGACTCATTTGCAGTGAACGTTGTTCCAGGCGAGATTCCGAGGGAGCTTTATGACACCGTAATCACCCGCCTTGCAGGGTACATCGGTGTTCCACGCAAGGTAATCGACGCAAAGATAAAGTCAAGGTCTGACTATTCCTCCTATGAAATAAAGACCAACGTTTCTTTTGACGTAATCAGCAATATTGCGGAAAACATAACTGAGCTTCCCGGTGTTTCCTGGAGAAACAAGCCTGTCCGCACATACATCGGAATGGGGTCCATAAGCCACATACTTGGATACGTAGGCAACATAACCGAAGACGAGTACAAGCGAATGTTCAATGAGGGCTACAAAAAGAACTCCGTTATTGGTAAGGCTGGAATTGAGCGCCAGTATGACAGCTACCTTCAGGGAATAGAAGGCAAGGAAGTTCGTACAAAGGATGCCCGCGGCCGTATTCTTGATTCAGTTCCACAGATTACGCCTCCCCAGACCGGAAAAAAGCTTGTGCTTACCATAGACAACAGGATTCAGGAGCTTGCAGAGAAGACACTCGGTGAGCGCGTAGGAGCTGTGGTAGTGCTTCGTCCTTCCAACGGAGAAATACTGGCTATGGTTTCCTATCCATATTACAACGCAAACATCTTCTCTACTGATGAATATGCCGCGGAATACAACCGCCTTACGACCAGCCCAAACTCTCCTATGCTGAACAGGGCCGTAAACGCTACCTATCCGCCGGCTTCCACATTCAAAACGATTATGACCACCGCAGTCCTTAGCGAAAGGGCATTCCCGCCGGACCGCTATATACGCTGCGCAGGAAAGATAGAAATTGGTGACAGAGTGTACCATTGCCACAACCTTGCAGGACACGGTCTTCTGGACTTGAAGGGTGGCCTTGCCCACTCATGCGACGTTTATTATTGGGTTATAGGTCTTGAGCATCTTGGTGTAAACAAAATAGCCTACTATGCAAAGGAATTTGGTTTTGGACAGAGCCTTGAAGTTGACTTGCCGTCCCAGTCTTCCGGTTTTGTGCCAACACCTGAATGGAAACAGCGCCGTTGGAGGCAGAACTGGTACGACGGTGACACGATTAACATTTCGATTGGCCAGGGAGATACACTTGTAACCCCTCTGCACGTTGCCAACATGATGGCAATGGTTTGCAACAGCGGAGTAATATACAAGCCGCATCTTTTAAAGGAAATCCGCAATCCCGTTACAGACGAGGTGGAAAAAGTAGTTGAAAGGGAAGTCCTTCACGAGTCAACAATAGAAAAGAATGTTTGGCGGCAGGTTCAGTATGACCTTCGCTACGTTATAACAAACGGTTCTGCACAAGTTCCATTGACCAACAGGTACATTCAGCTGGCTGGAAAAACTGGTACTGCAGAGCTTGACAAGTACAAATACTCAAACGACAAGCGCCACTGGCACTCCTGGATGATTGCCTATGCTCCCTTTAATGCCCCCGTTGAAGAGCAGATTGTTGTTGCCACGATTGTTGAAGCCGTAAACGAATGGGAATGGTGGGCTCCCTATGCGACAAACATCATAATTCAAGGTATATTCAAAAACCAGACTTACGAAGAGGCTATGAAGACGCTTGGCTTTGAATATGTTCCAAAGAACAGGGGAAGGGCCGAATAATGAAGCTGAAAATTTTTGAAAAGTTTGATTATCTGTTGATGATTTGCGTCCTCTTTTTAGGCGTACTTGGCATTCTTTTCCTATATTCTGCGGGCGTGAATTCGGACGGTGTTCTTGAGTCTTTTGAATACAAGAGGCAGATAATCTGGGTTTCCATAGGTTTTTCCCTGATGTGCCTTTTGGCCATGCTGGATTACAGAAAGTACGAGCGCTATGCCCTTGCCGGCTATGTTGCCATGATTGTCATTTTGCTCTACGTAAGGCTTTTTGGAAAGACTGTAAAGGGTGCAAAAAGCTGGATAGGTATAGGCGGACTTGGAATTCAGCCATCTGAATTCTGCAAGGTGCTTTTTATAATGTATCTGGCACGATATTTGAAGCGTTCTTCCAAGGAACAGCCACTTGTGCGCTTTTTAAAGGCGGCTATACTTATGTTTGTTCCAGTGGGGCTTATTCTTTTGCAGCCTGATTTGGGAACTTCGAGCGTATTCATACCGGTATTTCTTTTTATGTGCTTTATGGCCAACATACCGCTCCGCTACATAGTCATAATCATTGTTGCCGGTTTTCTAACCGTAATACTTACGGTGCTTCCCGCTTACCAGGAGAAAATCCTAAAGCGGTCGGTCCGTTTTATTACCATAATATCCAATACAAAATTCCGCATACTGATGGTCTTCTGTACTGCAATTATCACCATAATTGGAGCCCTGGGACAGATTATATTCAAAAAGCGCTACTATTACTGGATTTCTGTTGTTTTTGGAATTCTGATGGTTTCGCTTGTTCTTGCAACGATGGCAGGAAAGGTTCTTAAGCCTTACCAGATGATGCGCCTTATCATCTTTATGGATCCATACTGCGACCCACGCGATTCTGGCTGGAACATCATCCAGTCCATGACGGCAATCGGTTCCGGTGGATTCTGGGGTCAGGGCTTCTTGGACGGTATACAGAGCCACCGTGGCTTCTTGCCGGAGCAAAAGACGGACTTTATATTCAGCATTATGTCTGAAGAGTCAGGCTTTATTGGTGGAATGCTTCTCTTTGCGGCCTTCTTTATAATTATGATACGCATAATCCATGTTCTTAAGACAACTACGAACACATACGGTTTCTTTATAAGCGCCGGCATTTTGGGCATGATTTTCTTCCACTTTATTGTAAATGTTGGCATGGTAATGGGAATAATGCCAATCACAGGAATTCCTCTGCCGTTCCTTTCTTACGGTGGTTCAGCCCTGATTACAAACATGGCGGCCATTGGCATTCTGATGAGTATTAATTCACGCAGACTGGATTTTACTGTTACAGCGACATGATTTTAGTAAACGCCCTAGAAAAATTTGGTTCAAGGCTGAATACCGTTCAGTCTCCTTCGCGCTATTTGGGGGGAGAGTACGGCAGCCTTATAAAGCCTCACGCAAAAAATGATTCTTTGTTCAACGTTGCGGTTGCATTTCCTGATTTGTACGAAATTGGCATGTCCAACATGGCAATAAAAATCATCTGCAACGGATTGAATAAATCTAGAAATGTCCGTGCTGAACTTGTCTTTGCTCCAGACACCGACTTTGAGCAGCTTCTTAAGGAAACAGATACGCCCCTTTATACCTTGGGAACAGGTATGCCCCTTTGCTCTACGGATATAATAGCTTTTTCCATAGGATATGAGCTTGGCGCAACCGAACTTCTTGCCGTGCTTGAAAGCGGAAAAGTGCCGCTTTTGGCTGCTGAAAGGGGTGAATGTGACCCCATTATTCTTGCCGGCGGTTGTGGCGTTACAAACCCGGCTCCCCTAAGTGATTTTGTAGATGCATTCATGATTGGGGAAGCAGAGGCTGGTCTTTTTGAGATGATAGAAGAACTTGCCCTTCTTAAGAAAAATGGTGCATCCCGGAGTGAAAAGCTTGAGCTAATAAAATCTAAGCCCTTTATGTGGACAAGGGAACAGCTGCATTCAAAAGGCAAGGTTACAAGACGGGCGGTTCAGGAAAACTTTGGCAAGGTGGAAGCTGTGCCTTCTGTTTTTCCGCTTCCAATGGTAAAGCCTGTCCAGGATCATGGGGTGGTGGAGATTATGAGGGGCTGTCCAAACGGATGCCGCTTCTGCCATGCGGGAATTTACTACCGGCCTTCCAGGGTAAAGAATTTAAAATACATAATTGACGAAATAGACAGTCTTGTTTTTGACGCAGGCTACCGTGAAATTAGCCTTAATTCGTTGAGTTCTGCTGACTTTCCTGATATTGGCCGTCTGCTTGACATTCTTAATGAACGCTACAAGGGTTACAATGTGTCTTTTCAGTTGCCGTCGCTAAAAGTAAACAGCATGTCCCTGCCGGTTTTGGAAAAGATTTCTACGGTAAGAAGAAGTGGCCTTACTTTTGCGGTGGAAACGCCCGATGAAATGTGGCAGCTTAGTCTTAACAAGGAAGTGTATTCAACCCATCTGGAAGAAATTATCCGGGAAGCAAAGGCCAAGGGCTGGAGCAGTGCAAAATTCTACTTTATGGTGGGGCTTCCTCTGGGCGACTATTTTACCAACAGCTCTGGCGGTGATGAATATGAAGCAGGACTTGAGGGTAGCGAAGAGCGCGCAATTGCAGATTTTCTGCTTGACATACAATCCCGTACCAGAATCCAGTGCAATGTGAATGTTGGTGTTTTTATTCCAAAGCCGCACACTCCATACCAGTGGGTAAGACAGATTGACCCCAAAAAAGCGGAAAAGAAAATTGAATACATTTTTAGGCGGCTTCCCAAGGGAAAATTCAAGATGGGCAGGCATAATTTTGATGCTACAATTCTTGAAGGACTCTTAAGCCGTGGTGACGAGCGGGTAGGCCCATTGATTCTTGAGGCCTTTAAAAAAGGTGTGCGCCTTGATGCTTGGGATGAGCATCTTAGGCAGAACATGCCTTTGTGGAATGAAGTTTTTGAAGCTTCAGCTTGGGATGTGAAGGGGTGGATCTTTAGGAACTGGGATACAGAGGAAGAGCTTCCCTGGGACGGAGTTAGCCTTGGTCCTGCAAAGAATTTCTATAAAAGGGAATGGCAGAAGTCTTCTGAGCATGTGCTTACGGCAAGATGCCAACATGCCTGTAGCCACCCCTGCGGAATATGTAATAATAAAGTAGACGTATACGAAATAAACTCGGAAGAATTTTTCTTAGATAGTCTACAAAATAAGACAGTCATAAGGCCGGAAGTTTATCCTGAGAGCAATATTCCCATTTTGTACAGGGTTGTCTTTTATTTTACAAGGGCTTTTGGCGGGGAATTTACCGCTTATCTTTCCCAGGTTGAAATTTTCCACAAGGCTATTTTGCGAAGCGGCCTGCCTTTTGTCTATTCTTCTGGCTTTAACCCCTTGCCCCGTATTGAATTCTGTTCAGCGATGGGGCTTGGAATTCCGTCTTACGAGGAAGTTGCATCCTGCCTTTTGTACGAGGATATTCCCCAGGATAAGGTGATGGAAGTAATGAATTCCGTGCTGCCTCCGTTTTTTAAGCTTACCCAGGTTATGGTTTTTCCTGTTACGACTATGCGAAAGAGGGAACCCCTTAGCCAGGGAGTGTGGGGCGGCGAATACCGCTACAAGTTTAAGGATGGTTTCAGTTTAAATGAATTTCTTGCTTCCCAGCAGGCAGCTCCTTTTGTTGGCGGGAATTCATTTTCTTCTATAAATAAGTGTGATGAGCTGAATGCCTTTACGGTAAGGCTTCCTGTGAGCGACAAGAAGTTTAGGGCGGCTATTGAAGAATGGTCTGGCAAAAAGTGGTACGAGGTTACGGATGCGGAAAAAATCCATACTCTTGCCAAGGGGGCTATTCAGGGCTGGACTGCAAGGGATGAAGAAAACTGGCGAAATGACAGCAAGAACTTTGTAAAGGATGATACCCTGGGTGGCTCTGAAAACGAGGTAACTTCTTTTATGGAGCTTTATTCAAGGATTGCAAAGGTGAATGCCGAGCTTATAGTCAAAAAGCAGGCTCTTGATGAACACAGGGCGGAATTCTACAAGGAGCATCCCGACGTGCTAAAAAAACATCAGGCTGAAGATGAAGCAAAGGACAGAAAAAAGAATGAAAATTAAGGTTATTTTTATAATTGTATTGCCCATGCTTTTTATGGCAATGAGTGCGTGTTCTGAAAATTCTGTCACTGCAAAAGGAAAGCTGCTGTTTGACAAAACTTTTACTAACGCAATAACCCGTATGCTGGACAAACTTACAAGTGATGAAGAAAAAATGAATGCTGAATATGCGGAAAAAATAGCCACTGCCGTGAATTCTGGAGACCGTGGTGCCCTAAAGGCTTTGTTTTCTGCCAAGTCGGTTAGTTCAATACTGAATCTAGACGAACAGATTGAGAGGTTCTTTTCTTATTATAAGGGCGGTTTTGGGGAATACGAGCTGTCGTCCGGGGGTGAAAGCGTGTCTATGGAGCGCGGAAAATGCGTGGAGCGTGAGCGTTCCTTCTGGATTTACATTCCGTCAAAAGCGCAGTATAGCTCCAGAATCAGTGTTTGCTACAGGGACGTGTATGAGGCTGACCCGGGCAAGGTCGGTCTTGTCACGCTTAAAGTGGAGGGAAACGATGCTGAACATAGCCTCAGGTTTTCCGTTGGCTATGAATGGAATAGTTACTATGATGATGCCCGCGACATGGCAGGAAGGCTTGTTGAGGCCTACGGAGCAGGTGATTTTTCTTCTCTTAGGGAGCTTTTTTCCAGGGATTTTGATGCTGCGGCCTTGGAAGCCATAAGGCAAGGCATGGAAAAGTTTGAGGGCAAGCCTTTGAATGGCCAGGCATTTACGGCATCCGGCAAGGAATATTACGACGGAAACTATGACATAAAGGTGGACTGGTATTCTGATGAAAGGGTAAATGGCAATGCCGTTTTGGGTGAAAAAGTTCACGTGAATGTCTGGAACATAATTACGGACAAGAAGAAAAAGTACAAGATGAGCTTTGAGATGCAGAGGTTTCCAAATCTTGAAGGAAGCGGCTCAAGCGGCTTTGCAATAACAAAATTTGACTTTTATGCTGAATGAAAGCCAGCTTTTGACAAGTATAACGACCCGCAATTTTTGGAGGGGCTTCAACCTAACTCATAGAAAAACTGGCTATGTTCCTTTGAACTATATAAAGGAGGCTGATATATGATGATTTGTCTTGGACTTTACTATCTGATTGGAATTGGCAGTGTGATTTTTCCCTCTGTAATAAAAATAAACCAAAAGAATGGCTTTACTATCTGTTTCTCGTTCTTTACGGAGGATTTGGAGTTCATCAGTTTTATGCAAAAAATCTTCCAAGAGCATCAAGCAGACTTACAGCAGGACTTGTAAATCTTCCGTTCTTTCTTCTTTTTATAAACGGGTTGTTTAGGGTTTTAGCAGACGGGTATGATGATCCCGCTTATGGACTTATATTTGTGGGAGTTTTAGGTGGTATTCTTCCCACATTAGTAATCATTATTTTGTGTGTTCTTGATTTAGCAGGAATGAAATCGAATGAAAAGGTCGAGGATGGAGAAAATCAAAAAAAAGAGACAGTGTAAAGTGAGTAAAATGAAAAAAATCGCAATGTTTAGTATAATGACCCGCAACTTTGAAGGGGCAGCAATCTTAAAGGAGGTGAAATAATGAAAAAGCGAATAATCAGTACATGTATTTTTTTTATAGCACTATTTATGTATGCTGATGACAAACAGGTTCTTACAAAGAAAAATGTAAATGATCATTGGAATGACATTGCTTTTTGGGACCACGGTATAAGTTCTAAACTAGTTGAGCAGGGATATAATTATGCATGGGAATCTATTTGTGATGATGATTTAACAACTGCCTGGGTCGAGGGTGTAAAAGGAAACGGAATTGGAGAATGGGTAATAGTAGATGTAGATGGAAATTATCAATACTTAAACTATGAAAAAGGAATATCAGATAAAAAATTAAATATACAATTGAAAATCAATAATGGTTTTTGTAAAAATGAACTTACATATAAAAATAATAATAGAGTAAAGAAAGCAAAGCTCACATTTTATGAAGTCCCTTTAATTGCCTATGAAGATTATCGAGGTACGCAATCTTTAGAAGAACCATATATAATGCATGAATCTGAAATTGTGTTAGAAGATACTATGAATCAACAGGATTTTTCTTTTACCTGTTCACCAAAAGCTCCTTTTCCCGAAGGAAGTTTATATCTGTATGTTCAGCTTACAATTTTAGATGTATACCCAGGAGAAAAATATCAGGACACCTGTATTAGCGAAATAAGTGCTAATGCGGAAGTGATAAAAGAAAAAAAACTTGAAAATAAAAACAAAGCATAAGGCCGGTTTGCGGTTTAAAAGGCTAGTTATACGCACAGCCCACTGGGCTGGTAGAAGAATGGAAAGCGACATACGTCGCTTAGTAAAATAAACAAAAGTTTAGCGGGAGAATAGGATTTAAAAATGATTATTAGAGAAGCAACAGGAAAAGATGTTTTTGATCTTAAGGAACTCTATTTTGTGTATCTTACAAAATGGCCACCAAAGGAAGAACAGAATATGGAACAATGGGCACAGATGCTTGAAGATTTTCGAAAAAAAGATTCTTTTTATATTCTTGTTGTGGAAGATGAAGGTAAAGTTGTATCTTCGGTTCAGTTAGCAATCATTCCAAGTTTAACTCATAATGTACGAAGTTTTGCAATTGTAGAAAATGTGGTAACTCATGAAAATTACCGGAACAAAGGTTATGCCTCGGCATTGCTCCAGAAGGCTGCGGAAATTGCAAAGAATCACAATTGCTATAAACTGTCTTTGGAAACCGGCTCAAACAGAGAAAGTACATTGAATTTTTATAAAAATAATGGTTTTGAAATTGATGCTAAACATTCCTGTTTGATGCGATTGGAATAGGAATAAATAAGAATTGATTTAAATCAGGAAAGAAGAAAGCTGGTGAGTGTAAGTGTATAATATTAGGTAGACAGAATATACATTATATGATGTTATATATGCTGTGGGACTGGCCGGATTATCCTACGCCCGATTGGAAGGGTTGCCGCAGGCAAGACCGCCGTATGGCGGGCCGGAGCGCTTGACGCGGAGCCCTGGAAAGCGGGTGACGATTTGGCCTGGCAGCCGGTTTTAGCCAAGGAACTATATGGTAGAGCGTTAAAGGTTACCGTCCAAAAGAGTATGATTTAAAATACTGTCTGTAAAATTATACATCTTTATAAACTTTGTAGCTTTTGTTGTTATTTCTTCTTGCCAATATCTAAAGTTACCCCTTATACTGTTTTTATGAGAATGGAAAAAGAGATTGACACAAAAAAATACCCCTTGTTTTTTCTTATTCCTGCGGCAGTGGGGCTTTTCTTTTTGATATTCGGCCTGAGTATTGTCTGGTCCAACAAGAAGCGTGCGGAGCGCTGTACGGAAGAAGTTTCGGGCGTGGTTTTGCAAATGCTTGAACGGGACGGCAATAACGGGCACCTGTATACTCCGGTTTTTGAGTACAGTTTTGGCGGTAAGATTTTTAGACAGGAAAGTGACCATGCCTCCTACCCGCCAAAGTTTAGCGAGGGCGAAGAGGTTACTGTTATGGTGAACCCCGGCGATCCTGATGACTACTTTGTTACCAAGGACAGTGCAGGTTTGACCATGGCCAAGGTTTTTATTGTACTTGGGCTTGTAATATTTGCTGGCTTTGTATTTGCTATTTTTCACGTTTATCTTTCCAATAGGGACGAATCCAAGGGTAAGGAAGCTAAGGGGATTCGTGTTGGCGTTATTTTTCTTCTTATTGGGCTTTTTTCTCTTGCAATTCCTTTGTATGCAATCAAGGATAAGCTGGCTGGCGGGAGTAGCAATCCTGTGGACTACAATCCTGTTTTTTCTATTGCCATGCTTGCTTTCTGCTTTATTTTTGCTTTTATATTCATTATCCTTGGCATTGTGATGATAAAGAAAAAGTCTCTGGGAATGTCTATAGGTGCTGATTTTTCTGCTGAGTTTGATGGGCAGATGAATGTTAGGGATTCTGGGGACCTTGGGGATTCTGGGGGCACCAATTCAGCTTCGGGAGGCAGTGCTTTTACCCTTTCCAGGATTTTTGCGGCTATTGGCCTTGTGCTTGTAATAATTGGGGGCTGTATTCTTGCATACGACAGGATTTCCATAAAGTCTCTTGTAAGGACGGAGGCGCTTGTTACGGGAACCCGCTGCGTGTCTGGCGGAAAGAGCCGGAGCTATTACGCGGACTTAGAATATACGGTTGACGGCCAGCCTTACCAGAGCCAGATAAGCGTTTCTTCCTTCTTTAATAAGTCCAATGTTACCGTATGGTGCAAGCCGGACAATCCTGTGGTTTGCAGGGCTAAGAATGAGTTTATTCTCTTCTATATAATCCTCTTTGGTATGGGAGGATTCTTCTTTGCCGGAAGCCTTATTTTAGCCCATTTTTAATACAGTTGCTCCAGTTTTTCCTTGATGAATTCGCTCTTGCTCTTTAGGTCTATTGCCCCGGTCTGAAGCAGCAGGCGGTTGGGCTTTTGGGGGTCGAGTTTTATGCGGCTGGAGTTTGCCTTTATGAGCTTTAAAAGCTTGTCTATGCTGATTTTTGCAACTTCGCCGAATTCGATTGTGGCAAGGCCCTTCTTTTCCTTTAGGGAGGTTATGGAAAGCTTGTTGCAGAGTATGCGGATTTTTGCAAGGCAAAGCAGGCTGTTCACTTCGTCCGGCAAGGGGCCAAAGCGGTCAAAAAGTTCTGCCATGACGGTGTTGAGCTCTTCGTCCGAGCCTACTGATGCTATGCGCTTGTACATTTCCATTTTTGTCTGCGCTTCCCCTATGTAGCTGTCCGGGATGAAGCCTGAATATTCAAGTTCGAGAAGGACTTCCTGTGGGGCGTGCCAGTCGCTGTTGGAAAGCCTTTCTATGGCGTTGTTTAAAAGCGTAAGGTACATTTCAAAGCCTACCGCATAGACTTCCCCGCTCTGATCCCTTCCCAAAAGGTTCCCTGCCCCTCTAATTTCCATGTCTTTCATGGCGATTTTGAATCCTGAGCCAAGTTCCGTAAAGTCTGAGATTACTTGAAGCCTTTTCATTGCAACTTCGCTTAGAGCCTTGTTTTCCGGATAAAAGAGGTATGCATAAGCCTTTCTGTCGCTGCGGCCAACCCTTCCCCTTAGCTGGTAAAGCTGGCTTACTCCGTACATGTCTGCCCGGTCTATGATGATTGTGTTTACGTTGGGGATGTCTATGCCGTTTTCTATTATTGTTGTGGCTACCAGGATATGGAAGGCTCCCATCTTAAAGCGGCGGAATTTGTCGTCAAGCTCTTCGCTGGTCATCTGCCCGTGGGCTACTTCAATCATCATCTCTGGAACTATGTGCTCCAGGCGCAGTCTTGTTTCTTCAAGGGATTCCACCCGGTTGTGAAGGTAGAAGACCTGCCCGCCCCGCTCCGTTTCCCTTCTTATGGCAAGGGCTACCTTTTCGTCCGAGAATGGCTCGATTGCGGTTTCTATGCTCTGCCTGTTCTGTGGGGGTGTTGTTAAAAGGGACATGTCCCTTATCTTTAGGAGGCTCATGTGCAGGGTGCGTGGAATTGGTGTTGCGCTTAGGGCAAGACAGTCTATGTTTGTTTTTATGACCTTTAGCCTTTCCTTGTCCTTTACGCCGAACCTTTGCTCCTCGTCTATTATCATAAGGCCCAGGTCCTTGAACACTACGTCCTTTTGCAGGATTCTGTGGGTGCCGATTAGAATGTCTACCTGCCCTTCCCTTAGCTTTTGAAGGGTTTTCTTTTGTTCTGCCGGGGGAACAAAGCGCGAAAGCTGGGCGATTTGCACCGGAAAGTTCTTGAAGCGTTCCGAACAGTTTTCGTAGTGCTGTTCTGCAAGGATTGTTGTTGGGGCAAGGAATGCCACCTGCTTGCCACCCATAACCGCCTTAAAAGCTGCCCTCATTGCTATTTCTGTTTTTCCATAGCCAACGTCACCGCAGACAAGACGGTCCATGGGAACTGCTTTTTCCATGTCTGCCTTAATGTCTTGGGTTGCGGCAAACTGGTCCGGAGTGTCTTCGTAGGGAAATGCCGCTTCGAATGCCGACTGCCACTCGCCGTCTTTTGGGAAAGGATAGCCCCTTGAAGCCGTGCGTTTTGAATAAAGGTCTATGAGCTTGTGGGCAATTTCCTCTACCTTTTGCTGGACTTTTGCCTTTCTTGCGCTCCAGCTCTTGGAACCTATCATGTCCAGACGGGGCTTTTCGTTTTCGCTTCCAATGTAGCGCTGAACCATGTTCACTTGCTCTATTGGAACGAAGGCAAATTCTTCCCCTGCATATTCAAGCTTTATGTAGTCGCGCTCGGTTCCCATGGCCTTTACGCGCTCAATTCCCTTAAAAAGACCAATTCCGTAGTTTACGTGAACAACGTAGTCTCCGGGATTGAGTTCCACAAAGGTGTCTATAGGTTTGGATTTTCCCTTGCGCAGCGATTTTGGGGCTGTCCTTTTGTTTCCGAATATCTGGTTCTGCTGTATTACAAGGATTTTTTCATCGGCAACGGAGAAGCCTTCCGTGATTGCGGCTGGGATTACGTGTACCGGGAAAAGAGAGGTGTCTTGCACTTCCAGGTAGTCTTTTACGACTTCCTTTATGCGAAGGGACTGGTTTGAGTTGTCCGCAAAGATAAAGATGTGCCAGCCTTCGTTCTGCAGGCTCGTCAATTGTTCCTTAAAGTAGTTTATGTTGCCAAAGAAGCTCTGGGAAACTTCGCAGTTTACGCTTAGCTCCGTCTTGCCCTTTTCTTCGAGTGTGTCCAGGGTGCGGAACATGATGCTTTTTTGGTGCATATATATAGAAGAAAATTCAAAAAGCATTGCCTCTGGCGGGAATACCGGTAAGTGCTGCCTTGCTTGCCTGTAGGAAACCGTGTATTCGTTCAGGATTAGCTTGTCTGCGTTCAGCATCCTGTCAAAGTCGTAGTAGAAGACTGTTGTGCCGCTTTTGATGTAGTCTAGTACGCTGTACTTTTTGTCCCACAAAAGGCCGTAGAAAAGCTCTTCCCCTTCGCTCTGGCGGTTAACGGCAAGTTCTGTAAGAATCCTTTCCTTTTCCTTTCTGGATTCTTCTGTAAATGCAAGGTGAATGCCTTTTTCTGCATGGTTTGCGCTAGTATTTGTGGCTGGAGATAAAGTAGATTCGCTGCCCTCTTCTTTTTGCCCTGACTTGTTTGTGGCAAGCCCCTTTCTTTGCGCATCAAAGGCTGCATAGTCGTTGGAAATACCTTCTTTGTCTGCTTTTTCCAGTATTTCTTCCAGTTTTGAAGCCAGTTGGTCAGTCCATACAACTTCCTTCATGGGGTAAATTAAGAGTGAATCAATGTTTTCCTTTGATGACTGGGTTTCCGTGTCAAAAGTCTTGATTTGGCCGATTGTGTCAAAGTCAAATACAAGGCGGTGGCCACTCTCCTCCCCAGGCATGAAGATGTCCATTACTTCTCCGCGGAGGGCAAATTCTCCTCTTGTGGTAACCCGGGGAACCCTTATGTATCCCGCATCCGACAGTTTTTGGCTTAGCTTTGCAGGTTCAATTTCCTGGCCTTTCCTTAGTGTGAATACAAGTTCATGGAAATATGATGGTGGCGGTAAGGGGGTAAAAAATGCCCTTTGGGTTATGATGAAGATTCTTGGCCTTTGCCCTTTTTTGTTGCCGGTTGCAAGTTTTGCAAGCGTTCCTGCCCTTATTCCGAATACAGCCGATCCTTTTGCAGCTGGACGGTAAGGTAGCATTTCCCAGCCCGGAAGCTGAAGAAGCTCTGCCTTGTCGCCAAGAAGCGTCTCCAGGTCTGTTTCGCATTCATCCGCTTCTTTTTTTGTGGGTACAACAATCACAAAGTCTTCCTGTGTGGAAGAAAATTTTCCTTCAAACTGCTCCTCGTGGATCCTGTCTACCCGGCGGCGCTCCATATAGCGGGAGATAAAGAATGAATTTAGGGAGCCTTTGCAACCCGATATGTCTGCCGGAAATGTAACATCCGAGTCGGCAAGTGTGTTTACTGCTTGTGAAAGAGCTTTCCAAGAAGCCAAAAGAGGCATAAGATTTTCAGAAACTGTATTTGCAGATAATGAATTTTCCATAATATTCCGATAATATAAAAAATAGGTTTAACCTTGGGGGGTTAGTAGTGAAACGTACACTGTTAGCAATTATAGCTTTTTTTATGATTTTTGCCCAGACTTTGACGGCACAAAATTATTCTGCAGAAGGGGAAAATGACCTAAAAAATGTAGAAGTCTCCATTAAATTTTCCGAAAGGACTATGTATCATCCGGGTGATGCAGAGGGCAACCCTGTAAAAGTGCATATCACTCTTATGAACAAAAGTTCCAAGACCCAGCGCTTTAAGCTTGCGGAAGACCGTATGTTTAGCGTTGATTTCCGTGCTTTTAACATAAAGAACACACAGCTTGGACAGACTGACTTGCTTAGGGAAAAACGCACCACGAACAAGACAGTTTATTATAGGGAAATTTCACTTGAGCCCCAGGAAGAGTATTCTTTTGTTGAAAACCTTAAGGAATACCTTAACATTACGGAGCCTTCTATCTATTATGTTGAACTGAATTTCTACCCTGAACTTTACCGCAATGGCGAGCAGTCAATTCATTCAAACAGGCTTACTCTTGAAGTAAAGCCCTCCCCGACTGCCGCATCTTCTTCTATGATTCCTGTAAAAGAAAATACTGGTGCACTTCTTGAACGCCAGGAAATTGGCCCTGACAAGGTTGTTGAACAGACGATTATTGCCCGCCAGAATGAACTTTGGGATCAGTTCTTCCTTTACATGGATTTGGAGGAATTGCTTAAGGACAACCAGAGCCTTAACCGCCGCTACAACAATTCAAGTGCAGCTGAAAGAAACGATATGCTTAATGAATTCAAGGCCGAGCTTATGCAGAGCCGCATTTGCAAAGACATTGTTACAAAGCCAGTAAAATTTGAGATTAAGAGCACAAATTACGACCCCAACGAAGGTACTGTAAAAGTTGAAGAGTGGTTTGAATACGATAAGTATAAGGAAAAGAAACTCTACACTTACTACGTGCGCCAGAGAGACGGAATTTGGCAGATTTACAGATACACCGTAACAATTCTTGAAAAGCAATAAGATTGATGGCACGATAGATGGCTAAATCATCAACCAAGGCTAAATATTTTTGTGAAAACTGCGGATCTGAGGTGGCGGCAAATGCCCGCTGCTGCCCCAGGTGCGGCAAGTTTTTCTCTTCCGTCCGCTGCCCTTCTTGCGGCCACATGGGGACGGTTCATGATTTTAAATACGGATGCCCTGTGTGCCACTATGCCATGACAGAGGATGACATAAACGGAACTTCTGGGGGTGACGAAAAAAGTAGCCGGGATTCACGCAATAAAAAGAGCAAGTCTAAGGTAAGAAATAAGTCCAGCCGTTCGTTTACACCTGGAAAGATTCTTGGAGATGACGTTCCAGCTTGGCTTTTTATTGTTAGCGTAATAGTCCTTATTGGGATTCTTGCCCTTGTTATTTACAGATGCCAATAGAAACAGTTGACATTGTTTCTTAATTTTAATATAATTATTGTACTTTGTTTGAAGTATTGCCCGGATGGTGGAATTGGTAGACACGCTAG
>JAGCWT010000098.1 GCA_017961705.1 Treponema sp.
AGCGACAGTGCCACAAGCGACTTTGAAACCCTTGCGCTCATGAGGGCAGCTCTTAACGCAATCGGCGTGGAAAAGATAAAGATCCACCTTAACCACCGCGGGGTATTCAACCGCTTTTTGCTTTCTCTTGGATGCAAGGACAAGTCGGAAGACATTCTTCGCATTGTGGACAAGCTTGCAAAGATAGGCGAAGAGGAAGTTACCAAGGAACTTGCAGAGGTTACGGGTGATGCAGAAAAGGCTTCCAAGATTCTTGAATACATAAAGCCACTTTCTTCTTTTGAAGAGACGCTTGGCCACATTGAAGCCCTTGCCGGTGGTGAGGACGAAGACACAAAGCGTCTTAAGGACATTTTTGCCATGATGAAGGCTTCCGGCATAGAAAAGTCTTATGTTCTTGACCCAAGCATAACCCGCGGGCTTGACTATTACACGGGCGTTGTTTACGAAACCTTCCTGGACGACCTTCCTTCCATTGGTTCCGTTTGTTCAGGCGGACGCTACAACAACCTTGCAGGCCTTTACACAAAGGAAAAGATTCCGGGCGTTGGCTCTTCAATAGGCCTTGACCGCCTAATTGCAGGCCTTACCGAGCTTGGTCTTACCAGTGCAAAAGGCAGCTACCTTGACGCGGAGATTTACAATAGCGGCGAAGGGCTTGAAGTTTACATGGAAAAGACGGCATCTCTCTTGCGGGAACTTGGGGTTGCGGTTGAAGTTTTCCCGGATGCGGTAAAGATGGGTAAGCAGTACGCGCTTACGGAAAAGAAGGGCGTTCCCTTTGGCATTCTTATTGGAAAGGATGACGAAAAGAACGGAACTCTTACGCTAAAGAACCTTAAGACCCGCGAGCAGCAGACAGGGCTTAGCGTTATGCAGGCAGCATCTGTAATTCTTAAGAAAAATTAGTTTCTTTTCTGGATTCTTTGAATTCTGGACCATATTTTATTTGCTAACCCGCTTTGCAGGGTTCCGGCATTCGCCTCCATTGCCGGTGTGGCCGCCCCTTCGACTTCGCTCAGGGGACAACCACTCCGGCAACGCGTTCCGCGCCCTTCCAATCGGGGGTAGGCTCTGTCTGTTTTCGCGCTTATTTCTTTTTGCTCAGACTTTATTTTGATTCGCTTAAAGCCTTGGCGGCGGCGTTTGCCTTTAGGCGGTTGTCGTAAAGTTTTATGGAAACGTTGTCCAGCCAGCCAGAATCAAACTGGTACCAGGCACTTACGCTGTTTATGTCCTGAACGTTTGGCTCTATGTACTTGCCCTTAACTTCCAGTACATCCCCCTGCCTTGCATTGTGGATTACATCGCTCTGGTAGTTGTGCTCCTTGTAGTAGGCTGCATAGGGAACGGTAACAACTGCCCAGGTAATTCCAAGTTCAAGGGCGCTTTCGTCTGTGGGGTTAAAGACTATCTCTTTTTTGGCAGAACATGAGGAAAGGATTAGTGCCATGCATGTTATGGCAATTTTGGCAATCAGTTTGGCAGACATTTTGGCAGTCAGTTTCATCTTGCACCCTTTTCATACACAAATTTTCTTACTTCCGGGTACAAAAGCAGGTCGGAATCCACAAAATTAAGGTTCTTAACGTCGTCTATGCGCACCCACCTGTATTCGCTGTGCTCAGAAAGCTTGTACTTAAAAATAATGCCCTTGTGGGGAACTTTTATAAGATAGGCATGGAGGGCTACTGTTTGGCCATTGTGAACAAACTGGGCATTGGCTATGTTGGAAAAAACCTTTACCTTTACGCCAAATTCTTCCTTAAATTCCCTTACCACAGCCTCTGCATCGGTTTCGCCGCTTTCAACCTTGCCGCCGGGAAATTCCCATCTTCCACCCATCTGGCCTACAGGATTTCTCTTTGCAACAAGGACACGGTCTCCGTCCAGCGCTATTCCGGTTATTGAAGTTCCAGCCATCTAAAACTCCTAGAGCAGTATGACTTTTGGGAAAACAAAGTGCAGAACGCCTGCCGCTACGCAGATAACGCCAATGTACTTGCGGGAGTCTATGAATATGGTCTGAATGTTGTCGGGAATATAGATGCTGTCGCTTGAGCTTTCAAAGTATTCGATTAGCATGGAAGCGCCACCAAGGATTCCTGCAAATGCCGGGAGGAAGTCGCCGATTATTGGGAGGTCGCCGGAAAATACGGAAAGGATCTTCATAAAGCCGATGAAGATTGCAAGCACGCCTATCACCAAGCGGAATACAGGGTTGTTTACGCCCCGCAAAAGAGATGTGTTTGCAGCCTGGTCCTGGGCAGAAGGAGCCGGGGAAGAAGCAGAGGCCTCTATGTCCGCAAACGGGTCTTCGTCGTCTATGTCTTCGGAAAAGTCTGTGCTTTTGGCAGATGACGGAACAAGGTCATTCTTTTCGCAAAGGTTCATGCCGTAAACCAAAATAAGCCCCGCAATGATGTTAATCAGTACGGAAAGAAAATAAAACTGTACCATAAAAATATTCCCCCTATCTTACATTATCGGCAAAAAAGATGTCAGTCTTTAGACTACAGTCTTTGGACTACAGTCTTTAGACTGCTGTCTTTAATGCAGGATTTTGCAACCACAACTGCAACGTTATTTCACCGCAAATTCAATCGCAAATGCACCGCCAATGCGCCCGCTAACTAATGCCTGGACACCTTGCCCTTAAGCTTTATTTCGTTCTTGCCAGGCTGAACGGCAGCTTCTCCCTCGGATGAATCCGCAAGAGAAAGAGTGCATTCTACGGAAGCTATGTCGTAGTCGGTAAAGGTTGCCCTTAAAAACTGCTTTTTTTGCTCTTCATTTTCCTGTGACAAAGAAAAAAGGTATTCTTCTTTGGAGGAAGAAACAAGCTCTCCGTTTGCATCCAGAGCGTTCACTAGCGCAAAGAAATGCCTTGGTCTGTTTGCGTCTTCTTTTTCCCTGGCAGACTTGGTCATCTTTAGCGCAACGGAGACATACACTGTCTCTTCTATGGAAAAAGCGTCCATCTTGCAGCCAATTCCGTCTATAAGCCCCTCGTTTTGCCTGCCGGAAAGTATGGAAAGCACAAAGATAAGCCCCACGCAGACCACAAGTGCCATAAAAATCATGCGGTTGCCCTTGGTTCCAACCAAAACGCCAAAGAAGCCCTTGGACTTGAATCCGCCGCCCTCTGCCAGCTCACGGGTCTTTTGGTCTTCCAGCCTGCGGAATTCACCCTTCTTGTGGTGAAAAACGAGTGGTTCCTCGCCTTCCGCATAGCCGTCTATCATGTCGTCTCCGAATGCCATAGTCCCTCCCCTAGTTCTTGATTACGGCCTGGATCAGTGAATCCGTGCGCCACCAGCTCATCTGTGCCTTGTCTCCAAGTATGTTCAGTGAGCTTAAGATTCCTGTATTGCTAAGGTTAAAGGCTGTGTAAAGGATTTTCTTCCTGTCCATTGCAAGGTGCCTGTTAAGTATGCGGGAGCCTGATGCCTGGACCATCTGTATGTCGTAGCCGCCCTCGTTTGCAACCATAAAGAACATCCAGCCGTTGTCCGTGATGCCTATAAAATCGTAGGGAATGTTGTGGACTTCCGTACCAAAGCCTTCCACTGTGCTTTCGCGGTAGGGAGGAATGATTATGGGTTCGCTGTAAGTTCCGTTTTCCACGTCAAGCGCAAAGAGCAGGGATTCGTCGTAGTCTATGCCCGACTGGGAAGCAATCTTGCCCTCCATGTGGGAGGATGAATAGTCTGCCTTTATGTAGAGGATGCGCCCTTCGTATGACGGCACTACGTTTTCCAGGGTAATGAAGCGCTCAACAGCCTTGCTGTCGTGGGGGTCGGGGATGTTGTCGCGGGAAATGGGAACCTTGAACAGAAGGTAGCCGTCCGCATTGAACCAGTAAACCTCGCAGCCCGTCTTTTTAAAGCTTACGACCACAAGCTCGTTGCTGTCCGTAACGTAAATGTTCCTTATGAGGGGGAATGGCGTTCCTCCGGGTCCCTGCTGGCCAAGGTAGTCAACGAATGAACCGTCCTCGTTAAAGCGGAGTACAATCTGCGAAAGAACGGTGTCGTCCTTTTCGTCCAGTTCCTGCCGTTCAACCGGGAACTTGTCTACAACGTAAAGCCTTTTCTGGGAATCCACCGCAATGGAGGATATTTCGTTGAAGGGGTAAGCGGTGGCTTTTCTTGTGGTGCTAACAACATCCACGGAATTGGAGAAGGATGGCCTTGGGTTAACGTCTTCGTTGTAGTAAAGGCTAAGAAGGTCGCCGTAGCTGTTCATCTCCATGATTTTCTTTGACTCTCCGTTGGCTATAAAAAAGAAGCCGTCACGCATTGCAACGGAGGTGTTTATCTGGTTTGCCTGGTTAAGGTTAAATACGTTCAGTTCGTCTTCAAAGGTTCCGTAGTCCAGTGAAAATATCTTGTCTTCTTTAAGGGTGGACACGGCGCCATCTTCCCTACAAGCGGCAAGGCTAAGGCTTAGCAAGAGGCAAGAGGCACATTTTTTTACAAAAAAATTGTTTTTTTTCATATAAAACAGAATATTAAATTAGTTTGTCAGTGTCAACATTGCAAAAGCAACCTACGCCGCCATGGAAACCCTTTAGTCCCGCCGCATGGCGGGATGAGCGTTAGCGAAGGTTGGAACGGCGGTGGCGCAGAGGCACGTTCCGTCGAATTAAGCCAAGGAATAAAAGCGTAGAGCAGACAAAAGTACCGTCCAGAATTACAGTCAGGGGCTAGAGGCAAAAAAGCAACATGCCAATAAAAAACGCATGATTTAATAAGAAAAAAAATTGCCGTACTAGACTAGAGACTAAAAATTCGTTATATTTTATGAATCGCATTTGGCGTCAGATTATATTAAAATGAGTGTTGACTATGTTTGACCAGATTCTTACTTTCTTTTTTGGTTCGCAGAATGAGCGCGACCTTAAGGCCCTAAAACCACAGCTTGAGGCTGTACTTGCAAAAGACGAATGGGCATCTTCTTTAAAAGACGAAGACTTTCCACTGCAAACAAAGGCTTTGAAGGAACGCCTTGCAAAGGGAGAGACTCTTGACGACATCCTTCCAGAGGCATTTGCTCTTGCAAGGGAAGCCGCATACCGCGTCCTTGGCGAAAAGGCCTACCCTGTCCAGCTGATGGGTTCACTCGTGCTTCATTCAGGCCGCATTACGGAAATGAAGACCGGTGAAGGTAAGACACTCATGTGCGTTGCCGCCGCCTACCTTAACTCCCTTAGCGGAAAGGGCGTTCACATCGTAACAGTAAACGACTACCTTGCCGAGCGCGACAGCCACTGGATGGGACGCGTATACAAGTTCCTTGGGCAGAGCGTAGGATGCATTCTTAACAACATGGACAACGAGGCCCGCCGTGCAGCATACGAATGTGACCTTACTTACGGTACAAACAACGAGCTTGGCTTTGACTACCTCCGCGACAACATGCAGATAGACATAAAGCGCAAGGTTCAGAGGGGCTTCAACTTCTGTATCGTTGACGAAATAGACTCAATCCTTATTGATGAAGCCCGTACGCCGCTCATCATTTCTGGCCAGGGTGAAGACGACACATTCAAGTATTTTGAGGTGGACAAGTACGTTGACCAGTTTACCGAGATGGAAAAGGATCCAAAGACCGGCGACTATCCAGACGAAGTTGAAATGCTTCCAGAAGACAGGGCCGCTCTTAAGGGTGACTACAAGATAGACGAGAAGTCAAAGCGCGTTTCTTTTACCGACAAGGGTATGAACAAGATAAACGACATCCTTCTTTCCCACCGCCTTATCGAAAGCGGCACGACTGTATTTGACGAGCAGAACTTTGAGTACGTGCACTACTTTACCCAGGCTGTAAGGGCCCACGTCCTCTACCACGCAGACGTTGACTATGTTGTAAAGGACAACCAGGTTCAGATTGTAGACGAATTTACGGGACGCATTCTTGAAGGAAGGCGCTACGGTGACGGTTTGCACCAGGCAATTGAGGCTAAGGAGCATCTTAAGATTGCACAGAGGAACCGCACTCTTGCAACGATTACCTTCCAGAACTACTTCCGCATGTACGAGAAGCTTTCCGGTATGACCGGTACTGCTGCAACAGAAGCGGTTGAATTTGCAAAGATTTACGACCTTGACGTTGTTGCAATTCCTACAAACAAGCCTGTAGCACGCAAGGATGAAGATGACGAGGTATACCTTAACGAAAGCGACAAATGGAACGCTATAGTAAAGGAAATTGACGAGACCCACAAGAAGGGGCAGCCTGTTCTTGTTGGTACGGTTTCTGTTGAAAAGTCTGAGCATTTGAGTGCCCTTCTTACCCGCAAAGGCATAAGGCACGAGGTCTTGAACGCAAAGAACCATGCACGCGAAGCTGTCATTATTGCTGAGGCCGGTGCAAAGGGTGCTGTAACTGTTGCTACAAACATGGCAGGACGCGGTACGGATATTAAGCTTGGCGGCAACCCGGAGATGAGGGCAAGGAAGCGCGCAGGAACAGAGGCTACCCAGGAGCAGTACGAGGCAGCGCTTAAGATAGAAAAGGAGCAGTGGCTCAAGGACTACGATGAGGTAAAGAACCTTGGAGGCCTTTACGTTATCGGTTCAGAACGCCACGAGTCACGCCGCATAGACAACCAGCTCCGTGGACGCTCTGGACGCCAGGGTGACCCGGGACGCAGCAAATTCTACATCTCCATGGACGACGACCTGATGAGGCTCTTCGGCGGAGAAAAGATGAAGCGCATCATGAAGGCTATCGGTATGCAGGATGGTGAGCCTATAAACCACCGCATGCTTAACCGTTCTATAGAAAAGGCACAGAAGAAGGTAGAAGCCCGCAACTTTGAAATCCGCAAGAACCTCCTTGACTTTGATGACGTTTTGAACCAGCAGCGTGAATTCATCTACGAGCAGAGGGACGAAATCCTTGAGGACGACAACCTTAGCGCACGCGTAATGGAGAACGCAAAGTCGCTTGTGCAGAACATTTTTGCCGAATACGAGCAGAAAGCCCGCCACACAAAGGGTGCAAACCTTCAGAGCGCCCTTGTTGACCAGATAAAGAACAGGTTTGGCCTTGTTGTTCCATACGACCGCCTTACTGAGGAAGCCGTAATATCCATCCTGCAGAACGACATTACCCAGAAGGAGATGCTTGTAGGAAAGCCAAGCTTTAACATGTTCATCCGCTACCAGTATATCCAGCTTATAGACAAGAAGTGGCTTGACCAGCTTGAATTCCTTGACGGACTTAGGGAAGCTGTTTACCTGCGCTCATACGGCCAGAAGCAGCCTCTTACCGAATACAAAATTGACGGCTTTAACCAGTTTGATGCCATGCTTGAAGAAATCCGCGACGCTGTTGCAGGAAGAATCTTTAAGGTAAAGGTTCAGATTCAGGGAGAGCCTCAACCCCGCAAGAGCCTTGCCCAGACTAACATGACGGCAACCCACCAGGAAGCTCCGTCTGCAATATCATCCCCATCCGGAATGAGCGCGGAACAGAGGGCACAGCAGTCATTCAACGCAAGGCAGTCTATGCAGGGTGCCCAGAGGTCGGCAATGCAGAGCGGAAGACAGGGTCAGAACGTAACCGTAGTGCGCACAATGCCCAAAGTAGGCCGCAACGACCCCTGCCCCTGCGGAAGCGGAAAGAAATTTAAAAATTGCCACGGAAGAAATGCATAAGCATTTCTGTAGTGACAATTTTGTAAAATATTGCGACCAAAGGGAGCAATTCCCTTGCATGGAAGAAATTCGTAGAATTTCTGGAATGCTACGCCACATTCGCACGCACTTGCTACGAATGTGCGTAAAATATTGCGACCAAAGGGAGCAATTCCCTTGCACGGAAGAAATGCGTAACAATAAACCAAAGGAGGAACCGTATGGCACAGCTTCTTAACCTTGCGTCTGCACTAGAAATGCTCGGAGGCGAAAAGAATTTGCTAAAAGAGCTCCTTACAGACTTTGCCTGTGGCAAACAATTTAAGAAAGAAGAGCTTGTGCGTCTTGAACAAATGGAAGACAAGACCGAAGCCGCAAAATACGTACATTACTTTAAGGGAGCAGCCCGCCAGATTGGAGCAGAACAGTTTGCAGCCTCTGCCCAGAAGCTGGAAGACACCCTCCGCGGAAGGGAAAGCGGCAACCTTGAAGCATTAAACGAAGCCTTTGAGCAGGACCTAAAAGCCGCAAACGCAGCAATAAACCTGGCGCTAAAGGCAATGTAAACAAAATAATTTGTCCAAAACCGGCCATGGCATGTGGAAAGCCCAAGAATCCACCTTGTCAGTGCCGGTCAAAGACAAAAGAAAAATTCCTTTCAATAAAAGCGCAGAGCTGGTCCAGGGGGCAATTCCTAAGCTCAGAAGCCTTCTGGTAGACCAGCTTTATGTCACCAAGGGGAGTAAAACTTTCCCCCTTAAGAGTCTGGTAGGGCGCATCCGTTTCAAAAAGCAGCCTTTCAAGCGGAAGTTCCGCCACACAAGCCATGCTCTTTTTGTTGCCGTTCAGCAATGCCTTTCCAAAAGAAAAATAAGCGTTTATGCCGTGATTCAATACAGAAAGAGCCTCCCTGGGGCCGAATGCAAATGAATGGAAGACTGCAGCGGGTATTTTTTTTAGCAACGAAGCGTCCCTAAAAATCAGGTCAAGAGCCTTCCGGTCATGGATTACCACAGGAAGTCCGTAGCAAGAGGCAAATTCAAGCGAAAGATGCCAAGCTTCATCCTGCCGCAAGCGGTCAGAGCGGAATTCACTCGTAAAAAAGTCAAAACCAGTCTCCCCTATTGCGTCTATCCGTTTTTCCCGCACAAGCTTCTCCAAAAATGGCGCACGTGACAAGTCCGGATTCTGCGGATGAAGGCCAAATGCAAGCTTAAGGGACAAAGCCCCGCCAAATTCAGCGGCAAGTTCCTCCTGCCTAAGGAATTCCCCCTCTGAATGCGAACACGTGCAGCCCCTAAACCCCAGCCGCGTAAAAGCCTCTGCAAAAGAAGAAAGGTTTTCATAAGAAGCGCTTTGCACAAGATGAAAATGCGCGTCACAATAACTCATTCCCCGATTATAGCACAAAGCAGCGCAAAAATCACCGGAAAAACCGCCGCAGAAAAATCAAAAAACTCAAATAAATCCACTCCAATCGCCCTATCCTTTAAAAACACTAAAATCTTTTTTTGGTATTCCGACAATAAAGTATAAGCATTCTGCAATTCATTGAATTCAGATGTAAAAAATGGGGATAAAGTTACCTTGACAAACAAATTAAGGAGCTAAAAAATTATGGGTACTTACACATTAAGAAGCATTAACAATTCAAATGATTATATGACAATCGTACGCGAACTTGACGACGGCTATGTTGTCCGCATCGTACGCGACAAAGACGGCTACAGCGACGTTACAACAGACTACATTTCAAAGACTCTGTTCGAAAGCTGCGTCCGCACAGGCTACCTTTCAAAGGTTGACACTGCAGAAGACCGCCTCGCAGCAAACGCCTAGCATCCAATAAAAAGCATTCAATGCAAAGCATTTAGCCAAGCATGGCAGTGGCATGCCGCAAAACAAGCAAGACTATGCTAAAGCCATGCTATAGGCAAGCGCTTTACACAAAAGCCGCATTCTTTTCTATAAGATCCAAAGCCTGGCTATAGACGGCATCTTTTGAACCGTCCCTAGAAAGCCAGTGTATATCCACACCCTTCCGCTCCATACCGCGGAACCAAGTTTCCTGCCTCTTTGCAAACTGGCAGATGGCATGGTAGAGGGTTTCAAAAAGCTCTTCAAAGGAAGCTATCTTTCCTTCCAAAAACTGGCTTATAAAGCGGTACTCAAGCCCAAGCTTTTCCAGCCGCTCCCATGAATATCCGTCCCGCTCGTGAAGCTGCCTAACTTCGTCTATCATTCCAAGGTCAAAGCGCTCCTTTAGCCTAATCTTTATATTCTGCCTAAGATTTTCCCTAGGCATGGTAAGCCCCAGAACAAAGGCCTTTACCTTCCTTTTTGCCCTGTCAGCCTCCGCCAAAGCCTTACCCTCTTCGCTCTGCATAAAAGTCTCTATCTCTATGGCGCGAAGAGTCCTTTCCCTGTCCAAAAGGTCAGTCTTGTTGTGAAGGTTGGGCCTCAAACGCAAAAGCTGCCCGGCAAGCTCCTCAAGCGGTTTTTCAGAAAGCTCATTCCGCAAAGCATCGTTTTTTGGAACGTCAACAAAGCTGTAGCCGCGCACAACGGAATCCACATACATGCCGGTTCCGCCGCAAACAAAAGGCATCTTGCCGCAAGCAGAAAATTCATCAAAAAGGGAATAGAAAGCCTGCTGAAAGTTAAAGACATTGTATTCACTTTGCAAAGTGGCAACATCTAAAAGATGGCAACGCACACCCGCATCTGTGTATTCGCTCAAATCCTTACCGCTGCCAAGGTCAAGCCCCTTGTAGACCTGCCTGCTGTCCGCAGAAATAATGTCCCAGCCGTAGTGGGAGGCAATGCGCACAGCAAGAGAAGTCTTACCAACAGCCGTTGGTCCCAAGAGAACAATGCAATTGTAGGGAGAACCTTCCATATCGCTACAGAATCCTTCAATAAAATTCTTCTATATTCTATAAAACCCTTCCGCAAGCCAGCCCTATAGAACACGGCAAATAGCGCACTTAAGGTATTCGCTCTGGGGGTAGCCCACAAGAAGCGGATGGTCAGGGGCAGCACCCCGCTTCTGAAGAACCTGTACGCTCTTGTGGCTGTCCTTAGCCGCATGCATAAGCATTGAATAGAAGGTGTTCTCGTCAAAATAATAGGAGCATGAGCAGGTAACAAGAATGCCACCCTCACTCAAAATGCGCATTGCACGAAGGTTAATCTCCTTGTAGCCGCCGTATGCCTTCTGAATCTGCCTTGCGCTTTTTGTAAAGGCCGGTGGGTCAAGGATAATAACGTCAAATTTTTCGCCCTTCTCCTCGTACTGCCTCAAAAGGTCAAATACGTCTGCACAAACAGCAGTAAGCTTGCCAGAAACTCCGTTAGATTCCGCATTGTGGCTAATCAAATCAACCGCTTCCTGGCTAATGTCCGCACACACAACGCTCTTTGCACCAGCCTTAGCAGCATTAAGGCCAAAGGCACCGGTATGCGAAAAGGCATCAAGAACACGCTTTCCGTGGCAGTAAGAAGCCACAGCCGCACGGTTGAACTTCTGGTCAAGGAAGTATCCGGTTTTCTGACCGTTAACAATGTCCACGTCAAGGAAAATTCCGTTTTCCTTAATGGTAATAACTCCGTCCTTAACAAAGTGGGAGCCGGTTCCCAAAAGCCAGCCTGTCTTCTGCTCAAGCCCTTCCTTCTCGCGAACAGGAGCATCGCTTCTTTCATAAATTCCGTCCGGTTTGCAAACAGACTTTATGGAATCAATAATCTCCTTCCTGAACACTTCGCAGGCAAGGGACAAAAACTGAACCACAACAAAAACAGCAGTCCTTTCCCCATTGTAGGCAATGTAACGCTCGGCAACAAGACCCGGAATAAAATCCGCCTCTCCGTAGATGATGCGGCAGCTGTCCATGCGGTCAAAGCTAAGGGCACGGATGTTCACTGAATTGCGCACGGCCTTGTCCCAGTATGCAGCCGGATCTGCCATAATTTTATCTGCATGCTCGCGGCCAATAAGGCGGACCGTAATCTTGGAAGACGGGTTAAAAATGCCTGTCCCCAAAAAAGTTCCCTTGCTGGAATAAACTTCAACCGCACTACCGGCCTTTACCTGAGCCTCGGCAAGCGTCGTAGTCTTAACACCCGAACCGTCCTCGGCAAGCCACTTTACGGAAAAAATCTCGTTATCGTAAACCCAAGGAAAGCCCTGGGAAATCTCAATGTCTTCTTTGTTCTTTAAAATTACGTGTGAAAAATTGTTCATAAAAAATATTATAGCGTATTTATTTTGCCTTAGTCAAACAGGCGCTTCTTCTTTTTATTTGTATTTATTTTTCTGCGGCAGTCTTTTTTTCAACAAAACACACCTTTGCAAAGACCTTGCCATTTTTTAAGAACCTATGGCGCCATGGACGCTCCAACTCCGGTCCCTGAGCTCCGTCGAAGGGCCATGTAAAATCCTAGCAAAAAAAAATGGCAAGGAGTCCATTTTTAAGGGGCTTTCCGCCCTTCCGCTTTCGCTCCATTCCTCTCTTCGTTCGGAACGCCTCCGGCGGGGCTCCAATCCCTGCCGTGCATTAATATGCTACGTACTCACCGCCCCACCCAACCACCGTCATGCTGAACCGGTTGGTGAGCTTGTCGAACCACAGCATCTGTATAAGTAAAAATGCCACCTTCCACACGGCCCTTCGAGAGCCTCAGAGACCGTCATGTCGCTCCTACTCCTTGTTTTTCTCCGCAAACTCCTTGGCGTAGGCGGCTTCCATCTTGCGGATGGATTCTATAAGGCTAGAAATCATGCCAAGGTTTGAGTCAAGGCTAAGCTGGTAAAAAATCTGAGTTCCCTTCTTTACCGGAACAACCCAGCCCGAATCCTTAAGAACCTTAAGGTGGTGGGAAATTGCCGGCCGGGAAAGGTTTGTCTTGGCAGAAAGGTTGGTAACGTTAATTCCTTCAAAGCCGGAGTCTGCAAGCTTTAAGAGAATATTCTGCCTAACCTCGTCACCAAGGGCAACAAGCATTGGGCCGCAGGTTTTAAATTTGTCAATAAGCCTTTTAAGTTCCTTCTTGTCTATCAAATCATCCCTTCCTTTGTTTGCGAAAAACATTGTTTCCGTATTCTTCCAATATAAATCCTTGCAGTCTCTTTGTCAATATCTTTGTCCAAATAATTAAACCTTTGAACATTCAAACGTTTAAGCGTTTAATTTTTTTTACCAAAACTATTGACATTTGCATTCAAACTTGGTATATTACAGTCATTGGTTTAACAAATTGAACGCTTGCAAAAAAAAGCTCAGTGTTCACCCATATAAAGCAAGAGGAGTTTTTATGAATTTCGTAAAAAAGTTTTTTAAGCATCCGTGGATTATCATAGTATTCTCCATCGCCCTTACAGGATTCCTTGGATTCTTCCTAAAGGATCTCACAATCGAAAACACAATCAGAATGTTCTTCCCCAAGAACGACGAATCCTACACCCGCCTTACCAAGACGGAAGATGAATTTGGTTCAATGATTTCACTTGGAATCAGCATAGAGGCAAAAAGTGGTTCAATCCTTACACCGGAAAACATCCAGGTAATAAAGAACATAACAGACCAGGCCCTCAAAGTAAAATATGTAGAAGACGTAGACTCCCTTACCCACATTGACTATGTTTGCAACCAGGACGGTGCAATTTCTGCAAGCCAGCTCATTCCCGACGAAGACTACGACGAAAGCGGCAACTACATCGGCAGCAAAGAAATGCTTTCCCGCCTAAAGGACCGTCTCAACGAATGGGACGACATCTACAGCCGCGTAATAATAGACGACAACTACACAGGCACACAGATACAGGTTACCCTTGAACCAAAAGGCGAAGAGCAGATTGCATTCGAAAGCGCAGACCAAGAATATGCAAAGGCAAAGGCAGCCCTAAAAGAAGCTGTCAGCGCAAAAACTTCGGACGCAGAAACAATCGCTTCACTAAAGGCAGCAGTAAAGGAAGCAAAGAAAAACCGCTCCGCCGCAAAAAAGGCAACCTACAAGGCAAAGGGCGACTCCGTTCGCAACCAGGAAGTTCTGGACAACATCCGCGCAATCACAGAAAAGGAACTTGCAGGAAAGAACCTTACCTACAAATTCTACGGCGACCCTTCCCTTTCGGAAAACTCAAAGAGCTTCATGCTCTCAGACCTTACCCGCCTTATTCCCCTTGTAGCAATAGTTCTTCTTATAACACTCTACTTTAGCTTCCACACATTGGAAGGAACATTCCTGCCCCTGCTTACGGTACTCATGGCAACAGTCTGCTCATGCGGACTCATGGCACTCCTTCACGAAACATTCACCCTCGTTTCATCCGTAATACCGGTAGCCCTCATTGCATCAGGTTCAGCCTATGGAATCCACGTGCTAACACACTACTACAACGAGCTTAACGACGTGGAAGGTGAACTCACAAAAGAAATATACGAAGACGCAGTTTTCCGTGGACTCAAAGAAGTTTCAAAGGCAGTTCTTCTTGCAGCCCTTACGACAGCCGTTGGTTTTGCATCTCTTGTAACAAGCCCAATCGAATGTCTTCACAGCTTTGCAGTCTTCATGGCAATAGGAGTTGTCTTTGCACTGCTCTTTTCTGTTATATTCATACCGGCACTCATACTCGTAAAGCCTTACAAGCTTGCCCACAGAAAGACCCCAATCGAAAAGCTTTCTGAAAAGGTAAGAAGGCGCATTGACCTTGCTCATCAGAGACGTGGTGGCAAAACCGCGGAAGAAGCATCTGGCGAAACAACTTATGCAATCTACCGCTTCTTTTGCGGAACGCCGGCACGTCTCATCATTTTTACGGTGGCAATCCTCACAATCGCAATAACAGGATTCCGCCTAATAAACATAGACACCGCTTTGGTAAACTACTTCCCCCGCTCATCAGAGTTCAGGCAGAACCTTGACTATGTAGACGAGCACTACGCAGGAACAAACAGCACATACTTCCTCATAAGCGGAAAAGAAGACGGCGACGTTACAAACCCGGAACTCCTTACCGCAGTAGACGAAATGCAGCAATACCTTCTAAGCACTTACCCGGACAAAATAGGAAAGATTGCATCTTTCACAACCTTCATAAAGCGCGTAAACCAGGTTTGGCACGACCCGGCCACAGCAGAAATTGCAGGCATGGCATCAGGCAAAGAAGATGAATCAGGAATATCTTCTTTTGGAGACGACGCATTTGCATCATTCGACCAGGGAGCATCAGGCGAAGCAGTTTCTTCATTCGGAGAAGACGCATTCGCTTCATTTGGCGATGGATCAAGTTCAGCAGAAGAAGTATCATCATTTGGAGACGATGCATTTGCTTCATTCGGCGAAGGTGAATCTTCTTCAAACAACACAGAAGAAGGCACAGGTTCTGCAAACCCACCGCTAGATTTTGTAGACCCCAACATAGCATACAAGGCAGGCCTTGAGCAGACAAAGACAGCAGAAGAAATTCTAAGCCTCCTCAACGCAGCATACATAGAGGCAGGCGGAAAAAACGCCAGCTTTGAAAAGGTATTCGAGCAGTTCCAGAAGCAGCTCAACTACAAGGGACTCGCCTACTACGAAATCCCTGGCGACGTAACAAAGTATCCTGTTGCAACAAAGGAAGAACTCCAGGACGTTGTTAACGACTACATGAGCCTCCTTTCCGGAAGCCTTGACCGCTTTGTAGACAAAGAGAACAAGCCATCCCAGCTCCGCATCCAGTGCCAGCTTAGGACACACGCAACCGCAGACACAGGAATCATCATAGAAGCCGCCAAGGAATACGCAAAGAACAACTTCCCCGAAGGCTACACAATAGACTTCACAGGCTCAAGCCAGATGGAATACGCAATGACCAACATGATTGTGTCAAGCCAGATTACAAGCCTTTCACTTTCACTCGGATCCGTATTCCTGATTATAGCAATATCCTTCGGCTCCGTCTGGGCAGGACTTTTGGGAGTAGTACCGCTTGCCCTAACAATATTGCTAAACTACATGGTCATGGGCTTTGCAGGAATCAACCTGGACTTTATCACAAGCATCATAGCATCAGTTGCAGTCGGCGTAGGCATTGACTACACAATTCACTTCCTTACAACATACAAGGAAGAAAGAAGCAAGTCTTCGGACATAAAGCTTGTCACAATGCAGACATTCAAAAAGAGCGGCAAGGGAATCGTAACAAACGCACTCTCCGTAGGACTGGGCTTCCTTGTGCTCTGCCTGTCAAAGTTCTCCGTACTGCGCTGCATAGGAGTGCTTGTTGCAATCGTAATGTTCTCTTCCAGCGTGCTTGCAATGACAATCATACCGGGCATCCTCAACTGGTTGGATCCTGCATTCATAAGGCCAAAGAAAGAACCTTCCGCACCAATCGTACCGGAAGAAGAAGAGGAATAAAAAGTAACCAACGCCCCTTGCATTTGTTTACCTATATAAATACGGGTTGTCCAAATGCAAAGGGCCTGCATAGACGGCAATTCGTATTGAATTGTAACAATTAAACATTCAGGAGATAAGAAGTATGAACAAACTTACAAGAACAGCAACCATCACTTGCGCATTGTTACTCACAGCAGCATCTGCCTTTGCAGACAAAAAAGGCTACGACATCATGAAGCAGGTAGCCGACTTTAAAAAGCCAAAATTCAGCCACACAGCGGTACAGATGCGTCTTACCGACAAGAACGGCAACAACGAAGACTGGTACGTAGAAGAATACGGCAAAGAAGAAAACGACCTTGGCTCCGTAGTAATGATTTTCCAGAAGGGTGCAAAGAAGGGAACAAGATTCCTCCAGTGCGAAAACAAGGGAACCCAGCCGGACGACAAGTTCATCTACCTGCCATCATTAAAGCAGTCACGCCGCGTAAATTCAAGCGAAGGCTCAAAGTCATTCCTTGGAACAGACGCAACCTACGACGACCTTTCCACACGCGATGTTGAAGAAGACGAACACACATTCATGGCCGAAGAAAAAAAGAACGGCTACGACTGCTTCAAAATCCGCGAAGACCCAAAAACAAAGAGCCAGTACGACTACCGCATCACATGGATAGACAAAAACACCATGTACCCAATCTACACAGAAATGTACATCAAAGGTAAGCTCGTAAAGACTCTCACAGTCAACAGCATCCAGAAAAAGACAGGCGTAACTGGAATCACCTACGACGTTCCAATGAGCACAACACTCAAGGATCTTACAACAGGCCACTCCACAACAATCAATGTTGGCACAATGGAAATCGACAAGGCAATCCCAGCCCACGTATTCACCCAGCAGTTCCTTAACACAGGAAAATAAATAATACAGGAGGGGAAGGTCTTCCCCTCGCTCCAGCCGGCGTTGCCGTCTTGCGCTACCCCTTCTGCGGGGCAAATCTTTTTGCTAAGCCCCGCAACGCCCCAATAGGGCATGAATGGTAGCGCATGTCCTTTGCGAGTTTCGAAGAAACTCGGTAAGCAACCGCAGGTTGCGACCAACGCCTGCTCCATTTTCTTTTTCATCCAGAGGCCCTTTATGAAAACAACAGCACGCATTTTTGCAGCAAGCGCTGCCCTTCTTTTATTAGCAACAAATTCAAGCGCACAGGATTCATTTTTTGACGGAGACTCTTCATCCGGCTTTGGCTCTTTTGAAGGCTCATCTTCTTCCATACCGGTTGAATTCTCCGGTACACTTAAAGCAGATGGACGCGCCTACCTGGACAAGGACGTAGACGGAAAGGACACAGGCTTTGAAGCAAAAAACTTCAAGGACTTAAGGAATGTCCCCACCGATGCAGACGCAAGCGCAAAAATCGGAATCAAATACACAGGAAACAAGGCAGATGCAGAAGTAAAGCTGCTCTTCCAGAAGGACATTATAAAAGACCACCCCTTTGACGTAATAGACGAGCTTACCCTCTCAGGCTACATGGGAAACTTTACCCTGAATGCAGGCAAGATGAAAATCACTTGGGGAAAGGGCGACAAGCTCCACGTACTGGACAACTTTAACGCAGACGATTACACGGACTTTATCTTCCCAGACTACCTTGACCGCCGTATAAGCACACCAATGGCACAGGCAATATACGCACCCGCTTATTCAAACGGAGTAATAAGCAACGTAAGGGTAGAAGCTGTCTACACTCCATTCCTCCCCACAGACCGCTTTGCAAACCAAGGCTACTGGCTTCCTGGACAGGTTGGAGCATTAAAGTCCACGGTAACAGGCATTGTAAGCACAAACCTTGCCGCTAAGCTTGCCGCAAAAGACGCCTTAACCACAACAGACGCAGGCTACATCCCAGCAGAAAAAGCCTACCTTGAATACCTAACCTACGCCAACTCCCTTATGGACGACCCGGAAAGCCTTTACCCGGAAACAAACACAGTAAAATATTCACAGTTTGGTACCCGCGTAACAGCCACATTCAAGCAGTTTGACGTGGGCGCAAGCTATTACTACGGCCACTACAAGCAGCCATCCGTTGACCTTTCTTCTTATTATTCAGACGCAGCGGCAATCGCCTCCAACACGGCATTCCTTACAAACTATGGATCCGCAATACAAAGCGGTGCAATCTCCAAGGAAGACGCAATCAAGGCATTTGCAATCCAGAGCGGAACAGAGCTTTCCCTTCCACAGCTGCACTACGACCGCAAGCAGACCTTCGGACTTGAAGCAAGCACAATACTCTGGCACTTCAACCTGCGCGGAGAAGCTACATTCAACCTTACGGAAGACACAAAGGGAGACAATCCATGGGTTCACAACAATTCTGTGGCATGGCTTGCAGGATTTGACATTGACCTTCCCTTTGCAAACATGAACGTAAACATTCAGGAAACAGGAAGCCTTACCCTTAACTACGACAAGGTAAAAGACGGAACCTTTAAAGAATACGATGCGGACTACAATGCAGGCCACGCAACAAACAACCGCCTTGTGGCAAACATAACCACTTCCTTTATGAACGAAAAGCTCGCACCGGAAGTTACCGTCATGTACGGAATAGAAAGAGGAGACTTAGTTGTAATGCCAAAGATTGTCTACAAGCCGGTTCCAGACCTTTCCCTCACCGCAAGCGGCATGTACCTTGGCTGCAAGGATGAAGAAAGCGAATTCTACGCATGGGAAAACAACAGCTTTGTGCAGCTTGGCGCAAGAGTGGAATTCTAGCACTTAACCAAAATATACAAATCAGAGGACTCCCCAAAAAAGGAAGCCCTCTGAAAAAGTTACGCAGTTACATTAATAACCGTAGAAGACACAGCTTTTTCATAACGCTCTGTCCCTGGCTTTGTGACAAGCTTTATTTCATAGCTGCCAGATGCAACAGCTGGAACATAGGCCTCAATGACATTCGAGCCAATTCTGTTGTAGTTTGAAACACGCGTCTCGGAAGAATCTGATGAAACGAGGAAAACACCCTGCACCTCATCTTCTGCGACAAAGGAAACATTCTTGCCTTTGATTCGGAGCATAGCCCCTGCAGAAAAATCAAGATTTTCGCTCTCCATACCGTTTGGAAGAATAGAAGAAATTTCCTTGATTGAAGGAAGCTGAACATATCCGCTTCCAGCAAGTTTGTAAGAAGCGTCTTTTGTCATTTCATCCGCGGCGTCGTCCTTAAACTTGAAGACACTTGTTATTCTGTGGTTTCCTTTTCCTGGAACAAAACCGTCGTTCAGTTTTGCGACAGTTCCGTTCGCTTTGTTATACACATAGCCAAAAGGAAGCTCCACTTTGTAGCCAAGATTTACAAAATGACGGACCCGGTCGTTAAGAACCGAAAGCACAGCCCTGGCATCCGCATCCGTGATAGTTGAATTGTAACTGATGATTTCCTTTACAAGCTGCTCGCTGTCCATAACCTGGTCAACGACGCTCCTAAAGCAATATTTGTCTTTACCCTCGCCAGTCTTGAGGGAATTTTGGTAAGAATAAATTTGTACCATAATCTTATCCTTCTTCTGTATTTTTAGCGCAGAAGCCGCATCTTCTAATATTCCGTCTTTCCGGAAATCCAACGCACCCTATTTACCCCATGCACGCAGCTGAGAAAAAGGCAATTGACAAAAGAAGAAGGATAAACTATAATTCTAATCTTGCATTTCGAGAATTGGTTTATCCAACT
>JAGCWT010000099.1 GCA_017961705.1 Treponema sp.
AGAACTTCTGCGGGAATGGTGCAGGTGAGTATTGCATCCTGTCCGTCTTCCATAAGAGATGAAGCCTTGTTGAGCTTTTCTTTTTTTGAGTTGTAGAAGGCAAGTGCGTCTTTTTTTACCTGTTCATGGGCTTTTGTTGCATCGTATACTTTGGAATCGTTTGCCGTGTACTTGTAGCCTGTCTGTATGCGGATTCTGCTGTTTCCAAGGAAGTTTTCTAGCTCTGCACCCTCAAGAGAGAAGCCAATGTCTTCATTCTGGTTTCTGTAAGCACCATTTTGGGCAAAACCGCTGTCTTTGTCCGTAATGTCCTGGGGTGTCTCGTTGTCTTTTGCAAAAATAACAAGTGAGCGGTTTGTCCTTACCGGTGAAAAGATCCCTGTTGAAGGGCAGTCCTTGGAAAAGAGCAGGGCCTTTGTGTCTACAATAGTGTAATTCATGTTGTAGGAGCGGATTACGCTTTCTAGCTCGTTGGCCCAGCCAAGGTATGGCAGGTAGAATCCGTCTCCGCTTTCTTCAAAGAAGTTCTTCTGGGCGCGGATTCCTGTGTCCACCTGTGCGTTCAGTGCTTCCTTAAGGTCTGCGTAGTGGGGAAGGTATGCGTATGTTGCGGCTGTTGCAATAAGCTCTACATATTCCTTCTGGGCAAACTCCTTGAATGCTGCAACAAGGTTCTTCTGGTAGCGGTCTGTAAAGTCAATGCGTGTCTTCTGAAGCCTTGCAAGGCAGCTCCTAACCTGGTCAAGAACCGCGGGGTCGTTTTTGTTGCGCTCAAGCTCTACGTCGCCAAGGGCAATGCGCCTGTCAAGATAGTTAATGTATTGTTCCTGCACAACTTCGTCGGACAAAAGCGTGCAGAGTACGGGACTAAGCACCAGTCCCAGCTTAAAAGGAATGTTTTCTGCGCTGAGTTTTGTAAAAAGATTCAAAAGCGGAATATAGGTGTCGGTTATGGCCCCGAACAAAATGTCATTCTGGGCGGAAAAACCTTCGTCTGTCTTTTGGTTGCGGATGTAGCCTTGTTCCGCAGCGATTACTATTATCAACTTCTTATCTGACAATTTAAAACCCCGTGATCACATTCTTGTTTTTAAATTCTGTTTTTATGAAAAAGATTCCCTGTGTTCCCTGAATTGGGCGCTCAAAAGCTGCTCAAAGCCGGAAAGAGAAACCATTGGCGGAACCTGAACCTTTTGCCCCGGTTTTATTCCCGCTATTACCGGATTCTCCTGTGGAATCTGTATTTTTTCCGTAAAGGCGATTATTTCTGGCTTTTCGGAAGGGCTTTCCGCAGGAATTTTTAGCTCTATGGCAAAGCTCTTTGTTCCTGGAGGCAGAAGCACATACTGTTCCCCGCAGCGCGAAGATGCCTTTATGTCAAAAAAGTCGGAAGGAGTTTCTGCCTCTTCATCGTTGAAAATGCATACGTGAAGGTACATTCCCTCGGTTCCGTTTCCGTTTTCCCCCTGAAGATTGCTCCTTGTGTCCCAAAATACGAATGCCCATGCAGGGTTGTGCAGAACAGCGCGGATTTTTGTCTCGTTATATGATTTTGGCAAGTTTTCCGGAAGCTCCACTTCACCCTTGGCTATGATTACGTTTTCTTCGTTTTCTTCCTTATCCTGAATCTCTTCTGCCACTTCAAGGAGGTCTCCGATTATGAAGCGACGGTTAAGGTTTTCCGGTATGTCTATTCCGTAGTAGTCCGCCAAAGAAATTAAGTCTGCCGTGGAAATGGACTCAAGGTATTCCCGGGAGAGGTTGTTTTTATTCATAACGTTATAATAATCGTTAAAAAACAGCTTTGTGTCAAGTAATAATTTAGGCAATGTGGAAGGTAAGTGCAAATCTAAAACAATTTTAAGTTTTTTTGGTCTAAAAACAGGCAAACTTTATGCATGGCCAAAGTTCAATTTGAGGAAAGCACTTGTATTACGCCCGGGGGATTGTGTAGGAAAGAAGGCAAAAAAAATGCCCTGTCAGTGGGATTAGTGGGAAAAGCTGACAGAGCTGAGTGGGAATCGTTCAATATAAATAGTGGGTTTATACTGAATCTACTTTGGAGTATACACTATATGTGGGGCTGTGTCAAATTCTTTTTGCACTTTTTTGAGATTTTACGCTCTTTTTTTCTTGAATTTTCCTTGGGCGGCCACCTTTTTTACCGTTTTCGCGGGATGCAGCGGCTTTTTTCTCTGTTTTTATGCTTCCAAGGAGCTTGGCTGCATCTTCCCTTCCTTCAAGAACTTCATTTTTCCATAGGGAAAGTTTTTTGCTGTCCGTGCGCAGGCTGTAGATTTCTTCCATGGCTTTTAAGGCGGATGCGAGCTTTCTCTCTATGTTCTGCCTGAATATTTTGTTGCGGCAAAGTTCAAGGGACTGCTGCATAAAGACAATCTCGTCCAGGCAGTCTTTTGAAAGGGTGCAGATGTTGTCCACAAATTCTGCCATGGTGGCGGATTTTTTGCGTTCTGTCTCTGCTTCCTGCTTTTTTTCCTGTTCCTGCTTGAAAGGCTTTAGTGCGCTTACGATTTTTGTATCGGCAGGCCCAAGTTCTACTTCCGTGCTGTCTTTTTCCATGCTGTAGCGCAAGAATACCATGGAAATGTTAAAGCTGAGCGTGCGTAGTTCTGCAAGACGGTCGTAGTCGGCGTCAGGATTCTCTTTTAATTCCTTGATTTCTTCGGCAACCTTGTCCTGGAGCCGTCTGATTTCTCTAAGTGTAACTGTCATATTCCCCTCTGTCCACTGTTATTTAATTCTATAAAGAAAACTTAAAAAAGTCAACGTTAGGATTTTGGACTTTTCTTTAATGATAAAAATCCTCTATAGTAATGGCTTAACTTGGGCGGGGAAAAATCCGATAAAAAAGAGATGAAAAACGGAATTTTTTTATTTGCAGGGTTTGAAAAGACCCATGCTTTTGACAATATATTTTCCTCTGGAAAACAGTCTGCTTTTGAACTTTCTCTTGAATGGGCCTTGGGGCTGGAAGGAGAGTCATCCTATGCGGTGGCGGTAACCCCTTCTTCTGAAGAAGCTGTAAAATCTGCCCTGCAAAAATGCGGCTGCCAGGAAAAATTCAGCCTGGTAAAAAAGGACAGGTGGAACACTCAGTTTCTTTTGGAAGAACTTGCGCTTTTTGCATCAAGAACATCGTCTTCCTGCGTGGTTTTTGCTTTTGGCGACTGCCCCTTCCTTAATAAGTCTTTGACACGGCAAGTTTTGGAAAGCCACAAGAAATATCTGGCGGAATATTCGTTTGCAGACGGATGGCCTTTGGGTTTTGCCCCAGAAGTGATTGATTGTGGAGCGCTGAACATTTTGAACGGCATTGCAAAGAGCGGAACTTGTGCCGCAGCGGAGCTTCCGGTAACAAAAGAAAGCCTTTTTGGGGTAATAAAAACGGACATAAATTCATTTGAGATAGAAACCGTAATGGCTCCCAAAGACTACAGGATGTACCGCTTTGACTTTTCTTGCTCATCAAAGGCAAACACTCTATCCTGCCTTGAGCTTTGCAAGGTGGAAAGTTCTGATGACGCAGAGGCTCTTTCTGATGCTGCCGTAAAAAGCGCGGATGTTCAGCAGACACTTCCGGCCTTTTACAACATTCAGATTTCTTGCCCGGAAAAGGTTTTTACGCTTTACAATCCCTATTCAAAAAAGCCTCTGGAAACAAGGGGCATGGACTTTGAAAACTTTTGCAAGCTTCTTTCTTCCATCGAAGAATTTTCTGAACAGGCAGTGGTGGGGCTTGGCACTTTTGCAGATCCACTGCTCAATGCGGAATTTGGAAAGTATGCAGAAGAAGTTCTTTCTCACGAAGGGCTTTCTCTTTTGATAGAGACGGATGCGCTTAATGTTCTGGAAGACAGCTTTATGCAGCAGGTAAAGCGGATTGCAGATGTTGCAGCTTCCCGCGTTACTTGGATAGTAAGCATAGACGCGTTCAGTCAGGAGGTCTATAATTCCATTCACGGATGCGGAACAGAAGCGTCTGCTTTTGCAAAGGCAACAAGGGCAGTGCAGGTTTTAAGCCAGATCTTTCCGGGGAACGTGTGGCCCCAGTTTACCAGAATGAATGCAAACGAGTGTGAGCTTGAATCTTTCTACCGCTATTGGCACGACAAGGCATCTCCTTCTGGTGGCAACGTGATAATTCAAAAGTTTGACCATGCATGCCACTTCTTTAGCGATGAGCGCCCGGCAGACCTTAGCCCCCTTGTACGGACTCCATGTTGGCATTTAAAGAGGGATATGACTGTTCTTGGTAACGGGGACGTTCCTTTGTGCAGGGAAAACGAGCCCTTTGCTCAGGATGCGGTGATTGTGGGCAATGTCCTTAGCGAAGGAATTGAGGCTGTTTGGAAAAAATTCAAACCTTATGTAAATGAACATATAGAAAAAAAATACTGTGGCAAGTGCGGGAAATGCGATGAATACTATACCTTCAATTTTTAACCAGAGGCAGATAAACCATACCGTTATGGGCGGGGCAGAAAAATCATCCCCTGCAAATATGCCGGTGGACTGCATAGTTCTTAACAGAACGGAAAAGGCTTCCAGGAGCCGTGTGTTTGACAACCTTATCTACCGCGGATTTAACAGCATAATAAGCGTAGAGGCTGGCTCAAACCGCTTTGCAACGGAAAACGCAGCGTCTTTGTATCCCAGCGTTAGCTTTGTTATTGCGCTGGAGGAAATAACTGAAGGAGACATGCTTAACCTTGGAATGTCTTTGGCAACCGCTCCCTATGTGCTCGTCCTGCAGGATGACATGTGCATGGATGACATTTCTTTTAATCCTCAGCTTGCAAAAAAGCTTATGGCTCTGAATGATTTTTGCGTATGCCCAAGGCTTACAACTTCAACCTTCCAGTCAATTCCAATACGCTTTTTGCCTACCGTGGAAAAATCGGTTTTTACGGTGGCATCTTCACCTTCGCTGCAGGAGGGGGATGTTACGCTTTATCCGGCTGACCTTGCAGGCTTTTATGACCGCAACAAGTTTATCCAGTTGGGCGGGGCAGACTACACCATTTCTTCCCCATATTGGCAGAAGGTTGACTTGTTCTGCAGGGCCTGGCTTTGGGGAGAAAGGGTTTCTGTGCAGACTTCATTCAGTTTTTCCTATTCGGGCGATGTTCTAGAAGAAAACCAAACGGTGGATTCTTCATACCTCCGCTTCTACATAAAAAACCTTTTGCCGGTCTTTAAGAATGACCATGCGGAAATACCGCTCAGTTCTTTCTTTGCATTCAGGGCTCACCGTTCTTGTTCGTTCAGAGACGCGCTGGAACTTTTTGGGCTTGCAAGAAAGTGGACGGAAAAAAACAAGTACAGGTTTAAAAAAGATGCAGCAACTTTAATTCAGAACTGGGGAAAATAGATGGGAGTTTTTGATTTGTTCGGTAAGAAAAAGGATAGGGTAGTCCTTATTGTTCAGTGCAGGCTTTCTTCTACAAGACTTCCCCGAAAGGCTCTCTTGCCGCTTGGTGGATTTAGCATACTCGAATGGGTTCTTGCCTCCATGAAGAAAGTTCCCTGTGACGCATACTATCTTGCGGTTGATTCGGAAAGTGCCCCTGAACTTGAATTTGCTGCAAAGAAATGCGGCTGGGATTTTTTTGCCGGAAGCAAAGAGGATGTTTTGGACAGGTTCTGCAAGACAATAGAAGTGTCCAAGGCAGACATTGTTGTTCGCGCTACGGCAGACAATCCATTCCTCTTTTACGATGCGGCTTCTGAACTTCTTGAGGAATACAAAAAGCGCAAGGCTTCTTCCAGTGTTGACTATATAACATGGACAGGCCTTCCCCATGGTTCAGGAATAGAAATATTTTCTGCACAGGCTCTTGTTGAAGCTTCAAAGCTAAAGAATCTGACGGCAGAAGACCATGAGCACGTTGGGCCGGCCCTTTACAAGCATCAGGATCATTTTAACTGCCTCTTTCTAAAGTCTCCGTCGGCCTACCATTACCCTGAGCTTAGGACAACCATAGACACCGCAAGCGACTACAGAAGGGCTCTGGCTTTTGTAAGGGCTGTCTCTTCAAACAAGGCAAAAACAACAAACACTTTGCTCAAAAAAAATATTTTGGAGCCCTATACATCCAAAGAAGTAATCCGCGGTATGCAGATTGCATCCGTAAAATACCCCATGATTCTTATTCCTAGCACAAAAAAAGGTGCGGGAACAGGACACCTACGCCGCTGCCTTGATTTGGCATGCAAGACCGGAGCAGACATTTATGTTCCAGATGACTGTGGCTTGGAACAGGCAAAGGCTCTCTTGGAAGAAGCTTATGCAGAAGGATTGCAAAAGTGGCAGCTTGTATCTTCTTTGGAAAACATTTCAAGCTACAATCTTGCGGTAACTGATTTGTTTAGGACAGACGAGGCTGAAGCAAAGAAAATTTCCATGCAGTGCCCCGTTGCAAGTATAGACGAGGGTGCCCTTGAAACTGAATGGGCTGACTACCTTTTAGACATAATCCCGTCGTTGGGTTATACGAGGAAGCCGAACCTTTCTGAGCCAGGTTTTATTATTCTTCCAAAGAACCGCCGCTCAGAAGAAGAGAGAAGCGCTAAAATTCATACTGCCCTTGTGGTGCTTGGTGGGGAAGACCCAGCGTCCCTTGCATTCCCTTCTGCCATTGCGCTTGCTGAATGCGGTCTTTACGTAACGGCCATAGCAGGTGACGCTTCCAAGGCAAAAAGCTTACAGGAACAGGTTCCGGAAAATCTTTCCAAATACATACGGGTAATAGAACCTGTAATGAATTTGCGTGAAAAGCTTTTTGAATTTGACCTTGTTGTAACGCATTATGGTTTTACCGCCTTTGAAGCCTCCGCGGCAGGTTGTGCCGTAATCCTTTTGGGTACTACGCCACTCCACGAAAGCCTTGCGGAAAAATATTCATTTAAATGCGTTCAGGCATCCCTAATTAACAAGGAGTCTTTCCAAAAACTTTTGGCAGACAAAAAATCCCTCTACAGAGACATAAAGGAAAACGGAATTCACGAGCTTGACACCTTTATGCTAAACCTTTCTCAGGGAAGAAACCTCTGCTGCCCAGTATGCCGGGAAGAAAAGAAATCTTGGCCAAAAGATCCGCTCATCGCAAGGACTCCAGAAAGAACCTTCCGTCGCTGTCAGAAATGCGGTATGCTCTACATGTCGTGGACAATTCAAAGCCAGCAGACAGAGTACAACCATGACTACTTCTACGATGACTACAAAAAGCAGTACGGAAAAACCTATCAGGATGACTTTGAAAACATAAAGGCCCAGTGTGTGCGCAGGGTCAGCATAATTGACTTTATCTACCGCCGCGGACATTCATCTGTAACGCCAACCGTACTGGACATTGGGTGTGCTCTGGGACCCTTCCTTGATGCCGCAAATGATTCAGGTTGGCATGTTTTTGGAACAGACATTTCCAAGGATGCGGTTGAATACGTTCAGAACACCTTGCATTATCCAGCCCTGCTTGCTTCATTCCCCGATGCGGATGTTGCCGGAGAATTTGGAGTAGACAAATTTGATGCAGTAACAATGTGGTACGTAATTGAACATTTCCAGGATTTGGACAGCGTGCTAAAGGCGGTTTCTAAGATAGTCAAGAAGGGTGGTATTTTTGCATTCAGCACACCGTCTGCTGCAGGTGTAAGCGAAAAATACAATACGGATGAATTTTTTAGGCAAAGCCCCGCTGACCATTATACCCTCTGGGAACCAAAGCGCTGTGCGTCCATACTAAAGAAATACGGATTCAAGGTTGTGCGCACTGTCTCTACAGGAATTCATCCCGAAAGATTCCCTTCAATAAAAAAGAGCGGATCGGATTCAAAGTCATTGAAGTTCCGCATGTACAAAACCTTAAGTATGCTTTTTAAGCTTGGGGATACTTTTGAAGTCTATTGCAGGAAGGTGAACTAATTATGGATGGCAGATATGTTTTGATTTTGGGTGCAGGCCTCATGCAGCGACCGTCTTTTGAAGCCGCAAAGGAACTGGGCTTTAAGGTGCTTGCCGTAGATGCTAACCCCAATGCGGTTTGCGTACCCTTCGCCGACCACTTTGAACTTATAGACCTAAAGGACCGCGAGAAGATAGCAGAATTTGCCCTTTCGCACAAGGAAAACATAGCCGGTGTCTTTACCGCAGGAACTGATTTTTCCGCATCCGTAAGCTATGTTGCAGAAAAATGCGGATTCAAGTCCCATACATTTGAAGCTGCCGTAAACGCAAGCGACAAGATAAAGATGAGGGGATGCTTTAAGGCAATGAATGTAAGCTCCCCGGAATTTGTTCAGATTGAGCGTTCCCACATTGCATCTTTCCTAAAACCGGAAATTCTTGATTCAATGAATTTTCCCAAGGTTGTAAAGCCGGTAGACAACATGGGGGCTAGGGGTTGCCGTCTTATAAGGAACAAGTCGGAATTCCTTCCAGCTGTGGAAGATGCAGCACGCAATTCAAGGAGTGGAAGGGCCATACTCGAAGACTACATGGAAGGGCCTGAATTTTCCATAGATTCCGTGGTTTACAATGGCACGCTTACAATTACAGGTTTTGCAGACCGCCACATCTATTACCCGCCGTATTTTATAGAGATGGGACACACAATGCCCTCAGTTTTTGACGAGGCAAAAAAGATAGAGCTTATACAGACTTTTGCAAAGGGAATAGCGGCATTGGGCTTAACATGCGGTGCAGCAAAGGCAGACATAAAGTATACGGCAAAGGGTCCCATGATTGGAGAAATAGCGGCACGCCTTTCCGGAGGCTACATGTCTGGCTGGACATACCCCTATGCGTCATCACTCAATCTTACAAAGTCATTGATGCAGATTGCACTTGGCCTTGAACCTGATGAGCTTTTAAATCAAAGACACCCTGTAGAAGTAAAAGACTGTCCGTTCAAGGTTTATGAAGTTCCCTGCAAGAATGTAAGCGCAGAAAGGGCATGGATTTCCATACCGGGAAAAATCCACAAGGTCTACAACGCAGACAGCGCATCTTGTGTTCCTTTTGTAAAGAACATGTTCTTTAGGTGCAGGAAGGGTAATGCAGTAAGCTTTCCCCGCAACAATGTGGAAAAATGCGGCAACGTAATTTCTCTTGCACCAACACACGAACTTGCAGTCAAGGCCTCGGAGCAGAGCGTTTCCACACTTGTTCTCCGTCTGGAAAAGAACAACAGGGCAACCCAGGAATTCCTTGAAGGAAACTGCCGCAAGAGCGAAAAATCGTTTCCGCCGGATGCCTTTGCACTTGATGAAGGACAGAAAAAAACTTTGCTTGATTTTACAGACAAAAATCCTGTCTTTGAAAAAGATGCAAGCGCATTTTCTTTATTCCCACAGAGTATTATAGAAAATCTTTCATCAGTTTTTGACTACAACCACAGGAACTTGGCGCAAACGCTAAAACTTTTTGATTCCCTCTCCCCAAGCCATGCAAGGTTGGACACAAAGCTTTTTGTAAGAGCATTGATTAGGGGTGGAATTCAAGGTATACTTTATGTAGCTGATTGCAATGCTTCAAAAAAGGAAAGACGGGGGTTCCCATTTAAATGAAAAGGAAGGGAAGGGCTTTTTTATTTATTATTTTTCTCTCCATTTTGAACGCTGCCGCCTTCGCTGGAACTACGCAAGCAGACGTAAACCTTTTGGAAAGTTCAATCGAGGCCGGCATAAGCGTGTACTGGGATCCTTTTTCCCTTTCCGGAGTTATGGAAAAAAACGGAAAGCAGATTTCCTTTAAGGCAGGCGGAGACTTTGCCCTTAAGAACTACAGCACAATCATGAACGAAAAGGCGCCCTACCTAAAGGACGGAGTTCTCTTTGCAGGACAAAAATTCATGACTGCCGCCATAAATTTCTTTAAGGAACAGGATTCACAGAACCAGTACAAGGTTGGCGTTATCCTTATTGATCCCGGTCACGGCGGAAAAGACCCCGGTGCCAGCGCAACCCATGTAATAAAAGGAAAGTCTGTAAAGGTCGTGGAAAAGGACGTTAACCTGAACATAGGGCTCAAACTCTACAAGTGCCTAAAAAAAGCCTATCCCGACAAGCGCATAATAATGACCCGCGACAAGGACGTTTACCTTTCCCTTGGCCAGAGGACTGAGATAGCAAATTCCGTAAAGCTTGCCCCAAATGAAGCCATAGTCTATGTCTCAATCCACGTTAACGCAAGCCTGGACAAAAACGCTTCGGGCTACGAGGTATGGTATCTTTCCCCAGGCTACAGGCGCAAGGTCTTGAACAAGGACGTAAGCGAAGACAGCGACATCAACACGATTGTAAATGCCATCATGGAGGAAGAATACACCACAGAGTCCGTGCTGATTTCAAAATTCATAATGGAAGGAATAAAGGCCCAGGTTGGAAAGCTAAGCTCTTCCCGCGGAATAAAGGCAGAAGAATGGTTTGTCGTGCGCAATGCAAAAATGCCAAGCGTGCTTGTAGAGACAGGCTTCCTTACAAACCCGGAGGAGGGGGCACTCCTTGCAGATGAGGACTACTTGCAAAAGATTGCCTTTGGGATATATAATGGGCTCCAAGCGTTTGTAACGCATTTTGAACGTTCAAGAGGATTTACAGTAAAAAATGAAAAATAAGCCATATTTTATTACGGCATTAGTATGCGCCGCTCTTGCAGTGGGTGCAGCCGCCATCTCATTGGTTTCAATCCAGAAAAGAGACAAGTCTTTTAGAACCCTTATGTACTTTCCCTCATTTGAAAACGGGAAAACCTATACAGAAGAGCGGTTTATTCCAAAAGACGCAACCCAGGGAACAGAGCGCTATTTTGTTGATGACCTTTTGTTGGGTCCCCTGACGCACAGCTACAAAAAGCTTTTCCCCGGAGAAACCACAGTGGAATTTTTTACCGTGGATGCGGACGGCACAGCCTACATAGGATTAAGCAAGGGAGCGTTAAAGAGTTCAGACGATGCTGCCGATATTAATACAGGAATATCCCTTTTAAAAAGGAATATTGTGATGAACTTCACAAAAATAAATACCGTTTTGGTGTACATTGACGGTAAAAGTGTCTATGAAAAAAGCTGATTTTCGAAGCGCTTCAAGATTGAAGAGATTTTAAAAAAATCAAATTCTTTCAAAAAAACGTTGACAAAATGACTTTCTTAATAGATACTATTACTAACAAGGCTACATCAAAAATGTATTAAAGGAGCTTCGAATGAAGAGGAATTTAATTTTAACTGCTGCTGCAATGGTTCTCGTTGGATCATTCGCATTTGCAAAGGAAGCTACGCTTATCGACTTTACAAAGTTGACAGCTGACTCCATTCCGAATGCAGACGGTCAAAACACACAGAACAGCAGAACTGTAATGGACTATTCTGTTGCAGCTGGTGCTACATTCACCAATGAACAGAAATCACTCATGAAGACTTCTCTTGCTATCCCTAACTGGGAAGTAGTATTGAACTCTTCAGCAAAGAACCCACAGGCTCTTGCTTTGTCCACGACAAAGGCCGCTCGCGTAAGAGAAGGTTCTGAACAGCCTTTCGCTGGCTCAGACGTACTCGGTGTTCGCGTTGTATTCCCAACATGGAACAACAATGCAAACGCTAAGATCGTACCTCCGTTCGACATTCAGGCTTACGAGCCACTCGCAGATGCTGATGAAAACGGTGTCCGCGGTGAACAGACTGACGAACAGAAGGGCAAGTACCTCTTCGAAGATGGCTACGGTTTGATCACAAACGTAGGAACAATCAAGGCAATTTCCTGCTATACAATGGGTATGAACTTCCCACACCAGCTCTATGTTCTTCTTAAGGACAACGACGGTGTAGAACGCCGCTACTACATGGGATCTCTCTTGTTCGACGGTTGGAAGCAGCTCCAGTGGAACAACCCGGACTATATCTCTGAAGTACGCACACGCGAAATCAGAGTATACCCAATCTATCCACGCGGAACTCCTTATGTAAAGTTCGCAGGATTCCAGATTACACGTGATGCATCTGACATTGGTGATAACTTTGTTGGATACTTCAAGGATGTAAAGGTTATCTACGACGAAGCAGTTCTCAAGACAGAACGCGACATCGCAGACGAAGACCTCTGGGGAATCATCACAAAGAAGGAAAAGGCTCGCCAGAACCTCGAAATGAGCCGCTTTGGCAACAAGCAGGTTAACCGCTACCTCGAGCAGCAGAAGATGGCAACTGAAGACACATTCACATCTTCTGGTGTAGAAGATTCTGGTTCAACAAGACAGTAATTATTGCTGTAACTTGATTCAAGCCAATTCTTGAATGAAGCCGTCCTGAAATACGGGCGGCTTTTTTTATGCAAAATAAGACTAAAACAACAATACGCTAAAAATTCATTTTGGCGCTTCATAAAATAAAAAGCTATTTAATAAGGGCGGAATAGGTTGTGGCAATGGAACAGCAAGATCTTCCAAACAAGTTGGAAATACAAAGATTATATGAAAGTTACGCACCTGTTTTTAATGAGGTTTTGGCCTATATAGAGGCAAAGCTAAAAGCTTCTATAAAAATAGCATCCATTCCAACCTTCAAGACCCGCATAAAATCTTTTACAAGCTACTACAAAAAAATACTCCGCCAAAAGCCAAAAGAGGCCGCAGAAAGCAAATCACTTGTTACCCTTACGGACATGATAGGAATCCGCGTAATATGTGCCTTTTTGGAAGACCTGGACATAGTTGAGCAGCAGCTCGTCACTTTTTTTAACGTCAAGGAAATAGAGCGCAAGGGAGCACAACAGTCCTTCCGCGAATTTGGCTACGAATCCGTTCATGTGCTTATTGCAATCCCAGAAGACTGTAAGCCCAAAAAAGAACTTGATCCTCCGCTGCCGGATGAAGTTGTCTGCGAAATACAAATCAGGACAATCCTTCAGGACGCATGGGCAGAAGTGGAGCACGAGCTTATCTATAAATCAGAATTCAACCCATTTGACAAGCCATTAAGGCGCAAACTGGCATCTATAAACGCAAGCCTTACCCTTGCAGATACAATTTTTCAGGAAATCCGTGACTACCAGAACAGGTTGCAGTCAGAGCTTGGAACAAGGCGCAGTACCTTCTATAACAAGGCAGACGACTTTACCAACAAGGAATTTGGCCTTCCCCAGGAAAACAGGGACCTAAAGGCTTCTGCAGCAATCTATTCACCCCAGAACGACCTGCCTTACAGCAAAAAGAGCATAGATGAGCTTGTTTTGTCCGCACTCCACGAGCACAATCTTGCAAACTTTGACAAGGCAATAGAAATCTACACGCAGATAATCAATTCAAAGCCAACCCCGCCACCAGTTGTTTTGGGTGTAATCTACAAGCACCGCGGCATGGCATATTTTGCCCAGAGCATGTACGACAAGGCCCTGGAGGACTTTAGGGCAAGCGTGGCAGACGATCCAAAGGGATTTAGGGCACTTTATTACGAGGGAATCGTGTGCAGTGTCCAGGACAAGAACCAGGAAGCCATAGAATGTTTTAACAAGTCCCTGGAGATAGACGCATTCCAAAGCCATGTCTACTACAGGCGTGCCCTTGCATATTTTAACCTTGGCGAATATAAAAAATCCCTTGCAGACATAGCTTCTGCAGAAAACCTTGGCCTGAATGACGAGGAAGTGAAGGCTCTTAAGGCAAAGGTCCTTAAAAAATTCGACATGGGCATGTAAAAAAAATAATTTTTTTTGCTTTTGCCTATTGACATTTTTACCGCGTATATGATATAGTACATTCATCGCGGTTAGCGAGTATGTCTCCTTCGTCTAGGGGTTAGGACAACGGGTTTTCATCCCGTCAACATGGGTTCGATTCCCGTAGGAGATGCTTAAGGACTTGGTTTTTGCCAGGTCCTTTTTTTTTAAGAATTTATTTGGAAAAGTTGACAACACCACCTGTTAATGATAAAATTATTCTATAACAAGGGAGCATTATGACACTCAAAGAGAAATATGAACGCTGTTTGCAGGACTCAGAGAATTTCATTACTGGAGAGAAGGTAAATGTTACTCCGTCGTATGGTTATGGAAAGCGTCTTGCAAAGTTCTTTAATGATGAACTTGACTTTGAAGATATAAACATTCACTACGGTTATCCGATGGAAAAAATCATCAAGGATAACTGGGATTTGAAGATCCGCTTCCAGCTCCGCAAACCGGAGATTGAGCGTTTTTCTCCGCTTGGAGGAATTCAGGTCTTTAAATATCTTTCGACTTTGGCAGATAGCGAATGGTCCAAGGGCGAGCCTTTGGATTCAGAAGCAAAGGAAATTTCCCGCGGTGTTCTGGATACATTGAACCCAATCCAGCAGGGACTTTCCATAAAGAGCATTGGTGTTGAGTGGGCTGTCCACGTTCCAGATTGTACAACATTTTTTGTAAGCTTCTTCTATGTATATAAGGAAGAAGAAATGGAAATGGAAATGGAATCCGAACAATAAAAAAAGTAACTTCAGATTTTTTGTAATGCTAAAAGGTGTTTTATCTGCAAGACTGAAGGAGTTTTTATGAAGAAGGACGTTTGGGATCCAACCCGTAGGGATATGAAAATCGCCACTAAAATGGTATTGATTTTTGGTGGCGTTGTAGTTATAACCTCTGTACTGGTAGCATGTATTTCCCTTGCTTTGTTCAACCATGGTTTGCTTAACAGCTATGCGGAAGGCTTGGATTTTACCGAATACGGCACAAATTCAACTTTGGAAAGCTGGCGTTCTTCTGCCCAAGGAATTTCCAAGGGGCTTGCGGCAGAATCAGGCTTGGTTGCTGCCGTCAATTCAAATGACACTCATGTAATTTCCCGTATTGTTGCCGAAATGAACAGAATTCATGAAGCTGACTTTATGGCCGTCACAAACAACAAGGGTGACATTTTTTCCGGCTCAAGCATAAATGTAAACGGCGGAAAAACTCTGTCACGGCTTGACTGCGTAAAAGAAGCCCTTGCTGGAAAAAGCAGTTTCTCTGTAGAACAGATTGGCAACATCGAATATGCAATAATAACCGCAGATCCCCTTATCTTGAACGGCAAGTCTATTGGTACTGCGATTTCCGGCTTTAACCTTACCACGAGCCGCTTAGTTCAGCTTGTGCACGACTCTTATGATGCCGAATGTACTATCTTTAGGGGAGACACCCGTGTTGCTACAACTCTGCACGAAAAAGACGGCCGGTCCCTCGTGGGTACAAAGCTAGACAATAAGAAGATTCTGGATATGGTTCTTGCAGGAAAAACATACAAGGGGCAGAACATTATCCACGGACAAAAATTTTATACAATTTATACTCCTATAAAATCTGCAAACGGAACAGTTACGGGTATGCTCTTTGTGGCAAAGTCCATTGAATCCATAAATGCAATCCGCAACAAGACCCTTAGGATTGTAGTTCCGTCTGTAATCGTGCTGATTATCATCGTTATGGTTTTGTGCGGCATGTTCGTACGCTGGCTCATGTGGCGTATTTCCAATGTTACCAACGTTCTTAAGGACTTGGAAACAGGAGAGGCAGACCTTACAAAGCGCGTAAAGCTTTTGATTCGCGACGAGATTGGTTTCCTTATCATCCACTTTGACCATTTCTGCGACAAGCTCCAGCAGATTGTTACCCAGATTAAAGATTCCAAGAACCAGCTTAACGCATCAGGCCAGAGGCTTTCTGACGGCACCAGCGAGGCTGTAAGCTCTATTACGCAGATTATTGCAAACATTGAGTCTGTGCACAACCAGATTAATTCCCAGAGCGAAAGCGTTAACAATGTTGCAGACATAGTAAACCAGATTTCTGCCAGCATAGCAAACCTGGACAACCTTATAGAAAATCAGGCGGCAGGTGTTACACAGGCTTCCACGGCTGTAGAAGAGATGATTGGAAACATTTCGTCCGTAAACAAGTCTGTGGACAAGATGGCGGCTTCTTTTGACGACCTTTCTTCCAATGCGCAGACAGGCTTCTCCAAGCAGCAGGACGTTAACGACCGTATCAAGCAGATAGAAAACCAGTCAGAGATGCTTCATGAGGCGAACCTTGCAATTTCTTCAATTGCTGAGCAGACAAACCTTCTTGCTATGAACGCAGCTATTGAGGCCGCCCATGCAGGTGAAGCAGGTAAGGGCTTTAGCGTTGTTGCAGACGAAATCCGTAAGCTTTCCGAAACATCTTCTGCCCAGTCAAAGACTATCGGTGAACAGCTTAACAGCATCCAGGAATCTATTACAGAAGTTGTATCCGCTTCTACAGAGGCAAGCGATGCATTTTCTGCTGTATCCAACAAGATTAAGGAAACAGACCAGATTGTTATGCAGATTAAGGCCGCTATGGAAGAGCAGAATTCTGGTTCAAAGCAGATTGGCGATGCCTTGCGCAACATGAACGAGAGCGCGTCTGATGTTCATACAGCATCAAAGGAAATGGCCGCAAACAGCAAGGTTATTATAAACGAGATGCATTCTCTCCAGAATTCTTCAAGCGAAATGAAGCAGAGTATGGAAGAAATGGCTATTGGTGCCCGCAAAATCAACGAGACAAGTGCTGCATTGGGCGAAATTTCTAATGAGGTTGCAGGATCCATCGGACAGATTGGAAGTCAGATAGATTTGTTCACTGTTTAATGGCAGTCAGCGACTCCGAGAGAGGGGGCTTTATGGAAGAATCAAGCAAGTATTTGTTGGAAGGCCGCAAAACTTTTTTTATTTGCCCGGATGTCTCTATGTTTCCAGACACATATCTGGAAGACTACCTTAAGCGTGGTTATGAAACTTATATAATCAATGATGACAGGATTTGCACCATAAAGGAAAAAGTCCAGGTTATCATTGACACCTTTAAGGATTCCATTCTGTTTTTTTACATTGACACGCAAATCGAAGACGTTAACTGGAAGGACTACATAAAGGAGCTTCAGGAAACTTACAAAGACTCCGTTCTGATAGGCGTTTTGTATGCAAAGCGCACCAAAGAGGATGAAATGCATACCCTGGAGCGCTACTACCTTTACGACATTGGCATAAAGTGCGGATGCATTGCCTTGGAGTATCAGAAAGAGAAAAATTTTTCCCTGATAGACAAGGTTATGTTTGCAAACCAGGCTTGCGGACGAAGAAAGAACATAAGGGCCTTTTGTGATCTTTCCAGCACCGTTATCTTTAACTATGACAAAAAGAAATGGCTCGGAAAAATTTCTGACGTTAGCCTAAGCCACTTTTCCTGCGTATTTGATTTGGAACCAAAGTTGCCCCTATATGAAAAGATTAACGACATTCTAGTTGATGTTAACGGTTTGCACCTTCATATAGACGGAATTTTTGTAGACTGCCGCCAGCTTGAAGACAGGAACCTCTTTATCTTTATCTTTGCCCAGCCAAACGGAAAGCAGGGGCTTGACGAGGATGTAAAGACAAGGCTTTCCGAAAAGATTTACAGCCTTGTTACGGACAAGGTTAAGGGGCTACTTAGGGATTTGTTCCAGGAAGAGCACAAGCGGAACGCCGCAAATTCTTCAAAGACTAAATTTTTGTTTTCTTAAGATTTAAGATTCATTGTTTTGCATAAAAAAAAGCCCTTGGTGCTTGGCATCAGGGGCTTTTATGTTTTAGCCTACGCTATTAGTGGAACATCATAATAAGAACTTTGGAAACGATTACAACAGAGATAAGGGCAACAGGGTAGGTAGAAGCATAAGCAGATGCAACGTCTTCTGTTCCAGCTGTGTTGATAAGAGTTCCAAGGGCAGGTGTTGACGTCATACCACCAGTGATAGAGCCAAGGTTGTTAAGGAGGCTAAGCTTGAGCACGTACTTTGCAAAGAAGTAGCCTGCTATCATTGGAATGGTTGTCATTATGATACCGTAGATAAAGTAAACGCCTTCAAAATATGTTACGAAGTTTGCGCCACCAGGAATACCAGCACCAATCAAGAAGAGCATGAGTCCAAGCTCGCGGAAAACCTTGAGGGTCTCTGTCTTTGGTGTGATTGAGATGCTTCCGATGCGGGCAAAGTGTCCAAACATAAGGGAAACAACAAGACAACCGCCTGTAGTTGTAAGGTTGAATCCAAAAACCTTGATTGAGCCAAGGATGATTCCCAATACAGCTGCTGCAGAAAATGCCATGAATCCGAATCCGTCAATTTCGATAAGGTTCTTGAGGGACTTCTTTTCTGAAGATCCGTCGTCTGCAACAACAATCTTCTTGCGTTCCTCTGCCATGTTTGCACCAAGGATTTTGGGGATAATCTGGACAAAGAGTACAACGCCAACTACACCGTAAAGGTATGCAATTCCGTGGCCTACGGATACGATATTTTCAAGAGCTTCTCCAGCGGTTTCCTTTGCTGCGCTGAATGCCGGTGTTGAAGTGAGAGAGCCGGAGAGAAGACCTACGAGCATTGCAGCTGATTCAGCGATGCTTCTTTCTGAGCCCCACATCTTGTTGTCAAAGATGATGCAGCCTGCGCATGAAAGTCCACCCATGAGGATTACAACAAGGGCTATCATAACGTATGAAGTGAAGTTCTTCTTAAAGTTGCCGATGAAGTTTGGACCTGCAATAAAGCCTACGGAAGTTACAAAGAGGATAAGACCCATGTTTTCAACGACTTTTAATGCATTGTTGGTGTATGATTTTGCAACATCCCCGGCCTTAATTACGAGCTGGGCATCCAGGAATTTGTAAAAGAATGCGCCTGCAAGAAGGGCGATGATAAAGACGCCGGCAGTTCCAAGCGAAACGCCTTTGATGGTGATTCTGCCGAGCAAGTAGCCGACAGCCGCAATTGAAAAGACAAAGAACAAAAGGTAAGTGATTGCCTTTACGGAAAGAATTCCTCCAAAAAGTACCATTTTGAAGACCTCGGTTTAATTAGTTAGAATGAATGTATTCTAGCAAGATTGCAAACTTTTTTCAATATATTATAGAAAGAAAACGCAATTTACGCATGGATGTAAATAGAATGACAGTCAAATAAAAAAAGAGCCGGAAGTCGTATTGACAACCGGCCCTGCTTTTCTAGACTAGGCTAGCTTAGTTCTTTACTGCACCGTTTTTGAATTCGTCGTTGCCACGGCCGTACTGGTCGTCTGCGCTTGAAGCGAATTCTGGATTTCCGTGTGTGTAGCGGGGAAGAAGCTTTGGAGAAACCAAGTCCTTCTTGATTCCTGCTGCATCACGCTCCTTTTCGAAGTCCTTTACGTGCTGAAGGTTAAGGCCATCGGGTGCTGAGATTGACTTGAACATCTTTCCTGCTTCAATTCCAGCCTCGCGTCCGAATACAACTACGTCGAGCAGAGAGTTGCCCATAAGACGGTTTGTTCCGTGGACACCACCGGATGCCTCACCGGCAACAAGAAGGTTCTTTACGCTTGTGTGGCATGTCTTGTCAATTTCTACACCGCCGTTCTGATAGTGGAGTGTAGGATAGACAAGGATTGGTTCCTTGCGGATGTCTATGCCGTACTTGATGAACATCTTGTACATTGCAGGAATGCTCTTCATGATTGTGCCTTCTCCGTGAATCATTTCGATCATCGGAGTGTCGAGCCATACAGCATCCTGTACGTCGTTCTTAACACCGCGGCCGTTCTTTACTTCGCGGATGATACCGGAAGCGTTTACGTCGCGTGTTTCAAGCGGGTGAATGTATACTTCGCCATCTTTGTTGATGAGCTTTGCACCAAGAGAGCGCACCTTTTCGGTTACGAGCTTGCCCAAAATCTGTGTCGGGTAAGCGGCACCAGTTGGGTGGTACTGGAGTGAATCCTGGTACAAAAGCTTTGCGCCTGCGCGGTATGCCAATACAAGACCGTCTGCTGTTGCACCGTAGTGGTTTGATGTTGGGAATCCCTGGTAGTGCATGCGTCCTGCTCCACCAGTTGCAATGATTACAACCTTTGCCTTTGCAATGCGGACTTCGTTTGTTTCCATGTTAAGGAGAACTGCACCTGCTGCTTCGCCCTTGCTGTTTTTAATGAGCTCAATTGCAGATGTAAAGTCAACGACTGTAATGCTATCCTTGCGGTTGAATGTCTCGTCGCGCAAAGTACGCATGATTTCTGCACCGGAATAGTCCTTGCATGCGTGCATTCTCTTTCTTGAAGTTCCGCCACCGTGGGTTGTAACCATTGTGCCGTCTGCATCCTTATCGAATTCAACGCCAAGGTCATTGAGCCACTTGATTACGGAAGGAGCCTTGTTTACCAATGTGTATACAAGTTCCGGCTTTCCGTCAAAGTGTCCACCGCCGAATGCGTCAAGATAGTGCTGGGCAGGGGAGTCGTTTGGCTTGTCTGCTGCCTGGATTCCACCTTCTGCCATCATTGTGTTTGCATCACCAACACGGAGCTTTGTTACAAGAAGAACCTTTGCTCCGGCTTCGCTTGCCATGATTGCAGCTGAAGTTCCTGCTCCGCCGCCACCGATTACGAGAACGTCTGCCTCGTAGTCTACGTGGTCAAGGTTTACCTTGTCTGGTTCAATGCGCGGTTTTGCCTGGAGCATGTCTGCAAGTTCGTGGGGAGCCTTCTGACCCTTGTTGGGACCAATCTTGAGTTCCTCAAACTGGCTTGCAATGCGGTCAGGATGGTATTCCTTGAGCAGCTGATCCTTTTCGTCTGCTGTAAGGCGCGCATGTTCAAACTTTAAGTTTTCATCACGTTTTGCCGCAACAATCTTGGCGGCTTCGTCTAAATAGTTACCATACATAATATTTTCTCCTTAGGAATCGTCTGGGACGGTACGTCATGGGACGTTATTTTTCAATATCTCTCGTGTTATACAGTTCCTTGATTTTGTCCAAAGGATGGCTCATCATTGTCTGGATGGCTTCCTCGCACTTGCCTTCCTCGATTTCCTTTACGCGGTCAATAAGGTGCTGTGTCTGTGGCTGCAAGTACTTTCCGTTCAAGCGGCGGGCAAGTTCTGCAACCTGCGGGTGGCTAATTCCAGCCGGACATCTGCTTGAGCAGCATCCGCACATTACGCAGTCAAATGAAAGTTCTGCGCACTTTTCAAAGTCTCCGCGCTGGGCGTAAGCAATGTACTGCATTACGTTGAGGCTCTGTGTACAAGCCCTTGTACAGGCGTTGCATCCTACGCAAGAGTAGATTTCTGGGTAGAGCTGCATCATAACTGCCTGTTCAGGCTTAATCTTGTTGATGTCGTAAGTCTGCTTTACGAGAGGGAAGAAAGGAAGTGTTGCAATGTACATTCCCTGTTCAACCTTTGTAGAGCAGGCGAGTCCTGTGTAGAGCTGGTTTGAGCCTTCAATCCTGTAGATTGTTGCACAGGCTCCGCAGAAACCGTTGCGGCATCCGCAGCCTCTCTTGAGCTGGTAGCCTGCATATTCCATGGCATTCATTATTGTAAGTTCTGCCGGAACATCATATTTTTTGCCAAAAATGTAAATGGTAGCCATTTCTTTGTTTTCAGCCATTTGTTTTACTCCGTAAAAAAAATTAATGGTTAAACGAAAGGTGAACAGGCTGAACAAAAGCGCCCGGCCCTTGTTCACCATCCATTGTACTAGTATTCGCCCGGCAGTTCAGCCAGCTGTGTAAAGCTGAATACAGGACCGTCTTTGCAAACAAACTTGTTTCCTACGTTGCATCTTCCGCATTTGCCGATTCCGCACTTCATGCGCATTTCAAGCGTAGTGAATACGTTTTCGTCCTTGAAGCCAAGCTTCTTAAGGGCATCGAGCGAAAGGTGGATGAGGATTGGCGGACCACACATGATTACCGTCATGCTTGGATCCGGGTTCATTTCCGTAACGTAAGGAGGAACGAATCCTACGTGGCCGTCCCAGTCATCCTGTGCACGGTCAATCGTAAGGTCAAGCTCCAGGTTGGGTGCGTGTGCCCATTCTTCCTGCAGCTGCTTAAGGAAAACAAGATCCTGCTTGCTGCGGCTTCCGTAGATTACCTGAATGCGGCCATAGTCTGAGCGGTGTGCAAGCATGTAGTCAACAACAGAGTGAACTGGTGCAAGACCAATACCACCTGCGATTACAAGGATGTCTTTTCCCTTGAATGTTGTGTCTACAGGGAATCCGTTTCCGATTGGACCGCGGATTGCAATCTGCTGACCAGGCTGTGCGTTGTGGAGCCATGTGGTTACGCAACCGCACTTCTTTATTGAAAACTGCATGTATTCCTGCACGGTCGGTGAAGATGTTATAGAAATCATGCTTTCGCCAACACCTGGAACAATCAGCATGGCGCACTGACCAGGCTTGTGCTCAAAGAGCTTCTTTCCGTCCAAGCCGACTACGCGGAATGACTTTACGTCTGGCGTTTCGTCAAACATTTCTTTGATTACACCCACGTAAGGAATGAATGATTCGTTTGATTCCATTATTTTGCGCCTCCTTCCGCATTGTCCTGTGGCAGTTCATTGTATGCCTTGATTACCTTTACCACGTTCATGTGGATTGGGCAACTTTCAAGGCAGCGTCCGCATCCTACGCAAGAGAATACGTCGTTGTGGGCCATGGGGTAGTAGACGAGCTTGTGCATGAACCTCTGCCTGAACCTTTCTTTCTGGGTAAGGCGTGGGTTTGCAGCGGCCATCTGGGTAAAGTCTGAATACATACAGGAGTCCCAGCACCTTGACTGCTTGATTCCGCCGTTGGACTTAAAGTCGCGTACGTCAAAGCACATACAGGTTGGGCAGATGTAGGTACAAGTTCCGCATCCAAGACAAGTCTGGGAAAGGTCAGCCCAAATCTTTGAGTTGAAGATTTTCATCATGTCCTTGCCCTGCCACTTGCTCAAGTCAATGTGGGCGAATGGAAGCTTTTCTACTTTTGCCTTGATTGAATCTTCTTCTTTCTTGACTTCTGAATCATTTTCTTCAGTCAGGAGGCTCTTTGCCTTTTCAATGAACTTCTCTCCCTTTGGAGTGTTTGCGCGGAAGAAGAATTTTCCTCCTGCAAGCCATGAAGTTACGTCTCCGGCAGGATTCCATGCTTCAAGTCCGTAAGCTGAGCAGAAACAAGTCTGGGCAGGATCCGTACATGCAAGGGTTACGACAGTTGCATGGTCACGGCGGTTCTTGTAGTAGGAATCAACGGGAGTCATCTTAAGGTATACTTCGTCGATTATGTCAAAGCCTTTTGCGTCACAGGCGCGTACACCGAAGATCACAAAGTCCTGAAGGTCCTTGCGGGGGTCTTCGATTTCTACTGTCTGACCGTTCATCTTGTAGTTAACAAGATTTTCTGTCTTTGGGAAGAAGAAGTCCTTTGCGCTTCTTACTGTTTTTAATGCAGAAGAAAGCTTTACGCCTTTTTCCCACTTTGCAAAGTCTGCCTTGCCCGATTTGTTGTCTACGGGAAGGTAGAGCTCTTCTTTTGTTCCCAGAAGTTCAAAGAGGCTGTCTATTTTTTCACATGAAATTGAAAGCATTATTTACCTCCATGAGCTGCATCGTCGCGTTCATATACGATGCTTGTTTCAGCATCTTTTGCAGTGTCGTATGTTAGCATTGGCGGCTTTGTTTCCATGTCGCTTCCTGCAATATACGGTCCGTAAATCTCGTTGATGTCTTTTGCAAACTTGCGGTTAATCAGGTGGAGCGGAATGTGCTGCGGACATACGCGTGAACATTCGCCACAGTCTGTACAGCGGCCTGCAACATGCCATGCACGGATGATGTGGTAAAGGTTTTCTTCGAATGAGTTTGCGGCAACTTTCTGTGAAGTGTACAGATTGTTGTTGTCGAATACACATTTTTCACAAGTACATGCTGGACATGCGTCGCGGCAGGCATTGCACCTTATGCAGCGGGAGAACTGGTCGCGCCAGAAGTCAAAGCGTTCTTCTTCGCTCATTGCCTCAAGTTTTGCAACCTCGTCAAAGCGTCCACTTTCAAGAAGGTCTCCGTCTTCTCCGATCAGCTCATCAAAAGTAACGTGCTTCTTGCTCTTGCAGTTTGTGCAGCGTTCTGCTTCTTTGCCAGATTCTGGGTCTGCCATAGAATTGCAAGGAACACCAACCACGTAGACGTCGTCCCTGTTTATGCGGTTTTCCTTGAGCAGCTCCGTAAAGCTGTAGGTGTCGCATGGCTTAAGGAATACGAGTACCATTTCCTGGGGAATTGGTGCTTCGGCGGCGTTAGGATCACGCTGTTTTGCCATTACGTTGTTTGTTCTTGTGGTAGACTTTGCAATTTCAATTTCCCTTGTGATTTTTACAAGGTACTTTGAAAGGTTTGCACCGCACCACTGGTTGTATACGAAATTCTTTTCAATGTCGCCGGCATCGGTGAAGACACCCGGAGTTACGTCGTAGTCAAAGAGGCCGCGCCTCCAGCCCACAACACGCTGGACTTTTCCGGATGAAAGGAGTTCCTTTGCCTTTGACACAAGCTCTTTTGTTAAATCTTCTTGCATCTTAAGTCCTCCAAGCGTTTGTTTTCGCCGAGTTCCGTAATCTGCTTTACGAATGAATTCATGATTCCTGCAAAGCGTACGCCTTCTGCGGCTGAGCACCATTCAACTCTTGTGCGTTCCTTTTCTATGCCAAGGTAATTCAGCATGGAGAAAAGAAGTGTCATGCGGCGGCGGGCAAAGTAGTTGCCGCTTGTGTAGTGGCAGTCTCCCGGGTGGCATCCGCAGAGAATTACTCCGTCGGCACCCCTCTGGAATGCGCGCAGAACGAACATTGGGTTCAGGCGGCATGAGCAGGGAATGCGGATAATCTTTACGTTGGTGGGGTAGTCCAGGCGGTTGTTTCCAGCAAGGTCAGCCCCGGCGTAGGAACACCAGTTGCAGCAGAAAGCCACAATCTTGGGAACCCACTGTTTATTTTCAGTATTTGTTGTTTCTTCGCTCATAAGCATTTTGCGCTTTTAGCAAACAGCACATTTACTTGCATTCAAGACAAGTATAGGCTGCCTGCTAGTTTACCGCGTCTACCTCCGCTAAGATTTGATTGTTGCTGAATCCAAGCAGGTCCATTGCACCTGAAGGACAGGCTACGGTACAAGCACCACATCCCTGGCACATAGCTGTGTTTACCTGGGAAACATGGCGGGTAATCGTAGTGCGGTTTGGTCCGCGGAAGTCCTTGTCCACATAAGATATTGCACCGTAAGGACAGACGTTTGCACACTGACCGCATCCGTTACACATGTTTTCGTCCGGGTGGGCGGTACAAGGATTGTTCTGCAACTTGTCTTTGATAAGAAGAGTAATTGCTTTTGCGGCGGCACCAGAAGACTGTGCTACGGTTTCAGGAATATCCTTTGGTCCAAGACATGCGCCTGCAAGGAAGATACCGGCTGTCGGGCTTTCAACAGGGCGGAGCTTAACGTGGGCTTCAAGGAAGAAGTCGTTGTTGTCCATTGATGTTGTAAGCATTGTTGCAAGCGGACGGGCGCTCTTGTTTGCTTCGAGTGAGCCAGCAAGAACAACCATGTCTGCCTTTATGTGGAGCTGGCGGTTAAGGATAAGGTCGCTTCCCTGAACGTCAAGCGTTCCATCAGAAAGAGGAGTTACCTTTCCAACCATACCCTTGATGTAGTGCACACCGTACTGTTCAACTGCACGGCGGTAGAATTCATCAAATGCCTTTCCTGGTGTACGAACGTCTATATAGAATACATAGCATTCTGTATCCGGGTAGTGGTCGCGGGTAAGAATTGCCTGCTTTGCGGTGTACATACAGCATACCTTTGAGCAGTATTCATTTCCCTTTTCTGCATTTGCAGCGCAGCGGCTTCCCACGCACTGTACGAATACAATCTTCTTTGGCGGCTTACCGTCTGAAGGGCGGAGCAATACACCGCTTGTAGGACCGGAAGCATTGCAGAGACGTTCAAATTCAAGTGAAGAAACAACGTCCTTGCTCTGATTGTATGCAAATTCGTCATAAGGCTTAAGGTCAATCATGTCGTAACCGGTTGCAACTACGATGGCACCGTACTTTTCCTGAATGACTTCGTCCTTTGCGTTAAAGTTGATTGCACCTGCACCGCAAGTCTTTTCGCACATTCCGCAGACATTGTCCTTGCCGTTCTTCATAGCCTTAAGGTGAAGACAGTAGTTTGCGTCAATAGTGGCAATCTTTGGAACTGCCTGTGCAAACGGAATGTAAACAGCAGTCTTGTTGTTCAGGTTGAAGTTAAAGTCGTTGGGGACTTTCTTCATTGGGCACTTTTCCGTACATTCGCCGCAGCCTGTACACTTTGCTTCGTCAACATAGCGGGCGTGGCGCAGAATGTCTACTGTAAAGTTTCCGATGTAGCCTGTTACCTTTGAAACTTCGCTGTAGCTTAAAATGCGGATGTTCTTGTTCTGTCCAACTTCCGTCATACGCGGTGTTACGATACATGACGCGCAGTCCAAAGTTGGGAAGGTTTTGTCCAGCTGTGCCATCTTTCCGCCAACAGTAGGCTTGCGCTCAACAAGGTCAACCGGGAATCCAGCTTCGGCAATGTCGAGTGCAGCTGTAATACCGGCAATACCGCCGCCTATTACAAGGGCACGCTTTGTCATAGGAGTTTCGCCAGGTGTAAGGGGAGTGTCAAGTATTGTCTTGGCAACGGCAGCCTTACCCAATGCAATAGCCTTTTCCGTGGCAAGGGGCATGTCTTTTGTAACCCATGAGTCCTGTTCGCGGATGTTGGCAACTTCTACTTTATATGGGTTAAGTCCGGCTCTTTCTGCGCAACCGCGGAATGTCTTTTCGTGCATACGCGGTGAGCAGGAGCATAAGACTACGCCCGTAAGATGATCATTCTTTATGTGGTCTTCTATCATCTGCTGGCCGGCTGAAGAACACATATATGTGTAGTGGGTGGAGAAGACTACTTCTGGAATTTTTCCAAGTTCTTCTGCAACCTTTGCTACGTCAACCGTGCCTGCTATATTTGTGCCGCAGTGGCACACGAAAACACCAATTCTTTCCATATACCACTCCTTATTTCTTGTACTTTCTGAATGCGCTTACAATAGCCTGCTGTGGCATGTCGTCGTCAAGGGCAGCCGGTACATCCTCTGGATTCAGATGGAATGGACCTCTCTGGCGCTCAACATACATGCGTACTGCTTCTATGAGCTTTGCCGGTTCAACCTGACGCGGGCAGCGTTCAAGGCATGCAAAGCAAGAAAGGCATTTGTAAATTGACTTGGACTGCAAGAGCTTTTCAATCTCGCCGTTTTCAACCATCTGCACAAACTGGTGCGGGTGGTATTCCATTTCTTCATAATTAGGGCATGTGCCTGAACACTTGCCGCAAATCATGCAGCTTTTTGGATTTACACCGCTGATTGAAAGAATCTGGGCCTTTGCTTCTTCAATTTCGCTCTTAAGCATTTACGGCCTCCTTCTGAACGGCATCCTTTACTCCAAGTGCCTCTGCAAGAAGCTCCGTAAAGTAAATTACGTCTGGCTGGCCTTCTGCCTTGTTTTTCATAAGGTTGTAGCGGCAGAGTGGGCAGGAAGTTACAAGAATGTCAGCACCCATGTTCTGTGCGTTGCCAAGGATTTTCTGGGCTCTAGCATGTGGAATAGACTTGTCTTCAAACATCGTGTAGGCACCGCAACATTCATTGCGCTCTGAATAAATTACAGGTGTGCCACCGATTGCTTTGATAAAGTCTTCAAGAATTTGCGGATTTTCCACGTCGTCAAACTGAAGGACTTTTCCCGGACGCAGCAAAAGGCATCCGTAGTAAGCGCCGATTTTCTTTCCTTTAAATGGATTCTTAACGGCAGCTTTTACATTGTCCCAGCCAACTACATCGCGGAGAACTTCAAGGTAGTGGAGTACCTTTGCCTCTCCGTTGTACTGAATGTCGTCATTCTTAAGGTAGTTGTTGACTTTTGTGATGACATTCTGGTCATTCTGCATGTCTGCGTTAACCTGTTTGATTACGTTGTAGCATGCAGAGCAGATTGTTACCAAATCCTCTCCGGCATCCCTTGCGGCGGCAAGTGCGCGAACAGACGAAAGCTTGGAGGCAATTTCGTCCTTTGCAAGAGGATATGTTCCTCCGCAGCACTGCCATTCAGGAATTTCCTTGAGAGTGAAGCCTAAAGCTTCCGCGGATGCACGCGCATAGACGTCAAGGTCCTTTGCCTTGTTCTTGAGAGTACAACCGGGGAAGTAGGAATAGGTGATGTGTTCCATTCTATACATCCTCATATGTAATACTTGTGTATTACGCATAAGGACATAATACACAGCCACTTTTTTGAAATTATACAGACACAGACTCTTCTACAGCTTTGGGCACGGCCAGCAAAAAGGCGCTTTCTTTGCATCCCCGTTTTTGAATGCATTTGGCCAAGCAAGCACCTTTTTTGCCTTTTAGAAAATCCGTAAAGTGGAAAAGCCAAATTACGAATCCAATAGCCGTTTTACCGCAAGCTGTAATTCAGCCTGTTCCTGTCTTATTTTTCCTTACACATTTCTTCCGGATGGAATACTTCGTCAAACTTTTCTGCTGTAAGGAAACCAAGCTGAACACAGGCGTCCTTAAGGGAAATGTTCTTTTCGTATGCCAAGTGGGAAGTCTTTGCAGCATTCTCATAGCCAATGTAGGGGTTGAGAGCCGTAACCAGCATAAGGGAATTGTAAAGGTTAAAGTGCATCTTTTCTTTGTTTGCAGTGATGCCGACCGCGCAGTTGTTGTTAAAGCTAATCATAACTTCGGAAAGCAGCCTTACACTCTGCAGGAAGTTGTAAGCAATAACTGGCATGAATACGTTAAGCTCAAAGTTACCCTGGCTTGCGGCAACACCAACAGCGGTGTCGTTACCCATTACCTGGACAGTAACCATGGTCATTGCTTCACACTGGGTTGGGTTAACCTTACCCGGCATGATTGAAGAGCCCGGTTCGTTCTCCGGAATGTGGATTTCGCCAAGACCGTCGCGTGGACCAGATGCCAGCCAGCGTACGTCGTTGGCAATCTTCATAAGGTCTGCGGCAAGAGCCTTGAGTCCGCCGTGGGCAAAAGTAATTTCGTCCTTGCTAGAGAGGGCGTGGAATTTGTTTGGAGCCGTAACAAAGTCCTTTCCTGTAAGTTCAGAAACCATCTTTGCTACAAGGGTGTCAAAGCCTTTTGGAGCGTTAAGTCCAGTTCCTACGGCAGTTCCGCCAAGGGCAAGCTGCTTAAGGTAGGGCAGAGAAGATGCAATCATCTCCTTGTCGCGTTCCAAAGAAGACCTCCAGCCGGAAATTTCCTGGCTAAAAGAAATCGGAACTGCGTCCTGCAAGTGGGTACGGCCGCTCTTTACAATGCCTTCGTTGTCTTTTTCCAGCTTTTTGAATGTGGCAACAAGGGTGTCTATTGCGGGGAAGAGCTTGTCTTCAATTTCCACGGTGGCTGCAATGTGCAGTGCCGTTGGGAAGGTGTCGTTGGAAGACTGGCTCATGTTAACGTCGTCATTCGGGTGGCAGAGCTTTTTGCCTGCAATCTGGTTGGCACGGTTTGCAATAACCTCGTTTGTGTTCATATTGCTCTGGGTGCCGCTACCTGTCTGCCATACAACGAGCGGGAAGTTGTCGTTCAATGAACCGCTTATAACTTCATCGCAAGCCTTGCTGATGCAGTCCTTCTTTTCTGCGGTCATCTTTTCGCCCTTAAGCTCATTGTTTGCAAGGGCTGCTGCCTTCTTTAGATAACCAAAGGCCCTGGTAATTTCGCGGGGCATTGTTTCTATGCCCACACCTATAAGGAAATTCTCATGGCTGCGTTCTGTCTGTGCTCCCCAAAGCTTGTCTGCGGGAACATTTACTTCGCCCATGGAATCGTGCTCAATACGGTATTCCATACGTTTGCAACTCCAAAATACTATTAATTTTCAATTGACAACCCCACCAAAAAGGCAGGGCTGGCTGCTTTTACAGCTTGTGTGTTTTTAAATGAATCAATTACAAGGTAAAGTCAAGCTGGTTGATTACTTCCTTAAGGCAGTCTGCGCTGTGCCTGAGGGATGCAACTTCGCTCTCTGGAAGCGGTGCTACGAGGCGGCTTGTAATACCGTTGTGTCCAACAATGGTCGGGATGCTAAGACAAACGTCGCTGATTCCGTATTCACCTGTAAGCATGGAAGTGATTGTAAGAACAGAATCCGTGTCATAGGTAAGGGCTTCACAAAGGTGTGCAGTTGTAATACCGATTGCATAGTTTGTGCAGTGTTTTGCAGCGATGATGATGCCGCCGGACTTTCTGATGTAGTCTTCTACATTGTTGTGGTCAAATTCAGGGAGCTTTCCAGCCTCATAAGAAGCAGCGTACTTGTCTACAGGAATGCAGCCAATGTTAGCAAGTGACCACGGTACAAAAGAAGAGTCTCCGTGTTCACCGAATACGTAGCCGTGAACATTCTCCTGGGCAACCTTGTATGTCTCTGCAATGCGTGCGCGGAAGCGTGCTGTGTCAAGCATAGTTCCTGTACCAAAGATGTGGTTTGCAGGAATACCGGAAGTCTTTACAAACTGGTAGGTAAGGATGTCTACTGGGTTTGCAACGATTACATAAAGTGCGTCTGGAGCAACCTTTGTAATTTCCTTAATAACAGACTTTGTAATGTTAACGTTTGTCTGGGCAAGGTCAAGGCGTGTCTGACCAGGCTTTCTGGCAACACCTGAAGTAAGGATAACGATGTCAGAATTCTTGGCATCGGCATATTCACCGTCATGAACATAAACCGGGCCAATAAATGGTGTACCCTGGCGGATATCCATTGCTTCACCCATTGCCTTGTCCTTAACAACGTCAATAAGTACGATTTCTGATGCGAGTTCCTTTACCGTAAGCGCAAAAGCTACAGTTGAACCAACCTGACCGGCACCGATGATGGTGATTTTATTAGTGTTTGCCATACAAATCTCCTGATAGCAAGAGCAAAAGCCGCCGCTACCCAATTTATTTTTTCTGCCGCATGACCGTTTAATCCGGACACACCTACTGCATTTTCTTAGAGAACATTATAACTGTAATATAAAAATTTGTTAAGTCTTTTTTTTCATAAAAAGGGTGAATTTCTTTCATATTTAGTGTTTTTTTTTAGTCACTGTGATATTTTTTACACTGTGAATTTTGTATTGTGAATATTTTCACAGTATAAAAGTACAAAGCTTTGCAAAAACAATGCTGCTAGAGCAAAAAAAGCCTACCCCCGATTGTAAGGGACAGCCGCAGGCTGGTTGCGAACCCGGGGCGCAGCTTCGGGTGAGTAATGGAGCGGGAAGGGACCCGCGGAACCCTGGAAAGCGGGTTAGCAGACAAAATGCGGTCCAAAAGAAAATTTATAAAATTCAGAAAATTCCTCTATTTATAATACTTAAGGTTGTACTTTCTCCAGTAGTCCATGTTTTGCGGCGGAACTATGTACTGCTTAAAATCCGTAAGAACCTTGGGGCTAACGCGTTCAAGGCCGTTGTTAAGGTGCATTCCTATAAGGTTTAAGACCAGCTTCCTGTTCCTGGACTTTATTGCCTCCACAATGCGCGTGTGGTCTTCCAAAGTCTGGGCATAATTCTTTGTGGCGGTAAAATCCAGCATCCTGAACCTTTGGTACTGAATCTTCTGGTCTTCTATAATGTTCCAGACGGAAAGACAGTGGCCTCCGGTAAACCAAATCTTGTGCAGCTCGTTATCCAGCTCGTAAAATTTGTTGTGGTCAACGTTTTTTTCTCCGGCAAGAATCTTTTCCAGGCGCAGGTTGTGCTCAAGCTTTTCTATCTCAAAACCGTCGGGGCGGGAATTAATGTAGTCGCGTATAATGCTGCTTTCCACAAGAATCCTCATGTGGACAATCTCGTAAATCTGGTCAATGTTAAGTAGGGTGGCATAAATTCCGTAGTAGGGGCGGATGTCTACAAGTCCAATGTCGCTAAGGCGCTTTAGGGCAGTGCGCACCGGTGGCCTTGTAACCGAAAACCTCTTGCAGACAAGCGTCTCGTGAATCTCTTCCCCGGGCTTTATGGTAAGGTCCAGCAGTTCCTTCTTGAGAGTTTCAAAAATAATCGTTCCCTGGTCCGAATGGGCGGAAAAATTTTCTTCCATAAATTGAGTATACACAAAAAGCAAAAACAAAGTAAGCACTTCGGGCAAAAGTAGCTGTATTTCTTCTTTGTCTTTCTTGCGGCACTTTTTTCTGCAACCGATCCGCGTCCTAAAAGAAATTTTGCCATTTTTAAAGAAGAAGCAGCGCCATGGAGGGCGCGTCGTTTGTTTGCATAAAGAACTTACGGATTTTTGACCGTAAACCTGGCTTCAAAAATGGCAAGGAGGCCATTTTTTAGGGGCTTTCCGTGGCTTGCCCGCCTTACGGCGCGCGGTCCTTCGGACACCTTCGGTCCACTCCAATCCCTGCCGCGCTTTTTTATGCTAAGCTAAAAACCACTGATTAATAGCATCGTGTCATTGCCGGACTCGACCCGGCAATCCATAAATATCAATAATGCAAACAAATAGATTATCGGGTCTTTCGCAACGAAGTTTCCAGCGAGCCCGATAATGACATTGTTCTGGATTAATCAGCGTTTCCCTAAAAGCCAATCCATGTGTTGTTGCTTTCGGTTATGTTCTTTGTGTAAGAAGAGTTAAATTCCTTGTAAATTCCTTCCATTTCAAAGGAGCCCATTTTTGTAAAGGTGTTACCTCTTATTTCTACCGTGTCGCATTTTGCAAGGTTTATCATTAAGTCGGCAGTATTTCTTGCAGTACATGTGTTGTTTGTAAACTTTACGTTCTTTACCCATCCTCTGTCGGTTTCATAGCCTCCGCATGCAAAGAAAACTTCCTGGCAGTCAACTATTTCGTTGCCGCTTATGGTAATGTCATTGGTTGGGTAGCCATTGTTTACTTCTTCCGCACCGGCTTCTATACCGCCCATGCAGTTTGCCACCTTGTTGCCAATAATCTGTATGTGCTGGCCGCCGTCTGCATATATTCCGTAGCAGGTGTCTTGGTATGTGTCTTCCGTGCTTTCGTTTACAACCGTGTTGTGGGCAATGTAGGCGTATCTTGTAAACCTATTGCCTGCGTCTAGCCCCACCGTCACGTAGTTTCCGCCAACATCTATGCCTATGTTGCCTGTGTCATCAAGATAATTTTCTATTATGCTTACGTGCGTACAGTTTTCCGTGAGGGAAATGCATTCCCCCCAGCCGGTCTCCATGTTGGTACACGTGTTTTTGAAAATAAGAATGCTGCTGATGGGGGATGTATTGCTGTCCCCGTAGCCGATTATTGCATTTGCGGTGTACTGGAGGTTTTCATTGTCCTTTGACGCTTCCGTACCGAGGCTTGCAGTCCTTATGTTGGTAAAGGTGCAGTTGGCAATTATTATGTGGTTTGCACCGTTTTCTAACCTTACGCCTGTTGCACCAGTTTGTGCCTTCAAGTCCTTAAAGACAAGGCCGTCTATCATTATATAGCTCCCGCTTATGGACATAAGGGCGTAGTTATTGGCTTTTGTGGTGTTGCCACCAGATATTATAGCCTTTCCTTTATTCTGTGCCTTTATGGTGATGTAGTTTGAACTGCTACCGTTAAGGCTTACTCCAATTTGGCTGCCAGGAGTATATGTTCCGTCCATAACAATTAGCGTGCCACCGGAAGTCATTTTGCCAAATGCCGCAGAAAAGTTTTTTAAAGGCACCTGGGAGGAAAGCCCAGAATTTGAGTCGCTTCCGTTTGGGGAAATGTAATAAGTATTGCCAGCAGAGCTAGGGGAGCCTCCAGAAATAATAGTAGCTATAAGGTTTGCAAAGCTTGTGTCTTCAAAATAGCTACTGTGCGATGCCTTAAAGGAGTTAAATTCCGAGACTGTAAGAGAGCCCGCGGGTGTAGTTGTGTAGCGGTCATCATCGTCATCACCGCCTCCGCCACCACCGCAGCTTGTAAGCTGTAGGCATGCCAATGTTGCCAAAAAAAAGACCAACTTGTGAAAAATCTTGCAAATCATACTCTCTCCTTGAAATGTTTGCGGTATTTTACAGGGTTGTAACCTTAATGTCAATATTACTTACTATATATAACCATTTAAGATAAAAGCCGGTTACAGATTAAGCCTAGGCCCGATTACATCGTCTAAATTCAGAAAAAAATTACAAAAATAAATTTGACTTTATGCTTCTTGGGCTTTATAATAGAAAACATAATATAACCCCTTGGGAGGCCAAAATTGGCAAAGGTAGAACTTAAGGGTATTGGTAAGATTTATGAAGGCAACGTGCGTGCCGTTCAGAACGCCAATATCACTATCGAGGACAAGGAATTCTGCGTATTCGTAGGTCCTTCCGGCTGCGGAAAGTCAACGACTCTCCGTATGGTAGCAGGTTTGGAAGATATTTCCGAAGGTGAGCTCTACATCGACGGCGAGTTGATGAACGATGTTCCGCCAAAAGACAGAAATATCGCTATGGTATTCCAGAATTATGCTTTGTATCCGCACATGTCCGTCTACGACAACATGGCTTTCGGTCTTAAAATCCGCAAAATGGATAAGGCAGAAATCCAGCGCCGCGTAGAAGAGGCTGCAAAGATTCTTGGTTTGTCCATTTACTTGGACCGCAAACCAAAGGCTCTTTCCGGTGGTCAGCGCCAGCGTGTTGCAGTAGGTCGCGCAATTGTTCGCAACCCCAAAGTATTCTTGTTCGACGAACCGCTGTCCAACTTGGACGCAAAACTCCGCGTTACAATGCGTGGTGAAATCTCTGCCTTGCACCAGAGACTTCAGGCTACAATGATTTATGTTACCCACGACCAGATCGAAGCTATGACAATGGGTACAAAGATTGTTGTAATGAAAGACGGTCACGTACAGCAGATTGGTGAACCTCTCTACTTGTACAACCACCCGATTAACAAATTTGTTGCAGGATTCATCGGTTCGCCGCCAATGAACTTTATGACTGTAACAATCAAGAAAGTTGGTGACAAGATTGTTGCTGACGAGGGAACTTTTGAACTTACCCCAACTGATGAACAGCAGGCTGCCCTTAAGAATTACGTCGGAAAGCAGGTATACTTCGGTGTACGTCCTGAAGACCTTTCTTACCAGGCAACTCCAGCTGCAGAAAACAATATGCAGATGAAGGTAGTCAACAAGGAACCTCTCGGTGCAGAAACACACTTGTTCCTTCAGTCAAAGGATCAGAGCATTGTTGCCCGTGTTCAGGCTTCAGCAAAGGAATCATTCAAGCTTGGAGAAACAGTAAACTTTAAGCCGGATATGACCCGCTGCAAGTTCTTTGTAAAGAACCCGGAAGACCTTGACGAAGAGCTTAACATCTGCGAAAAGATTGACGCTCCTTGGCTCAAGAATCCGCTTACAGGTGCAGTTGGTTACGACAAGGTTCAGCACTAATCTGCGTGGACTAAGCTGGCAATCCAACGCCATGCACTAAAGCAAAGCCGCCTTGGTTTTTACCGGGGCGGTTTTTTTGTTGCATTTGTAGTGCAAAGCCTCATGTGTTTAGAGGTGCGTGTGTGCGTAGTAGTGGAGTGTGGGGAGGGCATTATAGGCACAAATAAAAAAAGCAGGAAAACCGTTTGCGGTAATCCTGCCTGATTGCACTGTTTTGATTAATTAGTACTTCTTGTCTGCGTAGCCGATCCAGCCTTCGTTTTCAATAAGGGCCTTCTCAAAGCCTTCCAGCTTGAAAGGATAGCTTTTGCTTAAGGAACCAGCAATGAGCTTTACCTTCCACGTACCGTCTTCTTTCTGCTCAATCTTGCACTGGCAGTCTTTGTCTGCAAAAGTGCGGAACATGTCGTCTATGTCCTTTTTGCTCATGTCAAGCGCAAGGAGTCCGCAGTTGTACATGTTCTGCCTGAAGATGCGCGCAAAGTTCACCGCGATTACGCAGTAAATTCCGTTCACTTCAAGTGCCCACGGGGCATGCTCACGGCTTGAACCGCAGCCAAAGTTTTCACGTGTAATGATAACTTTTTTGCCTGCAACGTCACGCTTTGGATTAAAGCCGTCTAGCTTTAAGTCTTCCAGCAGGTACGGCTGAAGCGCCTGCTTGGTGTTTTCCGTAAGATACTTTGCCGGAATGATTTCATCAGTGTTGATGTCCGAACGGTCCAAAAAGAGAACGTCTCCGCCAAACTGTTTCATTGCTTTCCTCTTGATTTCTTCTGTTTTTTTTGCGGAAGAAAAAACCTCCGCCCATTTTTATTCTAATGCAAGATTTGCCTCTTGTCATTAGAAATTATTGTTATGTTACCCTCGGAAGAAGTGCACTTTGAAAGATGCAATCCTTCTTTGGCCCTTCCTTAGCCCTTGTAAAGCTCGGAATTTGTGATTGTTCCTGCTATTGCAGTTGCAGCTGCCGTTGCAGGGCTCATCAGGTGAACCATACCGCCTTTTCCCATGCGTCCGTTAAAGTTGCGGTTTGTTGTGGAAGCGCAAACTTCGCCTTCTGCAAGTACGCCGTTGCTCATTCCAAGACAAGCACCGCAGGTTGGGTTTGTTACGCAGAAGCCAGCGTCCATAAAGATGCCCAAAAGGCCTTCGTCCATAGCATCCTTGTAGATTTTTGGTGTAGCGGGGGAAACGATTCCCCTTACGCCTGCCGCAAGATGGTGTCCCTTAAGTATTTGTGCTGCAACGCGCAAGTCACTCAGGCGGCCGTTTGTACAGCTTCCAATGTAAACCTGATCAACCTTTGTCCCCTTCATTTCGGAAACTTTTTTGATCTGGTCTGGCTTGTAGTTGATTGTGCATACAGGCTCCAGGTTGGAAAGGTCAAAGGTGTAGACTTTTTCGTAAGTTGCATCCTCGTCGTCAACCCACTTGCTGTATTCCTTGAGTGCCTCTTCTTTTGATGCAAATTCATCCTTTATGAATGGCCACAGGTATTCAACAGTCGTCATGTCCGGGAAGCAGATGCCGCTTGTTGCTCCAGCTTCTACAGCCATGTTGCAGATTGTCATCCTTTCTTCCATGCTGAATTTGTCTACCACCGGGCCTGTAAATTCAGCAACGCAGTTTGTTGCTCCGTTTACGCCAATCTCTCCGATAAGGAAAAGAATTACGTCTTTTGCGTATACGCCTGGCTTTAATGTGCCGTTCAAAACGAATTTGAGTGCCTTTGGCTCGCGGAAAGAGCATACTCCCTTTAAGATTCCAACTTCAAGGTCTGTGGTTCCAACGCCTGCCGCAAAAGCACCGAATGCTCCGTGGGTACAGGTGTGGCTGTCTCCCATGATTACTGTGTAACCGGGGCGGACATATCCCTTTTCCGGGAAGATTGCATGGCATACGCCGTTAGCGCCGATGTCAAAAAAGTCCTTAATGTTGTTGCGGCCAGCCCAGTCGCGGAGGATTTTTTCCTGCATTGCGCACTTTGAATCCTTTGCGGGTGTTACGTGGTCAATTACCGCCTTAATTTTTGTCGGGTCAAAAACACGGTCCTTGCCGCGCTCAATAAGGTCGTTGATTGCGATGGGTGTTGTGATTTCATGGCAGAAAACCCTGTCAAGCTTTAAGATGTTGGTGCCTTCAAAAGGCTTGTCAACCAAATGGGCTTCAAAAATTTTCTGAGCGATTGTCTTTCCCATATTCATACCTCTGATTGAATTTTACTTTTACTAAAGTATATTCAGTATTGTTAAATATTTCAAGTGGTCGGAGTAAAAATCTATGCAAATCAGCTTACCACGTTCTGGGGCTTTCCTTCTATAAAACAGCGCAGGTTTTCTATGACTATGTTAAGAAGCCTCTGCCTTGTTTCCGTAGCAGCCCAGGCAATGTGGGGAGTTATAAGGCAGTTCTTTGCGCCAAGAAGGGGATTGTCCTTTGCCATGGGTTCTTCGCTAACCGTGTCTGCGGCATATCCAGCAATTCTTCCTGTGTCCAGGGCTTTTCGCATGTCCGCTTCGTTTACAAAACCGCCTCTTGCCGTATTGATTAAGTAGGCTGTGGGCTTCATAAGAGCAAGCGTGTCCTTGTTGATTATACCCTTTGTCTTTTCCGTAAGCGGTGCGTGGAGAGAAAGAATATCGGATTCCTTAAGAAGTGTCTCAAAGTCTACCGGATGCTCTATCTCTGCCTTTGGGGTTCTTGTGCATGCAATTACCTTCATTCCAAAGGCCTTTCCGATTGAAGCTACACGGCTACCTATGTGCCCATAGCCAAATATACCCAGTGTCTTGCCTTCAAGCTCGGTAAGCGGGGCCTTCCAGTAGCAAAAGTTTGGGGCCTTGCACCAGTCACCGGCCATAACGCTGTCCGAGTGCATTTTTGTGTGGCAGGCAAATTCCGTGATGAATGCAAATGTAAGCTGGGCAACACCAGCTGTGGAATAGGAGGGCACGTTTGTTACCGTAACTCCGTGGCGGCGGCAAGCTTCCATGTCTATGACATTGTACCCTGTAGCTTGAACACCGATGTAGCGCAGTGAAGGGCAGGCAGCAAGAACGCTTTCCGTTATGTTGATTTTGTTAAGCAAAATTGCGTCGCTGTCTGCAATACGTTCTATTACAAGTTCACTTGGAGTGCGGTCGTAAACCTTTACCTGTCCAAATTCTTCCAAAGGCTTCCAGGAAAGGTCTCCCGGGTTGAGTGCGTGTCCGTCTAAAATCGTAATTTTCATATTGATTTAATCTTAAAGTGTTTAACCTACAACCGTTACGCCAACAGAACCGATGGCAGCGTTGATAGCATCTTCAACACCGGCTGTAGCTTCATCAAAGTCTACACAAACCTGGCATTTAAGTGCGCTGGAAACGACATTTGTAACACCTGCAACGGCTTTTACTGCTGCATCCACTTTTCCGGCTGCTGCATCATCATCCATTCCGACAACATATATCTTCTTCTGCATGGCTAACTCCTACTTGATTTTTTATTATAATGGGTAGAGGTAAAATATGCAATATGAAAAATGGAATAATTTCAAAAGGGTTACAAATTTTGCTAATTTGCCAGAGAATTTCCCAGCTGACCGCATGCTCCGTTGATTCCAGAGCCCCTGCGAATCCTTAAATTTACATTAATATGTGCATTTTCTAGCATTTCCTTGAATTTGTAGCATTCACTGTTTGTGGGAGTGGTAAAGTCAAGGCCTTCAACCGGGTTCCAGGGGATAAGGTTTATGTAAACGTCAAGGCCTGATGCAAAGTCAATCATCTGCTGGGCGCTTTCACGGCCTGTGTTAACTCCGGAAAGCAGAGCTGCCTCCAAAGTTACGCGCTTGCCGGTCTTTTTAATATAGTAGGAAATTGCTTCTTTTAGTTCCGGAAGGGGATTGCCCTTTGCTACAGGCATAAGCTCTTCCCTAAGCTTGCTGTCGGCAGTTGTAAGGGATATGGCAAGCCTTATCTTTGAACCTGAGTCTGCAAGTTCACGGATTCCTTTTACAAGTCCGCAGGTGCTCAAGGTGATTCTTCTGGAACTTAGGGCACGTCCGTTAGGGTCTGTAAGTATTTCAACCGCTTTTTGTATTGAATTAAGGTTTTGTAAAGGTTCACCCATGCCCATAAAGACTATGTTGTCCAGCTTTCCGGCTTCTTTTTCCAGAAAAAAGAATTCCTCCACAATTTCTGCAGCAGTAAGGTTTCTTCCAAGCCCAAGGGTTCCCGTCTTGCAAAAAAGGCATCCCATTGCACATCCGGCCTGGCAGCTTACACATGCAGTTTTTCTTCCTTCCCTGTCCGTTAGCAGTACGGTTTCTACAGCGCGTGAGTCTTCCAGAATGATTTGAAGCTTTATGGTTCCGTCTGAATCGCGAAGGACTTTTCCCACTTTTGACGAACGCAAGGCAGCCTTTTCGTTTAGCAGGGCAATCGTTGCCTTGTCTATGTTCTTCATCTCTTCAAATGAAGTAACACCCTTTGCAATCCAGCCAAAAATCTGTTTGCCCCTAAAAGATGGAGAGATAGCTAAATTTTCGCAAATTTCCTGCGGGTTCAAACCGCAAACGGCAATTTTTCCGGCCATTTTGTATTAGAAATGGTTGCCTTCAAGCTTGTCCAGCATTTCGTTTACAGCCTGGCTTCTTATTCCGTATTTCTGGAAAGAGGTTAGCACGTCTATAGCCTTCTGCTTTTGGTTCATCTTAACGTAGCAGTCGGCAAGATCTATGTAGAGCCTGTAGTTCTTTTCGTCGTTGCGGATAAGGCTGGAAAGGCGTTCCACAGCTTCGTCGTATTTTCCTTCACCCTTGCAGATAAGGGCAAGGCCAAGGGCTGCATAAATGTCAAAGTCAATGTCCATGGCGCGGTTGTAGTATTCGGTTGCAGTCTTGTAGTCACCGGTATTCCTGTAGGCATCGCCTGCGCGGGTAAGGATTACCTTGTTGTTTGCATCCATCTCCAGAATCTTGTTCCAGTATTCAATGGAGCGGAACTGCTGGTTAAGTCCGCGGTAGCAGTCGGCAAGTCCAAAAAGGGCATAGAAATTCTTTGGATCCATTTCCAGGGCACGTTCAAAATAGGTTAGCCCCTGGTCAAAAGTCTTTAGCTTGCGGTGGCAGTTTCCTATTGAAGTAAGGACGCGGATGTCCACGTTCTGCGGGTTCACTTCAAGCATCTTTGTCCAGTAGTAGAGGGCATCCTTGTATTCCTTAAAGTCATAGTGCAGGTGGCCAAGACCTATAAGCGCATAGGCATTGTTCTCTTCCATGTCAAGAACCTGAAGGTAGAGCTGCTTTGACTTCTTAAAGTCATGAATTTTGCGGTATGCGTCTGCAACACGGGTTAAGACGGTAATGTTGCGGTCATCGTGAACAAGGTACTGCTCCCAGATGTCTATAGCCTTCAGGAACTGGTTAAGGGCTTTGTAGCAGTCAGCAAGACCAAAGAGGGCGTAGTTGTTCCCTGGATGGTAGGAAAGGCACTTTGAGTAGAAGTCAACCGCATCCTTGTAATTGCCGCGCTTTCTTTCGCAGTCACCAAGGCCTACCAATGCATAATTGTTGTTGTCTTCTATATTAAGTATTTCCTTAAAGGAATCTATTGCGTAGTTGATTTTGTTCTCTTTTAGGAAGGTATAGCCTTTTTTTGACAATTCGCTTATTTCTTTTGAAATTCCGTCTTCAGCGACAATGAGAGAAGGGTCTGTTGAGCCGTCTTCAAAATC
>JAGCWT010000100.1 GCA_017961705.1 Treponema sp.
ACAATTACGGAGACATTGGTTTTGTTTACCGGCTTGCACGAAACATAACGGAACTTTACCCAGACATAGAACTGCGTCTTGTTGTTAGCGACCTGCCTTCTTTTGCGGCAATGGCACCCTTTGTAAAAACTGGGCTTGCAAGACAGAGTGCGAGGGGCTGGCAAATTTTTGACTGGAACAATGAAGAGGTTTGCACGGAGGAATTCAGCAGGAGGATTCCAGAGGTGATTTTGCAGTGCTTCCAGTGCGAAAGGCCTGAATGGCTGGACAGGATTCTCTTTGACCCTGAGCAGAAAAAAATTGTCCGCATAGTGAACCTTGAATACCTTACGGCGGAAAGCTGGGCGGATGACTTTCACCTCTTAAAGAGCGGAACCAGAAGCATTCTTGTAAAAAAGGTGAATTTTATGCCGGGCTTTACGAAGAAGACTGGCGGGCTTGTTATGGATTCAGCTTTTTTGAATTCACTGCAAAGCAAAGAGGCGGCTCTTAAAACCCTTAAAGGCGACCTGACCGGAAAGCAAAAAGAAGCGGAAGGTGATTGCATTCAGGCGCTGGGGGACGAAAACACTTTCTGCGTAACGATTTTTGCATACAAGAGGAATTTTTCCCATGTAGTGCGCGCGCTAAAATCTTTTGCGGAAGAAAGGCAAAAGGAAAATGCATCCTTTAAGGTGCACGCCTTTGTTGCGGCTGGACTTGCATGTATTCCCTTTGAAGAGGCATGGAAGGAAGAAGGCTGCCCATTTGCAATGACAAAGCTACCCTATCTTAGCCAAGAGGCGTGGGATGCGCTTCTTTGTTCTAGTGACTTTAACTTTGTGCGCGGGGAAGATTCTTTTGCAAGGGCCTGTCTTTGCGGAAAACCATTTGTCTGGCATACCTATCCGCAGGACGAGGAGCTGCATCTTGTAAAGGCTGGGGCTGTGCTTGAACGGATGGAAAGTTTTTTTGATGACAAGGAGCTTTTTGGTTTTCTTAAGGAATACTTTCTTTTGTACAACACCCGGTTTGATGACCAAGGGCATGGCAGAGGATGTGACGCTGGGGAAAAAGCGTCTGGGGGAAAAGTGTCTGATGAAAAAGTGACCTGTGAAAACGAACACGGTGAAAACGAACACGGTGAAAACGAACACTGTGAAACGGAACCCAGCAAAAAGGAAGAGGAACTTTTGCTAAAGCTGCTAAAGAGCTACCCTGCCCTGAGCAAAGCATGCAAGGATTTTTCGCAAGGCCTAATAGAAAACGGGAACCTTACCCGGCATCTAGTTGAATACCTTGGGAGGCAAGAATGGCACTGACGCAGATTCAGGAAGAAATAGCAAGGGCCTTAAATGAATTGTGCGGAAAGACGGACTCTAAGGCAAGGATAACGGAAGCCCTGCTTGCAAAAAAGATACGGGAGCTTAACAAGCTGGACGCAAAGAAGAAGGCTGGGATTGCCCTTGCAGACTTGGAAGCAGCCGTAAGCCATCTGGAGGAAGACGGGGAAAGCCATTATGCTCTAACCGTAAATTCTGCAAATGAGCTTTTGATAGAAAAAAGGGATGAATCAAAGCCACTTACAGCAGAGGCCCACCACCGACGAAGCCGTAGCGAAAAGTCAATGACTCTTCTAAAGGGAACGGATTTGTCTGCAAAGCAAAAGCAATCTGGCAAAAAAGGCTCAGGCAGTAAGCAACACAGAACTAAAAGGGAAAGCCTTAGTATTTACGGTGACTGGCAGGATTCGGCAGACGAATAAGGTATTTCTGGCAAAAAAAGTGCCGGACTTCCACAAAGAAAATCCGGCAGCTTGTGACTAAGTTTTCCTATATGTAAAAGGCATGAGCGCATAAAATTATGGCCCTGGCCTATCGATTACTTCTTTTCCTGGATCTTGTCCTTTTCCTTCTTGATTTTCTGATCAAGCACGTCCATAAGCTTGTTCAGGCCGGCTGCAAAGTCGTAGTCGTCGCTGGTTACGTGGGCATTTGCACCCCAACGGAAGTTTACAGTGGTATCAAAGTAGTATTTTTTGTCCTCCTTAACGCGCAAAATAAGGTCGATGATAAGGCTGTCGGCGTAGTCAATGCGCTTAAGTTTCTGGTTGATAAGGTCCGACTGGTCCTTTTCCAAAGAAAATCCCTGTGCAGATATAGATTTTGTCATTCAATAATGCTCCTAAATCAATTATTCTCTCTTTAGCGGTCAACTGCCGCCCACAAATATATTATACTACATATTTCTAAAATATCAAAATAAATTTATTGTTTTCAAGGGAGTGCCCTTGAAAAAAAACATCTGTATTAAGGAAGAAAAAAAATTCTTGAAAAACAAAACACTTGTGCTATAATTTAAATATCATCGGTGGCTTTAGCTGCCGGGCGCTTTTGTATAAAGGCGCATACAAACAAAAAATCCGTCTGAGACGGAAATGGAGTTTTTTATGGCAACACAGAGAAGAACTTTCGGTATCTTCATTATCCAGATTGCATTGGCAATCTACCTCTTCATCACAGGCCTCTGCCTCTTCGGAGTTGGAAAGTCTATTTCCAGCGATGAAATTCAGGGCGTAACAAGCTTCTTCAAGGGTGGCGCACGCGTAATGGATTACGTTATTGCAGCCCTTCTGATTGTCTGCGCGGTTATGTTCTTTATCAAGGCACTGGGTATTGACTTTGGTAAGGTTGATGACGTTGTTAAAATCGTAACGCTCATCGTCTGGATTGTGGTAACGGTTGTTACTCTCATTGGTATTATTGGCGAACTCAGCGGTGTTAAGGCACTTCACTGGCTGCTCGTTCTTGCAAAGAACTGCCTTATCATTGGCGGTATCATGACAATCAAGAACGGAAAATAAGCCTCGCATTAGGCAAATTTGATGCAAACAGGGCACTTCTGGTTTTCAGGGGTGCCTTTTTTATTTTTCTTTGACTTCATTTACTTCAGAAAGGTCTCCGCCAAAAAGCCATGCAGTGCGCGGAAGCCCCCATTTTTTTCGCGCTTCTTTTGGAATTTCAACTTTTACCCATGGGATGCAAACATAGTCATCCAAGGCTTCATCTGTTACCCAGTTGGGAAAATCCTCTTCTTTGCTACGGGGCTTAACGGAAGCAGTAAAAATAGAGCCCCGCTTTAGAGGACGTACTTTTGTTCCCCTCGGAAGCAGGGCAAAAGACACCTCTCCTGTGTAGCGTCCTGCGTCATGCTTCCATAAATATGCCTTTTCCGTGCTCACAACAAGCATTTTTGGAAGGGGTGGCTCATCTTCGGGGCAAAGGATTATGCTCAACCAAGTCTGGCTATTGCTCAAATCCGTTACCACCGCGTGGGTTCCCCTGGGAGTTTTTATCTTTTCCACATCGTCGTACGGTCCCCAAAAGGCATTTTGTCCTGATTTTACGGTGATGTAGTGGCCGTCTATTCTTACCTTAAGTTCTGGATTTTCAAGATTCGTCCTGTTTACAAAGGTTAAAGCCCATTTTGCCTCGCAAGTGGCCAAGAAGTTGCAGATTGAACAAAATTTTATGGCAAGCATTGCAGAGACACATACCAACCCGAACAATATCTCTTTTTTCAACTGTTTTAGCTCTCCCCAAAGTTCAAGCGACAAAGTCTAGCCGCAAGTTTTTGCTGGTTTTCACCAGTTTTAACCGCTGTACTCCATTGAGTCACCGCCGTGTATCTTTTGCAGGGCCGGCTTTAGGTTTTCTAGCCAGAATCTGTCTTGAATCTTTAGCTTTCCGGCCGCAAATCCAATGTGTCTGTCTGCGCGGAGTTTTTCGCCGTGAAAGTCGCTTCCTGCGGTAACAACCATGCCCAAAGTCTTTCCCAGTTCTTCAAGCCTTTCTGCTTCGGAAATGCGCACTCCGGGATGCCAAGCTTCAAGCCCCATTACGCCCTTGTCGCGGATCATTTCCATTGTGGAATCCATTTTTCCCCAGGAAACGTACATGGAAAGCGGATGTGCCTGCACTGGAATGCCGCCGCTGGTTTTTATGGCGTCTACCGCAACCTCCAAGTCTAGGCCTTCCCTGTCCACGTAGCAGGGTCTTCCTTTTGCAAAATACTTGTCAAAGGCAACCTGACGCTGCTTTACGATTCCTTTTTCTGCCATGTAGCTTGCAAAATGGGGTCTTCCTATGTTTTTTGTCTTGAACCTTTCGTAAACTTCCTCGTAGGTAATCTCTACGCCCATTTCCCTAAGCTTTTCTGCCATTTTCATGTTGCGCCTGTTGCGTTCACCCTTCAAAAAGTCTGTGGCTCTGGTAAGTTCCGCTGATTTATGGCGCAAACCCAGCCCCAAAAGGTGGAATTCTCCAGTTGGCCACTGGACGGTAAGCTCAATTCCGGGAACAAATTCAATCCCGGCCTTAAGGGCTTCTGCCTGGGCTTCCAAGAGGCCGTCCGTAGTGTCGTGGTCGGTAAGGGCAAGGGCGCAAATACCTTTTTCTTTTGCATAGCGCACAAGCTCGGCAGGGGAAAAAGTTCCGTCAGAAGCTGTGGAATGTGTGTGTAAGTCTATCATTTCTTAAACATACTATCACTTATGCAAATAATAGTGTAGAGGCAATGCTGGCGCGACAAGGAAATCAGTTTTGGGCTCCGCTCCCAGGCAAATTCGGCTGAAAACCGCGGTGTCGCGGAATAGGAAATTAAACTCGTTGCACTCGTTCCGCTCCAATGCGGTTTTCAGCCGAATTTTCCTTCCGCTGCGCCCAAAACTGACTTCCAGTTGCTCTGTATAAGAAAAAATATTTCATAAAAATTGAGCTTTTATGTGCTTTTTTCAAAATAGTATGTTATAATTTAGCTTAAGATTGGTGGTGGCTGTGCTGCCCAAGAGCGGAGTGTTTGAATGCCAAAAATTATTAACTACCCAAAGAATTCAATGATTTTTGTTGAAGGGGACAAGGATGACCGTATTTTTATCCTCCAGTCCGGTTACGTTATATTGGTTTCAACAGATTTTGAGACAGGCAAGGTTATTAACGAAAAGCTTGCAATAGGAGAATTTTTTGGCGTAAAAAGTTCGCTTGCCCGCGTTCCAAGACAGGAAACAGCCACGGTAATGGCGGATTCAGTGGTAGTTCAGATGACTCCCGCTGAATTTGAAAAGATTTTTAGCCCCAACCAGACGGTCATGCTAAAGATGCTGCGCGTATTCAGCCGCAACCTGCGCGACCTTCACTACCGCACGGAGCTCCTTCTTAACAACAACGACATACTTGTTCCGTCAGACAAGGGAATGATTCAGGTTGCACAAGCATTCCTGGACGAAGAAATCTACAACGCATGCGAACAGGTCTGCGAAAAAGTCCTTGAACGCTACCCCTACGACGCAAACAAGACTCAAGTTTCCAAAATACTGGATCTTGCCAAGCGCGAAAAGGGACGCAAAAACGCATCTTCGGGCAGGGGCTCAAGGGAAGAAGAACCCTTTAAGCACAAAAAAGAAAACGCTCTAAAGCAGTTTGACCTTCCAATGTTCGAGCGCTTTTCAAAAACCTATACAGACGGTGACGTAATCATCTGCGAATACGAACCCGGAGAAAGCTTCTACCTTGTCCAGTCGGGGCAGGTTCAGCTGGAAAAACTTATAAGCGGTTCCCTAAAGCACATAGACATTGTAAGCCCCGGTGAATTCTTTGGCGAAATGGCAATCCTTGACGACTCCCCAAGAAGCGCAACCTGTATTGCAAAGGGAGAAGTCCGCTGCCTTGAATTCAACAAGGAAAACTTCCGCGTGCTTGTTACCGGCAACCCCCAGATTGCAATGATCCTTCTTAAGCTTTTCTGCAAGCGCATATACGACCAGAAGAGGCGCACAAAGATTCTCGTAATAAAGGACATTCAGGCGCGCATCAGCGACATTTTCCTTATGTACGACGAGATGACACCGCTTTCAGAAGCAGACCAGGACACATCAAAGCGCAAATTCAACCTTACGGTAAACGACATTGCCCACTGGGCAGGAATTTCGCTTGACGATGCCCGTGACGAGATGAACAAGATGAGCGCCCGCGGAAAAGTTGAAATCTACGAGCCACAGCACCAGATGCTTGTAAAGAACATCAACGACATGAAGCGCGTTGTAGACACCTACTACACAATTCAGAACGCCCGCCGTGAACAGGGAAATTTCTAGCAGAACCATTTTGAAGCAGTGGATTTCTTGCGGCAATTTTTTCTGCAAAGGGCTTTCCGTGGTTCCGCGGGGCCCTACCCGCTCCATTGCTTCGCAACGGCTTTCGCCGCCACTCCAATCCCGGCCGTGTCCGCTTTTTTTACTGGCATTGGAATCCCAAAGACAAAAAAGTAGGTTTACCCTCTTATAGGAAAACAAATATGTGTAATAAAAGAAAAATTTGCCTCTTTTTACCCCTCCTTGCAATGATTTTTTCTGCCTCTGCAAAAGAAACAAATCCCCAAACAGATTACCTTGAACTAAACAGGATAAAAAACGAAGAAAGCGTAATTACAATAGTGGACGAGCAAAGAGAAATCGCTCTTGTCCTAAACAAAGAACAAAGAAATGCCCTCTTGGACAAGCTTGAAGTTTCCAAAAAGCTGGAAGCAAAAGACTTCCCCTCCCCTTGCAAAGCATACAAACTTAATGTTTATTACGACACACAATACCTTTATCTTATAACAAACGGAAAGACTATTTGCCAAAGCGGAAGTTCAGAAATGTACGAACTTTTAAACGACTGTTCAGGAACAATAGAGGCCGTTTTTGGAATCTACGAAGCCTTTCTAAATCCCCCGCCTACTGCAAAAAATAACTCTGCCACAGATTTTATTGTTACAAGCCATTACCTTTTGCAAAAGAGGGACAAGAACAGATACTACGTCTTGGAGCTAACTTACGGAAGCGGATTACCGGTTACAGCAATAAGGGCTTTTGACGCAAGTGCAAGCAAAAACTTTATTCAACTTGACGGCGACGAAAAAATATCCGTTAAAAACGATGAATACGAATTATACATCAAGGGTAAAAAGACAGGGGCCAATATTTTTACAGATTACAGCCTAAAAAGCCTAAAAGCCGACATGCATTCATTTTATATGTATCACAAGTAAAAAAGGGGCAGTTCCGGAAAGGAGGAATCCATTGGAACTGCCCAAAGAATTATTTTATTACTTTTAGCGATTCGTGGTCTATTGTCAAAGCCACTACAATCAGGAAGATTATTCCCTTTACAAGCTGCTGGGTTGCGGCAACAGGGAATACCATCGGAAGCGATTTTTCAAGAACACAATAGGTAAGCGTTCCCAAGATGATGTTGGAAAAACGTGCCCTTGCTCCACCAGAAATTGGCATGCCACCCAAAACCAAGGCTATAAGAATCTGGGTTTCAAGCTGGCGGCCTGCGGTTCCAGTAATTGCACCAACATGGACTACGTTTATAAAGGAAGCAAATCCCGTAATTGCACCAGCGGAAACATAGACCATGAATTTTGTAAGGTCTGGTTTGCAGCCGGAAAAGCGGGCGGCAGTTTCACCGGCACCAATTGCCCTAAGGTCTACGCCAAGACGGGTGTAATGCCAGAGGAAGAAGACAACCACTAGGACAATTCCCATCAGCACAAACTTGAACCATGTCTGGTCAAGGGAAAGCACGTTGTAGCTTGCGGGAACAGGTCCTGCCGTAGTAATGTACTTGCAAAGCCCCCTAAAGAAATACTGGGAACACATGGTTACGATAAAAGACGCAATCTTAAAGCGCACGTGGAAAAATCCGTTAAAGGCCCCCATCACGGCACCAGAAGCAACCGATGCAATTATGGCAAGGGGAATGCTGTACATGGAAACCCAGCAGAATATTATTGAAGAAAGTCCCAGAACAGACCCCTGCGAAAAGTCAAGGCCGCCAACCGTCATTATAAGGAAGACGCCGCAGCAACAGGTCATCAGTACAAAGACCTGGCTTAGCATAAGGCTAAGATTCTTTGGCTGAACAATTTTTCCGCCGGTCAAGATGGAAAAGAGCAGCACAATGCCTACAAAGCCAAACAGAGGTCCAAAGTTGGAAATAATCCCCTTTAGCTTGGCTTTCTTGGCCATTTGTTCTTCCGTTATATTTTTTACTGCAACTTGAGTAGTCATACAATTCTCCTATTCTATATCATCTTTGCATGGTCGTTGACCCTTAAGAACTTTGGATTGAGCGTTGAGGGTCAGCTTATAGCCCAGCGGGTTATCACGCCGCTAGTGTTTGTCGCTCTGGGTGCGTTGGCTGTTTCTTGTGAGTATTTCCGCCGCGTCCTACTCCGGTCTGAAACCAAGGCGGGTACTCTTCTCAAGGTTCTTAGGGTTGTCGCTCTTGTTGTTCTTCCTGTGGTCATTGTAATCTTCACTTTGCAAACCCCGGTTTGGAGTTATAAGTCTCCATGGGGTTGGGATAGACCGAGATTCGACTATGGATGGCCCTTGCCTTGGAAGGGTGAGAAGATGGGAGGGGCGCACATGATCTGCCCGTTCCTCAATCTGTTCCTGTGGACGCTTTATCTGATGGTGCTTATGGGTTACAGACGAATCAAACACTACCTCATATTGCTTTTGGTGATGTTGGTTTTGTTTGTCCCATACGCGAAGTTCGTCGGCATTAAAACCATCTACCGTGGGTATAAGCCACCATCCAAGGCACAGTCGTCCACTGCGCACGCTTTCGGGCAAAGGGTGGAGTGGAAAACTGCGAAAGGTGAAAATGGTATAATACACGCATGAAAGGCAGTGCTGAATGAACGCTGGCGAGAATCAGATTGTCGTGTATCAGCCAAACGAGACCGTTCTGTTGGACGTGCGTCTTGAAAATGAGATGTGACTTGAAGGAGGCGGCATGAGAGAAATTGTGACGATCAATACCGAAGTGGAGATCAGCGACGCACGGCCTCTCATTTGCGAGTTGCGCGGACAGGCGGTTATGCTCGATCGTGATTTGGCGTCGCTTTACCATGTGATGACAGGTAGGTTGAATGAGGCCGTTAAGCGTAACATTGCCCGCTTCCCGGCGGAATTCATGTTTCAGCTGTCTGATTTGGAGATGAAGGAACTTATCGCAAATTGCGATAGGTTCAGAATGATGAAGCACTCGCCATCTCGTATGTATGCGTTTACAGAACAAGGCGTAGCAATGTTGTCCACAGTTCTGAAGAGCGATACAGCGATTCGAGAAAGCATAAGGATAATGAAAGCCTTTGTGCTTATGCGACGGGTGCTTTCATCTTCCGCGCCAGCTATTGCGGCACTAGCCTCGAGAGTTGAGGCAAACGAACGACGGCAAATTGAGGATCAGGCGAAAAACGAAAGGCGGTTTGAAGAGATACATGCAAAGATGAGCGCTGAGGATATTCCCCTGTCGCAAATCTTTTATCAAGGAGAGTTCTGGGATGCGAAGTCGCTTTTGATCAAGTTCATTCGGCGGGCGAAGAAGGAGTTGATTGTAATTGACCCCTACGTTGGCGTGACGACGCTTGACATGCTCGCGAAGCGCGGGCGCGGCGTGAAGATTGAGCTTGTGACGCACTCCAACGGCGAGCT
>JAGCWT010000101.1 GCA_017961705.1 Treponema sp.
AAAAGCATCAGAAACCTTTGCCGCACAACGGATAACTTCGCTTTCGTTTTTAAGCTCTATCTGTCCGATTGTTTCCGTCTTAAATGAATCCTCAACATTTATGGACTTAAGGTAAGTGCCAGACTTGCCGTCTTTTTCTATATAATAAAGTACAGTGTCACTTTCCTCGCAAGCAAGGATTATTGGAAGCTTAGCGGCAGTCCTGTTTACAGACTTTCCGGTCATAGCGTCTATTATATATATAAAACCGTTCTTTTCCGCAGCAAGATACTTGTTCTGGTTCAGGAGAGTAGGCTGGTTAAGTGAAGCCTCTGTATCAATCCTCTTGAACCTGCCAAAATTCACCAGGTTGTAGTAAACAAGCTTGCCTGCAGGAAGATAGAATACCGCGCTCTTTTCCGATGCACCGGTCTTTGCAAGCGAAATGGGGCTGGAGATGTCGCCAATCTGCTTAAGGACAAGGCCTGTCTTTGCGTCAAGGATATAGTAGCTGCTAACGCCCTGTGAAGAGACAAACAAATACTTTCCGCGCTGTGAATATGCAATTCCAGTGATTTTTTCTGAGAAGCGCTTTGAAAACTTCTTGGTAAGAGTTCCCCAGTCAAAGACGGTAATGGCATTAATATCGTTTCCGTCTGTTTCCGCAACTACAAAATCAGTTCCGGCAGGATTTTTTGCAATTCCCGTTATTTCATAAGAAGAAAGCTGGTACTTTTCGCAGCCTCCGTTTTCTGACCACTTTATTACAGAGCCGTCTTTTCCGCATGAAAAAAATGCCTTTCCATTTGTGTCTGCAATAATGCCTGTAACATTCCCAGTATGACCAGTTTCAAAAGCATAGGTTTTTGTGCGGTCGGCACCCCAGTTTCCCTTTGCAAACAAAGAAATTCCTGCAGATGCAAAAACAATCATCATTATACATTTGAAAAACGGTTTCATAACTTTCCTTCCTTACCTATAAAATAACGAAAATCGCTCGCTATTGCAATAACCAAGAGCAAGGCTATAAAGGCTATTCCTATGAATTGTATGTAATAAAGAACTTTTGGATGCATTTTGCGCCTGAATACGCACTCAATAAAGGCAAAAAGAATAAGTCCGCCGTCAAGAATGGGGATGGGCAAAAGGTTGGTGATGAAAAGGGAGATGCTTATAAGCGCAAGGAATTCCAATGTGCTAACAACGCCAAAACCAAGTCCTTCCTTAAAGCCTGCCTTTACCGCACCTCCAATCATTGTCGTCATACGGACGGGTCCGGCAACTACTTTTGTTATTTTTACGCCGCTGAACAAAACGCCTATACTCTTTACGGTAACATAAAGCTCGTTAAAAGTCTTGTACACACCTTGACCGGCAGCCGCAAAAAACGGGTAGGGGCCATACTTCCTTTCCTTGTTAAATTCAGTGGGCGCAATTCCTATTTTTCCAGCCCCGGTGTCTTTGTCCAGAACCGAATGGACAGTTAGCTCCATAGTATTGCCGTCTCTAAGAAAAGTTATGGCAATGTCTTTGTCCGCATTCAATGCAATGTATTCAAAAATTTCTGCATAATATTCAACCTTGTTACCGTCAAGTGCTATGATTGTGTCTCCGGAACGCATTCCAGCCTCGTGAGCAGGAGACGAAATATTTTCGTAAACTTCATCTGCCATCTTAACGGTAGTTCCGGCATCATAATACTTGTAGCCAATAAGAGCTATCACAAAAAAAGCAATAAAAACAAAGACAAAGTTAAAAAATGGCCCTGCAAAAGCTATAAGAAGCCTTTTTAAGGGATGAATTCCGTAAAATGAATCCTTTTCCCCTTCGATTACACTTTTATTCTCTTCCAAAGCAGTGCGCCAGTCGTTTTCTCCCTTCATTGCACAATATCCGCCAAGGGGAATAAGAGAAATCCTGTAGTCGGTACCTTTGTAACCGCGGTGAAGGAGAACCGGTCCCATGCCTATGGAAAAAGCCTCAACCTTTACCCCGAAAAGCCGGGCCGCAAGGAAATGTCCCAGCTCATGAAAAAAGACAAGAAAGCCAAGACCCAAAATTCCATAAACAATAGTCATCTAAAGCTTCCTCCGCAAATTTTCCTCAAGAATCTTTTTTGCCACTTCACGGACTTCTGCATCCTTCCGGTAGACAGTTTCCAGAGAAGAAGGCTCTTCAGACCAGTCACTCTGCAAAGTCTGCTCAACGATTGCGCCTATGTCCAAAAATCCGCATTTTTTGTCAAGGAAGGCGTGGGCTGCAATTTCGTTTGCCGCATTAAAGGCTATTGTATAGGATTTTCCTTTTTTTGCACATTCATAGGCCAAAGAAAGCAGTGGAAAGTCATCCATTCGAGGAGCCATAAAAGTCATGTCGTGGCCGGCAAGGTCAAACGGCTCAAGATAGTTTTCCTTGTATTCAGGAAAGGTAAGTGCGTCAAGAATTGGGTGCCTCATGTCCGGGTTGCTTATCTGGGCATAAAGCATTCCGTCTTTTGTGCGCACAAGCGAATGTATAAGGCTCTGGGGATGAACTACAACCTTTATTTTTGATGTGTCAAGGCCAAAAAGCCGCGCTGCCTCTATCACCTCAAGTCCCTTGTTTGCAAGAGTCGCGCTGTCAACAGTGATTTTTGGCCCCATATTCCAGGTTGGGTGGGCAAGGGCCTGCTCAAGGGTAACGTTTTTAAGCTGTTCCTTTGTATAGGAACGGAAAGGGCCTCCGCTTGCAGTTATTACAAGCTCGCTTATCTTTTCAAAACCAGCAAACTGTATAAGATTAAATATTGCGCTGTGCTCTGAATCAACGGGAACAATTTTTGCTCCGGATTTTTTAGCCACTTCCTGAACCAAGGGCCATGCCATTACAACGGTTTCCTTGTTTGCAAGGGCCAGATCCATGCCGCTCTTTAGCACAAGAACCGACGGTTCAAGACCTGCCGCACCTGCAATTCCGTTTACGGCAATATCTGCATTGCATTCTTTTACAAGCCTTTCAATTCCTGCAATTCCGTCCTTTTCAAAAACACTTCCAGGACAATTGAATTCAGCACAAAGCTCATCCAGTTTTTTTTGATTTTTACCAACGCAAAGCCCTGCAATCTCAAAATCATCTTTCATCTTGCGGGCAATGTCCAAAGTTTGGCTTCCTATTGAGCCGGTGCAACCAAGAACAAGTATTCTTTTTTTCATAGCGGTCCGTAAAAAATGGAAATCAGCATATAGTAAAGCGGGGCAGACATAAGTATTGAGTCCATGGAATCCAGAACACCACCGCGCCCTGGTATAAGGTTACCGGAATTCTTTATGCCTGCAGAGCGTTTCATAACGGATTCAGTCAAATCGCCAATGATAGAGGTAAAAGCCATTATGATGCCGGTAAAAATGATTTTGCCGATTGAACCCGCAAAAATCTCCGGCCACAGGTAATAGCCCAGTATTCCAGCACCAATGGAGCCTGCAATTCCGCCAAGAAAACCTGCTACGCTCTTGTTTGGACTTGCCTTTACAAAGCCCTTGTTGTTTTTTCCGAACAATACGCCAAAAAACCATGCAAAACTGTCGCAAAAGCAAACCATCAGAAGGAATTCAGCTATAATCTGGGAAGAAACATCCTTTCCACCCTTAGAAAAAGTGGTCATTCTGGAAACAAAAGTTATAAGATAGGCCGTGTAAAGCAGGATGAATATGGATGCAGAAATTCTTCCTAGGGAATTTTCAAAGGAATCAGCAAAGAACACTTCCACCATAAGAATTATCAGCATGGCGGAAATGAATGTGTAAGAAATAATTTCCTCACCAACAGGAAAGTTCCTGCCAAAAAGGAAAGGAAACAGCTTGGTCAAAGACGCAACAACCGTTATAAAAAGGTTAAGCAGTATAATAAACCACTTGGGCTGCAACTTAGTCTTTGCAAGGAACATATTGTATACTTCGCTGGCAGCCAAAGCAGATACAACCACAATCAACAAATGCATTGGCAGATGGTTTCCCCACGGCAAAAGTATAATGGCAAGCAACAAGGGCAAACCTATAAAAAAAATACCGAGTCTTGGAATTATTTTTTTTATGCTACTCATACAGGCACCGCCCCAAAACGCCTAGTCCTTTTTTGGAACTCAGCGATATTATTATAAAATTCTTCTTTATTATAATCCGGCCAAAGTGTTTTTGTAAACAAAAATTCTGCATAAGATGCCTGCCATATTAAAAAATTGCTTATCCGCTGCTCACCGCCAGTCCTAATAAGAAGGTCAACATCAGGCAGCTCGGGAAAGTCAAAATGGGTCGAAACCATGCCCTCGTTAATTTCCTGCTCAGGAATTCCTTCACTGATTATCTTTTTTATGCTGCGGACAATTTCGTCCCTGCCGCCGTAATTAATGGCAAGACAAATGGTAAGACCCTTAAAATCTTTTGTATCTTCTTCGGTTTCGAGAATATCTTTTTGAATGATTGACGGAAGACCTGTAATATCTCCCAAAAGACGGACTCTTATGCTGTTTTCTTTGTAAAATTTAAGTTCCTTAAGAAGATGCGTGTGAATCAAATTCATAAGGAATCCGACTTCCGACTTGGCACGCTTCCAGTTTTCCGTAGAAAAAGCATAGAGGGTAACGTATTTTATGCCAAGGTCAGACGCAGCCTTTGCAATTTCCTTTGCACGCTTTAAGCCTTCTTCGTGACCGGCAGTGCGTATCTGACCTCTTTGCTTTGCCCAGCGCCCGTTTCCGTCCATGATTATTCCTATATGAACGGGAAGGGCTTCTGGACTTTTGTTAATCTCAATGTCCACGGTTATTATTCCATAATTTCTTTTTCTTTTGCTTCGTAGACTTTGTTGATTTCTTCTATATATTTGTCAGTAAGCTTCTGCAGCTTGTCTGTTTCTGTCTTAAGCTGGTCTTCCGTAAGTTCTCCGCCTTTCTGCTGCTTTTTAAGAGCGTCATTTCCGTCGCGGCGGATGTTGCGGATTGTTGTGCGGTAGTTTTCTGCAGTGTTCTTTGCCTGCTTTACAAGCTCTTTGCGGCGGTCTGCTGTTAGCGGAGGAATTGCAATGCGGATAACCTTACCGTCGTTGCTTGGGTTAAGACCCAAGTCTGCTGTCTGAATTGCCTTTTCTATTGCAGAAATAAGGCTCTTGTCAAACGGAGAAACAACCACAAGGCGTGCTTCCGGTATGGAAATTGTACCGACCTGGCTTAAAGGTGTTGGTGTGCCGTAATAGTCAACGCGCACTTTGTCAAAAATAGAGGCGCTAGCTCTTCCTGTGCGGATTGTATTGTATTCTTCCTTCAAAGAATTGACGGTTTTTTCCATTTTTGCTTCATTATCGCCGGCCATAAATATTCCTCCGTAAAAATAGTGGCGGCCTGCTTAATTAACACAGACCGCCTAAGATTAAAAATTTATTTTCCCAAAACAAGAAGGCTGATGTCGCCAAATTCGAGGCTGGCTCCAACTTCCTTTCCAATTTCAGCAAGTTTTGCGTTTACAGACTTTTTGTCATCCTTAACGAACATCTGGTCTACGAAGCATACTTCAGCAAGATGCTTGTTGATCTTTCCCTGAAGGATTCCTTCACGGACATTTTCTGGCTTGGAAGCCATCTTTGGATCCTGTTCCATCTGCTTCTTAAAGATGTCTTTCTGCTCGTCAATGTAGCTCTGCGGAACGTCTGTCTGCTTGATGTAGGCAGGTGTAAATGCAACGAGGTGCATGCAGCAGTCCTTTGCAAATTCCTTTACCTTGTCATCTGTAGAGCCCTTAACGATAACAACAGCAGCCTGCTTGAAGTTTGAGTGAACGTAGATTCCGCTTGAAGCGCCTTCCGGAACTTCAATAATCTGAACCTTGTTCAAAGACATATTCTCGCGTGTGCGTGTTGCAAAGTCAAGAAGTACGTCAGAAAGCTCTTTGTTTGCTTCTGTATAACCCTTTTCGAATACCATGTCAAGGATCTTTTCACCGCTGGAAATGAAATCTGCGTTGTTTGCAACAAAGTCTGTTTCGCATACAAGCTCAACAACAGCGATTTTGTTTCCGTTCTGGCGGATGAAAATGCGGCCTTCACTTGTTACGCGCTCAGCTCTCTTTGCTACTGCAGCGAGACCTTTTTCCTTCAAAAGTTTTGCGGCTGCGTCAAAGTCACCGTTTGTTTCGGTAAGGGCCTTTTTGCAGTCCATCATACCTGCGCCTGTCTGTTCGCGCAATTCTTTTACCTGTGTAGCTGTAATAGCCATGTTATTAACTCCAATTATTTTTCGTATGCTTTGTCTTCGTCGATGAGGCTTTCCTCTTCACGGCGGTCAGCTTCTGCATCCTCTTCCTTTACTTCTGTAGGAGTATAGTTAGAGTAGTCAACGATTTCTTCGTCTTCCTTCTTTGTAGAAGCATCCGTTGTTACGTCATCGTAGTCGCCAAGAGTTTCGATGATCTTGAGTCCCTGTTCGTTGTCTGCTTCAAGAACTGCGTTTGCAATGATTGAAGTAAAGAGGCTGATTGCGCGGATTGCGTCATCGTTGCCAGGAATAGGGAAGTTAATGCCCTCTGGATTGCAGTTTGTGTCTACGATAGCAACAATCGGGATACCCATGCGGCGTGCTTCTGCAACTGCAATCTGCTCTTTGTGAGTGTCGATGATGAAGATTGCTCCCGGCAGTTCCTTCATTTCTTTGATTCCACCGTAGTTCTTCTGGAGCTTTTCCTTTTCTTTGAGGAGGTTTGCAACTTCCTTCTTTGTCAGGTTGTCAAATGTGCCGTCAACTTCCATCTTTTCGATTTTCTTGAGGCGCAAGAGAGATTTCTTGATTGTTCCAAAGTTTGTGAGTGTACCGCCAAGCCAGTGGTTATTTACGTAGAACTGGCCACAGCGTTCAGCTTCTTTCTGAATGGCCTGCT
>JAGCWT010000004.1 GCA_017961705.1 Treponema sp.
ACTCAAAGAGACGTTTTCTTGTCCTTACAGGGGCAAGAGCGACCGGAAAATCTTACGTCATGGACAGGTATGCAATACACCAAATGGCCAAAGGCAAAGCCGTTTTGTACGTAGCACAAAACGGAGTTTCGTGCAAGTACAAATTTGACGAATTGATGGCTATAATCGGAGAACATCCGTTCAAAGAACTCCATTTCTTCCACCCGACCAGAAAGATTTGCGATGTGACCAGTACAGGCCTAATCAGGTTTATTCCTGCTGAATATTTCAAGCCGGAAGAGCTTAAGTGCCTTGAAAAATTTGACATAATACTCTGGGACGAACCACTGCACATGCACGAGGCCATTGCCAGGGTGAGGGTGGCGGAGGCTGAGCTGCACAGGAGGTTTGAAAGGGTCAGACTGGCCGGAACCATAGCCGACTGGCTTTCCTACCAGAAGACGAAAAGTGCCCTCAGAAAAGGGGAGAAGCTCGCCATCTGGAGGCTTTCCCGGAGGATAATCAAAAAATTGCTCGAAAATTCCTAAAAAAAATCTGAACGGGTAACATTGCTGCAGGAAATAAAACTGGAGGCGGCAATCTATGGAAACTCTCTCTAAACTCCCCGTCTACGGATGGGTGTTCCTTACCCTCATCGTGGCAATACTCTCCACCGCAATCGGGCTCATCCTTTACAAGATAGTAAAGGTCAACGGCCTTTCAATAAAGGCGGGGGACAAGGAGATAAACCTGTCGTCCAGGAACGCAAGCATAGTCAAGGTCGTCACCGAGTACGCCGACTTCAAGTACAAGCTGAACGAGGAGCTCACTGAGGCAAAGAAGGACCTTCACGACAAGGCAAAGTGGACGACGAACATGCACCTCCAGCAGTACATAAACCGCCTTACCGGAGAGTACATCCCGCAGCTGAAGAAGACGAACACCGTTGCAAGGGAGATGACGGTATCAATCTTCCCGATGCTCATGGAGCTGGTGCGCGCAAGGCTGTTCGCCTTCGCGATGACAATCTACGAAAAGAACCACCTGTTCGACAAGACTGACGAGGAGCTCAGGGACCTTGCAAAGATAAACTACGGCCGCATAGCGGACATATTCAAGGAGTTCATAAGCATAAACTGGTACGAATTCCTTGCGCCCTACAAGGGGCTGCACGATGCCTGCACGGGGCTCGCGGACTTTGCAGAGGGCATAATGTACTCAACCCTCGTAATGTACAGGGAATATTCCAAGATCAAGAAGGAAATGGCCGACCTCATCACGGAGGTTGACACCGTAATACGGACGAAGGTGCAGGCTGACGGCAGGATGCCGGTGAACTACCTTACCGTAGCCAACAACTTCTACAACTCGAATTCAGGCATAAACAAGGCCCTCATAGAGAGCTTCCTCAAGGGAATCCAGCCCTAGATTCCCGCACCCTTTTCCTTCAGGAACACGCCGAATTTTTCCGAAACCGCGTCATTGGCAGGATGGCCGTCTGCAGTACCCCAGAAGCTCCTTGCCTCTGCAAGCGTCTTGTCAAACAGGCCCTTGCAGACTTCATAGGAACCCTTGTTCCAGAACTTTATTCCAGCGTCGTCAGACGCTACGAACGCATTGTTGCCCTTAGAATCCTCAAACCTTGCGACTATCGTGTACAGGGCTATCCTGTTGTTGTAAAGCTCCATGCGCTCGACGAGCCTGTAGCCCTTCTTCGCAGCGTCAGAGCAGACTTCCTCCGAGAAAACCTTCTCAGTCTTCCTGTTCTGCAGAAAAATCTGCTTCATAAGCCCAACGTCATCGCATACAGCGATGTTTTCCTTTCTTTCTTCGTAATTCATAATGCACCTCTCATTTATCGTTTTGTTTCCTAGTTGTACGTCATAACCCAGTCGGGAGTACAGTGAAGGGCCTTACAGATGTCGTAGAGACGGGGAAGGGGAATAGGCTCGTCAGAAGCGATACTCATGCGGTGTTCTCGCATTAACCCCTTGCCATAGCTTTTATACATACAGGGAGACCCTTTATATTCGCCTTTATCCTTTGCTTCTTGTATAGAAGCAAGTCTTGCCTGCCTCATTTTCTTTTCCCTTTCGATTTCTTTGTCAGTGCGTTCCTGCCGGGGAATTATGTCGTAAAATTCCGTCATCTTTTTCTTCCAGTCATTGCCATAAGTCCCCTTAAAAAGCCTCCTTAAAGGTTCGTAGGTAAGCCCGTTCCACCTGGGCTCTACATACTTATCCCAGTGGCCTTTATACTTTTCCTTCACTTCATATCCTGTGAATTCAACAACTTCATTTACAGAGCATTGAAGAACAGCACATATCTTTGCCAGTTTTTCAGTATCAGGAAAAGCCCTTCCCCCAGTGTAATTGTCTATCACATAGACGCCTACACCCACCTTGTCTGCCAAGTCTTGCCTCTTTATCTTCCTTTCAGTCAAAAGAACCTTTAAGGGAGTGAAGCTAATCAAATCTTTGTACTCTTCTTTATTCATAACAACCTCTTATATATAAGATAACACTTTTATTTATAAAAAGCAAGAAAAATGTATATAATATTATAAAAAAGTTTATATTTTTATAAAACAAACCCCCATAACAAAACATCTCTAATCCCAGAATACAGTAATACAAATCTCCAGTCAATAATAATACAAAATATTATCTATTAATGTATTATCTAACAGAAAACTTATATTATAAAACATACTTTGCTAACACAATACAATATAAATACACTTCCTTCTTATGTGAAATACCATTAAACAACCCGTCTATATTTTACCACATATTTTGCACTTATTTTATACCACCCATCATCTATAAATTTCACCTTATATTACATACAATCCCTTCTTATATTACATATTCTTTACAAATACTAAAGTTTCCTTCAGCCATACTAAAGTTTTTTGGCCGAAAATCTGAAAAAATGTTCTCAGGGATAAGCCCCTAGATCCCCGGATTTTCTCCCCTCCGGGGGGCATACCGTAAATAATTATTTTTAACTGTTGATTAAAAATTATATGTGTAGTAGTATATAGACATAGGGCAAGCGATAGCAAGCCAAAAGGAAAAGGCAAAGACAAGCCTTTAAGAGTCTAACAGAATGGAGATTAAAGACCATGAAAGAAATTAAACTTTTTGAAAACGAAACATATAAAGGCATTGCAATAGTAAAGAATGAAAAGACATTTAATAGCGAGTATATAACAGTAAAAGTCCAGATGCTTATTAACAATGAATGGAGCGATTTAGACGTTGCAAACAATGTAAGCCCTAAATATCAGAAGGGATTGTTTAAGCGTTTGAATGAATGTTATAACGCTTAGTTTTAATCTTTAGATTGAACACATAAGCATTTTTTGTTTGTGTGTTTATACCTAGGGATTAGCCTAGATACTGAATGGGTAATCAGTATAAAAAATGCCTTTTGTAGTAACCGCGATTGTACTAGCGGGCGTAAAAGTACAACAGGATAAAACCTGTTAAAAAAATGGCGGGCGTAATTACCGCATGAAAATATTACTAGTAAGCCTATAGCTAATGAAATCTAGGGCGCGGGCTGTTGCAAGCCCCCCATTTAGGGCAATGGGTAAAATGCCATTACACCCATAAAAAAAGCAAGGTGTATGCTAAACAAACTCTTGTACTGATAGCGTGTTATTAAAGCACTAATCATTCAATCAGTGTTACAAGTTTTAGATGCCTACATGGGCATTGGTTCTCTTTAAATATACATAACGGTGCGAACTACACATAATGGGGCTTTTCTGGCTCATGCGTGTTTAGGGCTCTCAGGAAAAAATCCAGAAGTCTGGTTATGCCAGGCGTCGGCTGAATACAAGGTGGTACTGGTATAGAGTAAGAGCGGGACGCATGAAAAAGAAAAAGATTGTTGTTGATGTTCGCAAAGCTACAAAAACCGACTATCCAGCGGGATGTCGCTTTCTGGCATCTTCCGCAAGCCAGTTATTCGGTTCTGGCATATAGTACCCATAACGGCACAATGACGGCTAGCAACCGTTCCCATGTTCAATTCATGGGTTGGGTATACAGTCTACCGCATGGTAGGCTTATTTCATTTTTGGGGGTGTTCCTATGACACAGATAAAAGATTTGTACAAGATGTATGGTGATTCTACTAGGGCTTTGGATTACGGCACCAAAGAATATAAAATGCCGTCTAAGGTAAACCGCAAGGTTTCAATTTTGATGGGTGTAATGATGTCCAGTGCGTCAAAAGGTGTCCAGATTCCGCTCCAAAAGTTCTTTGGACGTGTCGCAAGTCGATGGAACGGAAAAGGCACGTTTACCACTGCCGATATGTTCAGCCCTTCCGATTTGTCGCAGGCTCTGCGCTTGTTCTATGCCAAGGTTTCAACAGGTGAGCTTTCCTTTAAGGACGGTTTGCTCATGGCAGAAGTTGTCGAGAATAAGTCTACACGTCAGCTTAACCTTGTTTTCCGTGAATTCGTGCCTGACCTTATCCAGATTTTACCCGCCGAACCTGCAAAGCCTGCTCAGCCAAAAACTTCAAAGGAAGCTGATGCCCAGATTGCGGGTATTCTCAAGGAAGCTGATTTGCCCGAACCCAGTGTTTCCGAACTTGACCTCATAATCGGCAAGGTGGCTGATTTGGCAAAGACAGATAACGCCGATGTTTCCGCAATTCTCAACAAGGCACTTGACGCACTTAAAGCCCTTGCAATCAAGGAAGCAAATGTTGCCTAATCTGGCAGTTTCCGCAATCACAAGCCGCCCAAGTTCGGGCGGTTTTTTTTATGCCCTGAACGGACATACAAGGCTTTTGCTTTGTGTGTCTAATCCAGTGCATGAAATACTGGAAGGATGGTTTATATGGCTAATGACGTAAAATTGGCAAAGACACTTGCCGATATTGAGACGGTGTGGGATAATTTCAAGAAGGCGATGGAAAATGTAGAGGGTGTTGACCGCTACGAACTTTCAATCACTTTGAAAAATCGAGCAATCAAGAATGGCAGTTATGCCAGGCTTGTTTTGGATTCAATGAAAAGGAAAAATCAATAGGGGGTTTTCTTATGTCTGAAATGGTAACTGTTAAAACTTTTGACGCTTATTTTTACAGTAATGACGGTACGGTACTTTACGATTGTTCCGTCTGGGCAAGCTCTGAAGAAGAAATGAAAAGAATGCTCAAGGAAAAGTTTCCGGATGAAAAAATGAAGCATCTTGCGGTTTGTGAAACTCACGGTTTTGTAAATGACCTGACGGAAAAAGAAACGTCTCCTGCCCCAATGCTTTACGTCTACATGATATACTTGGAAGACGTTGACAACGTAAAGGCTAAGTACCTGAACTTTGGCCCGTCCGATTTTACAAAGTAAACGCAGTAAAAGCATCCCCGCTTTTTGAGCCGTCCGAAAGGGCGGCTTTTTTCATGCCCTAAGCAAAACGCATGGTTTTCCGTGTGTTCTGTCCAGCGCATGAGACTGGAAGGAAGGAAAAAATGTATGTTTGGCAGGTTCTTAAAATGCCCTTTGCGGACGTTGCAAGGGTGTTCAAAGATAACGGATTTACGGACGTAGAGGCGGATGCCTTCTACAATTCCAAGGTTGAAGATGTGAAAGATTGTTTCACAGGAGGTTTACTATGAATATAACTATTGCTGTCGGTGCTCTGGTTTGTAGTGTCGTGACAATCATCTACTGCGTACTTAAGGAGGGTTCAAATGTATGACATTTCCTGGACGGATATTCCGTCCGAATACGTTGAGCAGGTTGAAAATCTATTGTTTTAGTCATCCGCAAGGGTGGCTTTTTTTTTATGCCCAAGACACTAAACAGGAGGTGCTTTATGGGAGTTCTTAAAGGCTGCAAATTTCTCTTGGCACACCAGCTGCTTTTCAGCAGGAACTGGAGGCTTGCAAAGTCTACGCTTAGCGGAGATACAGTACACAACTTTTATAAGAATGGGGAAAAGGTACTTGTCCTTTTTATCAATACAAGGAATCTAACCATAGAAGACGCAATGGAGGCGTAATATGAGCGAATACACAATCAAGGCAATCGAGTTCTTGGCAAAGAACAACATCCGTTTTTCGGTTTGTTATGCGGGCGTAAAACTATGGGATGCAGACGGAAAGCATCATTCCTATTATCTCTGCAAATTTTATAACCGCAACACAAGGAAGTCTATGAGGGTTGGGTTTTATCAATCAATCAAAGATATGGAAAGAGAGCCTACTGCCTACGATGTTCTTGCTACCCTGCAAAAATATGATGTCGGAACCATTGACGATTTTGTGGCAGAGTTCGGCTACGAGGTCAACTCTTGGAAGGACGTCAAAAGAATCGAGAAGACTTACAAAGCCGTAAGGCGTGAGTATAACAACGTTGTCCGTGTGTTTAGTGACTGCATGGACGCTTTGCAGGAGATAGCTTAATGACATACACAGTTGAATGCAGTCTGGAAGACTTTCCCGCATGGTCTGGAGGGCTTGACAGACTTAATGAGCTTAGGGCAAAAGGTGGATGCGAAGAAGTCGAGCAGTTCCTTGAGGAATGTAATTGCGGTGAGCCTATGAGCGACACTGACATAAACGACTATCTATGGTTTGATGTAGAGCAGGATTTTCCGCAATACTTCAAGGAAGACGAAGAGGAGGAAGAGGATGACTAAAGCAGAAGCTGTAAAGTATTTTTCCGAATCAAACAAGCCGTTTAGCGACTATTGGGAAATGCAGTTGGCGTGGTCTCAATTCGTCCACGAATTGAATATGTCAGACGCAATAACCGACAAGCAGCGGGACAATTGGACGAATCCATGCACTCCCGAAACTTTCAAGAGATTCAACCAGAAATTTACAGGTAATTTTTAG
>JAGCWT010000005.1 GCA_017961705.1 Treponema sp.
CGGTCGGATTAGCCAGGGAATGGGATGGTAGAGCTTATTAAAGGATCGTCCTAAATATTAGCATCAAAAAAACTGGTAAAAATTTGTTATAATTTATAACACCTTGCCAGCCAACTTGTTTTTTAAGTATGCTTGGAGTATTCTAGGAATAGGGAGTAGAGTAAGGACAACTGAATGAAAGATACGGCCCCGAAAAATCAGGTTAAGCTGCCATTGAAATACCATATTGGTCTCGTCATAGGTATAGGTATATTGCTTTCCGGAGTGTTTTTGCTTGCGGTAAAATTCTCCAGGACGCAGGATCCCTTTGGCTGGAAGTCCATTTTTCTTACCGGAGCAGGCGCTTTTCTTCTATATATATCCTTTGCGCTTATTAAAAAGGGCATCTGGGTCTTTTTGGGCATTGTGTTTTTCCTTTGCGGGGTTCACATCCTGCTTATGGACGTTAGCATTCTGCCGTTCAGTTTTATTGAAACCTGGCCCCTTATAATCGTTATATGCGGTCTTGCCCTAATACCGGCGGGCCTTTACAACCACAAGAGGATACGCACGATTTACCTTTTTCCGGCTGTGCTTATGATTTTTATGGGGATTGTATTCCTTTTGTTTTCCATGCACATTTTTAAGACTTCTTTTAGGCAGTTTATTTACATGTGGTGGCCTATTATTTTGATTTTTGCCGGAATATGGCTTATAATATTGTTTGTGGTTCAGCAAAAGCACCACGAGATTTTGCCTTACATGAACGATGATTCTCTTATCGAAGGGGAAGACTCAAATGAATCATAAGAGCCTGGGCGGCAGTCTGGGCATTAGCCTTGGAAGAAAACTTGGCTTTGGTCTTGGACTTGCCCTTATTTTGCCGCTTCTATTTTTCTCTTGCGCGAGCACTCCCGCACCCAAAGAGGAGACTCCTGTTTCTAAGGACGATTCTGAAGGCGGGGAGGAGATTGTTACCCAAATTCCCATGCCGGACAACTCTTTCCGCTCCTATTTTTATTCGATAGACCAGAAGATTTTGGCCTACGTGGAAAACGGTTCGCCGGATTCTTTGCAGCAGGCATCTTCTTTGATATACAAGAACTCCAAGGGGACTCTTTCTGACAAGGAAATTGTCCTGATGAACGTATGCAAGCAGATTATGCAGGTTGCATGGCCTTCCAGAAAAGTTACTTGGGAGGTTCCTTCAAGCCAGACGGACAACCCCTATTCCCGCATTCTACAGAGTGCAGCAAACGGTATTTATGATTCAAGCACTGAACGGACGGATTTTTTGACTACCCTGCTTCCTTCCATGGTTATTTTTTCCAGGGCAGACGTGCAGTCTTATTACGCAAAGGCAAAGAAGGATTTGAACACAGCCCTTGCAATGAGGCCGGATTCCGTTCTTGCAAACTACCTTATGTCTGTTCTGGAGATAAACAAGGGCAGTACTGAATCTGCGGCAACATATCTTACCAAGGCAGAAAAAGGTGCATCTTCTTGCGTGGAACTAAAGGCCGTTGAAGCCGCCATACAATACAACATGGGTAATTATTCCCGCTCACTTTCCCAGGGGGAGCTTTTGCTTGCCTCTTCCCCACAGAATTCGCTGCTTTTAAAGATTTGCGCAATGGCTGCTATAAAGACAGGCAATGTGGACAAGGCGGAAAACTATGTGCTTAGGGTTCTTCAGAATGAGCCGGAGAACACCAACTTTACCCTCTACCGCGCAGACATCCTGATGAGCAAGAACGACTACATCAAGGCATCTTCGCTTTTGGACGCTGTTGCCAAGACGGATTCAACTTCCAAGCTTTACCTGATTGAGCGCACACGGCTTCTTCGCGAATGGAACAAGAACAATGCTGCGGCTTCCCAGACAATTGCACAGGCTTTGCAAAAATATCCGGAGGACGCGGATGTTCTTCTTTGCGCTGCTTCCGTTGCATCGGAATCAAGTTCACCGGTGGCCGGAAAGAGCGCCGTGGAACTTGCCAACAAGGTTCTTGCCAAGCTTCCGGAAAATACCCAGGCTCAGCGGATTCTTATAAGCGAGCACTACAAGGCAGGCCGTTACCAGGAAGCATACCAGATGTGCTCAAAGCTTATAAAAGAGGATGATTCCAAAGAGACTTTCTTTGCATACATAGACATCTGCATTGCACTCAAGAACAATGCCCAGGCCATGGAGACGGCATCAAAGCTGTATTCATCCTACCCGGAAGATGAGGATGTTCTTCGTTCATACATAAACATGCTTGTTGCAACCGGAAAGAGGGAGCAGGCCCAGAAGCTTATAAACACAAAGCTTGAAACTTCTACAGGAAGGACAAAGAGCTTTCTCTATTACCAGAGGAGCCTTCTTGCCACTGGCGAAGACGAGATTTTTGCTGACCTAAGGGCAAGTCTTACCGCAAACCCCAGGAACAAGGACGCACTTTACCGCTTCTACAGAATCTACTATAACAAACAGGACTGGAGACGGGCACAGTATTACCTAAAGCAAGTTGTGGCAATTGACCCGCGCAACAGTGAATTCTTGGCTCAGAATGCCGAGCTGGACGAGCTGCTAAAGAGGTAGGATTTTTTACGCTGGCCTTTTACTCTACAAACACAAACGCCAAAAACCTGCGGAGGTAAAAGATGGATTATTTTGTAAGCGTTAACGGGGATGATTTTGGCCCTGGAAGCAAAGAACGTCCCTTTAAGACTATTTCAAAAGCAGCTTCACTTGCAGTTGCGGGAGACAGTGTAACCGTTGGGGCAGGAACCTACCGCGAGTGGGTAAAGCCAGCAAACGGTGGTAGTGGAGAAGACAAGCGCATAGTCTACCGGGCAGCAAAGGGAGAAAAAGTAATAATCAAAGGCTCAGAGGAGCTTAAAGGCTGGAAGAATGAAGGCGGAAGCGTCTGGAGTGCAAGCGTTCCTAATTCAATTTTTACTGGGGCAGCTTCTTACGGTGAATGCAACCCCTTTGCAAAGCCACTTTGGGGTGACTGGGTTGTTTGGCCTCTTGAAAAAGAAAATGAAAAGTCAGTTCATCTTGGCGACGTCTACCTTAACGGAAAGTCCTTTTACGAGGCACATTCATTGGAAGAAGTGCGCAAGGCAGAAAAGCGTCTTACAGGCTACAATCCCCCGTGGACAAAGCACGAGGAAGCAATTCTTGAACCTGAGCAGACTGTATACCAGTGGTTTGCAGAAGTTGGCAGTGACGAAACAAAAATCTACGCAAACTTCCACGATTTTGACCCCAACAAGGAACTTGTAGAAATAAGCGTGCGCCAGAGCTGCTTTTACCCAGACCGCACAGGCCTTGACTACATAACAGTCCAGGGATTTGAAATGTGCCAAGCCGCAAGTCCATGGGCACCACCAACGGCAGACCAACCGGGCATGATTGGTCCCCACTGGGCAAAGGGCTGGATTATAGAAGACTGCATCTTCCACGACGCAAAGTGCAGCGCAATAAGCCTTGGCAAAGAAATTTCCACCGGAGACAACGACTGCACCAAATTCCGCGAAAAGCCTGGCTACCAGTACCAGATGGAAGCAGTCTTTAGGGCAAAAAAGGACGGCTGGAGCAAAGAAAAAATCGGTTCTCACATAATCCGCAACAATACAATCTACGACTGCGGGCAAAACGGAATCGTTGGGCACATGGGCTGCATCTTCTCCAAAATTGAACACAACCACATCTACAACATTGCGGTTAAGCATGAATACTTTGGCTACGAAATTGCAGGAATAAAGCTTCATGCCGGAATTGACGTTCAGGTTATAGGAAACAACATACACAACTGCACGCTAGGCAGCTGGTTTGACTGGCAGACCCAGGGTGTACGCATAAGCGGCAACCTCTACTACGCAAACGACAGGGACCTCATGGTGGAAGTTTCGCACGGCCCCTACATAGTAGACAACAACATCTTTGCAAGCAGCTACAACTTTGACAACATTTCGCAGGGCGGGGCCTACATCCACAACTTCTGCTCTGGAACAATGAGGCGGGAACAGGTTGTAGACCGCTCCACCCCCTACCACCTGCCCCACTCCACAGACATACTTGGAACAGCCCTGGTCTTTAGCGGTGACGACAGGCTCTACCAGAACATCTTTGTTGGCGGCCAGGAAACCTTTACCCCACAGTCAAAGTCGGGAACGGACGGCTACGACGAATGCATCATGCACCCCATGTGCACGGAGATGAACAAGTGGTTCAAGACCCCCCAGCTGAACACCGGATGCGCAAGAAGCTGGCAGGAATACAAGGACCGCATAAAAGAAGCTGGCGACGGAGACCATGACGTGTTCATGAGGGTAATGCAGGCAGCCTATGTTAACGGCAACCACTACTGCTTTGGCGCAAAAGCCTTTAGCGGAGAAAAGGACAATAGCTTTAGCAAGGAAAACCCAATGCTTAAAATCCGCGAGGAAAATGGCAAATTCTACGCAGAATTTACCGCCGACCCAAGCCTATTTAAGACAAAGACAGAGCTTATAGAAACAAAAACGCTGGGAAGGCCAAGGATATGCAACTTCCGCTTTGACTCCCCGGACGAAAGCGAAATTGTCTTTAACAGGGACATTTGCGGTAATGAACGCTCTAAAAACCCAATCCCCGGTCCCTTTGAAAAGATAGAGGCTGGAAAAAACAAGGTTCTTGTCTGGGAAAAATAGGTAAAGGCCTAAAGAAGCCCCTTTGCAGAGAAAGCACGGCAGGCACTGGAGGGGCGGCAGGGTTGCCTGCGACCCTGCCGTTACCGCAAAGCGGTAATGGAGCGCGTAAGGCGCGAAACCCCGGAAGCGCCACACAATAGGCATGAAAGTTAGCAAGAAGAAATAGCAGTTCCAAAAGCAAGCGCCGCAAAAAAAACAGAGAAAACCTAAATCTTGGAGCTAAGGATAGCCTGCTTGTTCTTGGTGTAGACAGATGTGCGCAAGGCTTTGTAGCGTCCCATCAGCTTTTCCGGGATTTCGTAGGTAGACATTGCAACCACGATATTCTCGGAAGAGTCAAAGTCGTCCACGGTAACGCATTCCTTGATTGCATTGTAGGCTTCGTTAAAGCGCTTTTCCTCCATAACTTCCTTCATTCCAGAAGGGCTGCTTCCCGGCGTAACGATTGGCAAAAGAAGGTTCGTGTACAAGCCATAGTGCTTTACAAGGTCCCCGGTCTTTTCCTCCGCCTCATTGTAGTTGTGATCGTCACAGCATTTTTCAAGATAGGCGGCCTCTGAAGAAAGATCCTCAATTCCAATCAGCTTGGAAGAACTCTTTAAACTGTGCACAAGTATCGTATAGTTTTTCCAGTCACCAATCCTCTGGTAATGCTCAATAAAGAAGATGTTCTTGTCTATTGCATCGTAAAAGTCAAAAACCGCAGTCTTTAAAATGCTCTCTTCACCGCAATGCATAAGGGCAGAATCAATGTTTACCCCCTGGACATTCTTGTAGGCGCTAAAGAAAGAATCGTCATGCTCACTGCGCATAGATGGCTCAGAACCAGCAGCGGCATCTTCTTCCGGCTCATTCCTTACGATCAGCTCCGGCGGCAGGTAGTCCATAAGAAGCTTCTCAAACTTCTTGTAGTCAACAGGCTTTGTAATGTAGTCCACAAAACCGTGCCTAAGGAACATTTCCCTTGCCCCGTAAATTGCGTTTGCGGTAAAGGCTATGCAGGGAGTGCTCTTGTTAAGGTTCTCGTGGTTGCTCCTCATCTCCGCAATAGTCTCCAAACCGTCCTTGCCCGGCATGCGGTGGTCAATAAAGATAACGTTGTACTTGTTCTTCTTTACAAGGTCAATGGCAGCATCCCCGCTAAGGGCAGTATCCAGCTGAATCTGGGTCTTCTTAAGCAGGTTTGCAATAACCGTAAGGTTTATCTTCATGTCGTCCACAACAAGAATCTTTGCAGTTGGCGCATGGAATGACTCTGAATAAGAAGAATGAACCTCGTTCATGCTCTTTATGCGGGCGCTAAAGTTTCCAATCGGTTCAGCACTTGCAACCTTCTGCTCAAGCTCAAAGGCAAAAGTAGAACCGACGCCCTCCTCGCTTTCCACTATAAGGTCAGAGCCCATCTTCATAAGCAGGTTTTTGGTAATAGGAAGCCCAAGCCCCGTACCCTCAACAGAACGGACGCTCCTTTCCTCCAGCCTGTCAAAAGAATTGAACAGCTTGGGAATATTCTCCTTCTTTATGCCAATGCCTGTATCCTTAACGGAAACAAACAGCTTAATGGTCTCCTCGCCGCCGCTCTTAAAGTCCAGGGTAAAGGTTACGCTGCCCTTGTTGGTGTACTTAACCGCATTAGTAAGAAGGTTCAGGATGCACTGGCGGATCCTTATGTCGTCACCGTAGAGCTGGCAGGGAATCATGGGGTTCACGTTAACAATAAATTCAAGCCCACGCTCCTTTGCACGCGGAGTAATCATATTGATAAGGTCGTTAAGAGTTGAATTTATGTCGTACTTTACGCAGATAATCTCCATCTTCCCCGACTCAATCTTGGAAAAGTCAAGAATGTCGTTGATTATGGAAAGCAGGTTGCGGCTGGAAGAGTTTATCTCGTTTGCATAGTTCAGGATTGTCTTGTCCGCACACTCGCGCAGAATCATCTCGTCAAAACCGATGATTGCATTTATAGGAGTGCGTATCTCGTGCGACATGTTGGCAAGGAAGGTAGACTTAGCCTCATCCTTTGCCCTAAGAAGCTCCATGTCCTTGTCGTGGCTGTGGGCCTTCATCGTTGCATAGCGCAGGTAGTAGCCACGGAAAACGCCGCCCAAAACAACCCCTGTTATGCCAAAAATAATGCAGTCGATTATATCCGTTACAAAACAGCCTGCATCCTTAAATTTATAGGAAAAAATCAGAACCACCGTAACAATCAGGCTGTTAAGCACAAAAAAGCGGGCGGTAAGGTCCATAATGCATATTGGAAAAATAACAAGAAAGCACAGCGTTATCGTGTAAGGGTCGGGATGGGTCGCCATAACGCACATTATCGTTGCAAAAAGATGCATGGAAAACGTATAAAGATACAAAAATCCCAGCGGATACTTCCTCACAAAGTCTCCAAACAAAAAAGTTGCAACCGCAATAGTAAGGAAGACAAAGAAAAAAGTCATGTAAAATTCATGGTAAAGGGGCTTGTTAAAAAACGTGTTGGCAGGAATATAAGAAACCAGCACAAGCGAAAACATTATAAAAAGGGCTGAATAATTAAGCACGCACAGCAAACGGAAATTATACAAATAAAGTGCTTCCTTATTCTCTTTAAACAATGAGGTGTTTCGCTTCCACTGCAACTTCAACGCATTGATAAAACCCATACTTAAAATAGTATAATACGATTTCGCCAAAATTAAAATAGAGTTTTTAAATTTTTTCTTCTTTTGGACGGAACCCTTATACGCTCTACCATCCCATTCCCTGGCTAATCCGACCGCCAGCCCCTCTGCGCCACCCGCTTTCCAGGGTTCCGCTCCCGCTCCATTCCTCTGGTCGCGCTCCGCACTCCCGCCGGAACGGCTCCGCCGCCCTTCCAATCGGGCGTATGTCGCCAGAAAAAATCCCTCCTTGGATTTTTTCTGGATTGCAGAAGCCAAGGGCTTCTGCATGTTGCTAACCCGCCCTCCATGGCTTGGCATTCCTTGGCAAGAAAGAAACAACGCCCCTGAACCTATTAAAGGGAAAACCTGCGGGCTTCGGACTCTGAGCGGTTTCCTCCCCTCCAAGTTCTGGGGTCCAAGGGCCCTCCCTTGAAAATTCCCCAATATTCCACTATTGTATCCCCCATGAACAAAAAAAGCACTTTTTTCATCCTGACCGCATTCCTAACCCTAGCCCTAAGCTCTTGCGCAACAAGCACTCCTTCAGCAACAAAGCCGACCAAGATCATTAAAATAGAAGGCATGGAACTCAACGGCAGCAAAATCATAGACGTAACAATAGAAGATGTAATATTTGGCATCCTAAAAGACACCACAATAACGTTAAACATAAAAGACGAAAAAGACACTCTGTTAGGAAAAATAACGGTAAAGACAAACAAAGACGGCCACATTTTCATAAAAAACCTTCCGGACAACTTTGCAAGCTACACCGTCACGGACCCTGAAATAGAAAAAAGCCTCCAATATCCAGGCCCATCCAAGTACGACGGAATATATGACCTGTGCATTAAAAAAGGCAAAAAAAACATCTCATCTGCAAAAGTAGGCGACACAATAACCGTAAGCGCAAAAGTCCGCCCAAAATACTACAGCTCAAACTACCTTAAGCTAAGCATCTATATCTGCGACGCGGACGGCAACAAGCTCTTTGACCATTTTGAAGCCCCAGACCTAATGGACTACAAAATAACAGGCAAAACCATAAGCTACGACTGGAAAGTAAACATCTCCGAAGAACTAAGCAAAAACCAAAATCAGCCACTCTACTGCTACTTCTCAATCTACGCCGACAACTTCTACCACTCCGACAGCATAGAAATCCAAAAATAAAACCACGTTTTTATTGCAGAAGCGCTTTTCACTTCTGCACGCTGCTAACCCGCCCTCCATGGCTCGATATTCCTTGGCAAGAAAGGAAAAATACCTCTGAACCTGCCAAAGCGAACATTCACAAAAAAAACATTTGTTAAACAGCGGGGTTCTTAGGCATATCGCGAAACGTTGAGCGATATGACCCCTAAGCCGTGCCTGCCCTAGAAAAATCCCTCCTTGGATTTTTCTAGGGATCGGAGATTTGCACAGCAATTCTCCGCGCTGCCAAGCCGCCATCCAAGGCTCGATATTCCTTGGCAAGAAAGAAACCCCGCCCCTGAACCTATTAA
>JAGCWT010000102.1 GCA_017961705.1 Treponema sp.
AATTTCAATTGCTGAAATTTTAACAGGCTCTTATTTTGCCCCGCTCGGTTTTTCAAAGGGAATTGCGGCCATTTTGATTGGACACGCAATAGGTTGTGCGCTCTTCTTTTTACGGGATACATTGGTGCCCTTTCAAAAAAATCTTCCATGGAAACAACTCGCATTTCGTTTGGAAAAATTGGCGGTTCTTTTTTTGCACTTTTGAATGTTTTGCAGCTTGTGGGATGGACAGGCATAATGATTTATGACGGCTCCCTTGCGGCAAACGGAATTGCAAATTCTTCGTCATGGATTTGGGCCCTTGTGATTGGTGCGCTGATTGTTCTTTGGATTTTGATTGGCATTACAAATATTGGCAAGCTGAATCTTGTTGCAATGACGGCCTTGTTTGTTCTGACGCTTGTTTTGTGCAAGGTTATTTTCTTTGGAAAGAATGCGGTCGTGGCAATAGAGTCTGCGGGAGAAAGCCTTTCTTTTGGGGCGGCGGTGGAACTTGCTGTTGCCATGCCCCTTTCCTGGCTTCCTCTAATCAGCGACTACACAAAGGATTCTGCAAAGCCATTTGCTGCAACGCTTGCTTCTTCCCTTACCTATTTTGCGGTAAGCTGCTGGATGTACATAATCGGCATGGGGGCTGCCCTGCTTACCGGAACAAGTGACATTGCCCAGATTATGCTAAAGGCCGGGCTTGGAATTCCTGCCCTTGTGATAATTGTTCTTTCTACTGTAACAACCACTTTCCTTGACGCTTTTTCTGCGGGGGTTTCTTTTAGGGCAATATTTAAAAAGGCCAACACAAAAATAGTAGGTATTATTGTGGCTTTGCTTGGAACCCTTGCGGCTGTCTTCTATCCAATGGACAACATAACGGATTTCCTCTATTTAATAGGTTCAGTATTTGCCCCAATGACTGCCATCTTGATTGCGGACTTCTTTGTTACCAAAAATGAATCTTCCAAGAAAAAAATAGACTTTGTAAGGATTGCCCTTTGGCTTGTCGGATTCATCTTGTACAGGATACTTATGAAGTATGACATTCCATGCGGAAATACCCTGCCTGATATGGCAATAACTTTTGTCCTTACGCTGATAGCTTCTGGCGTGCAGAAAAGGTTGAAAATTCGCTAATCTATGCAAATATGTCATTGCCAGACATGAACTGACAATGACATTTAATGCAGCTAATTTGCTAGAATATTTCTTTAGAACGTCCAGTTCAGACCAAGTGTTGGAACAAAGCGGAAGCCGGAAGTTTTTGCATCATCGCTAAATTTAAGCGAATTATTATAGTCAGAATATTCATAAGAGCTTCCCTTGTCGATTGAATAACGGAAACCCAAATTTGCAAAGGCACCAAGATGATTTGTAAATTTGTATTTACCAATGACATCAGCACCAAAGTCAATTGTCTTCATTGTAAAACTAATCTTTGCTGATTCGCTATCACCAAAGCCCGCCTCACTGTAATTATAGCCTATCATTCCGAGTGCGCTCAGAGAGAATTTTTCATTCCGCAAAAACGTATAGCCTATGCCCAAATCAATAGTCCAATTTAGGCCATTGTCAGGGTCTTCTCCAGAAACACTACTTGATACGAGAGCTAGAGTGCAATCTGCTTTTGCGGTTATTCCGCTGTCATGAATAAAAAGATATGTTACATCAACGCCCATACCTTTTTGGCTTAAGCTCTCATCCACGTCATCGCCTATTTTTAGCGAAGAAATAGGAAATGTAATGCCAATCCCCAAGTTGTGTTCATTACCTTCTGCGATAACAGCCGTAACAGACAAAACTGCGGCGGCAATCAAAGAAATAATTTTTTTCATAAAATCCTCCGAGATTTTATCTTTATTTTTTTTGAGAAATCGAGCAAAGCGAGATTTCTCAAAAAGGACTTTTGCAAGTCCTTTGGGTAGTGTACACTACCCAAATTTCTAGAATCTGTGCTAGTTTTGAGATGTTTCGCTTGGTTTGACACCCTTCGACTGCGCTCAGGGAGCGGCTTGCCAACCGACGCTCAACATGACTTAATCAGTGTTTTCTTGGCAGTGCCGGACTGGCATACTACGCGGGATTGGAGGGGCGGCGCAGCCGTTGCGATAGCAATGGAGCGGGTAGGGACCCGCGGAACCCCGGAAAGCCCGTAACGAAAGGCCTGTCTGCCGATTGTAGAAAAAGAATGGATGGTAGAGCAAGTAGGACTTCCGTCCTAATGCAATTAATATAAAGAACTTGTCATGCTGGACTAGATTCTGAGTCAAGTTCAGAATGACACGGTGCTATTAATTACTACATTCCTAGAAAAGTTCCTGCTGAATTTTTGGTTGCGCAAGATAGGATGCTTGCTTTGCGTAAGTGACAAGGTCTTCTTGTGTAACCTTGCCAAGCAGAATGGGGGAATCTTGGTCTACAAGGGCGGCGTTCTTTTGCGCAAGGTCGGCTGACTGGTTTGCGTAACAATAGCGGCAACCGTTTGGGCAGGTATTGTAAGCGCCTATGTCGTTTGAATGTATGCAGTGGCAGTACCTCCGCATTCCGCTGTGCTTTAGCGGACGGAAGCTTATGCTGTTTGCTTTTCCCAATGCGTCAAGTGTTATGCAGGAGCCTTTTTTTATTCCGTATGCAGAATAGTCTGTTGAAGTTGCGCATGTTTGCAGGGGAATCCTGTACTTTGCGGCGATTTTTCCCAGCCCCTTTGCAATTTCATTCATATCTTCTTCCGTAAAAAGGACAAGTTCCGGCATGTTGAACTGAAGCTTGTTGTAAAGCTCCACAAAACTGAATACGCAGCTTTTTACGTGTCCTGCAAGCCGGGCTGCCATGTGCTCAAAGGTGATAAGATGCTGCTGGACGGTGTATTTTTTTGTAAGAAGCACCGGGTCGTAGCGCCAGACAAGGCGTTCTTTTCCCACGAGTTTTTCCAGCTTAAAAAGCGTGTCTATGCTTTTGTCTATGTCTGGAACATTTGGTTCCACGTCGCGGCCATAAGCGGTTATAGTATAGAAGAAATATGAATTGAATTTGTCCGTTATCTCGTGCAGGCGGGGAAGGATTGGCTCGTAATTCTTTGAGCAGAAAACTACGCAGTCAACCTTGGATGGGGTAAGTTCATAGCGGGTGACTTTTTCCGGAAACATGGGGTTGCGTACGTAGACATAGCCGGCCCTGAATCTGTTCAAGAGCCAGCTAGTGAAATACTGGACGGTATCTGTTCTGCCACCGGTGTTTATAATCATTTTACTTCGTTGGTAAGTTCTTCACCTTCTATAAAAGACTTTATGTTTTGAAGCGTTGTTGCTGCAATTGCCTGCAGTGCGTTTGTTGTAAGGAAGGCCTGGTGACCAGTAATGATTACGTTGGGGAAGGTCATAAGGCGGGCAAGGACGTCGTCGCGGATAACGTCTACAGACCAGTCGTCAAAGAAGTATTTGCTTTCTTCTTCGTATACGTCAAGGGCTGCACCTCCGATGAACTGCTTCTTGAGTGCGTAGACCAAATCCTGTGTGTCTATGAGGGCTCCGCGGCCTGTATTGATTATAACGGTGTCCTTTTTCATAAGGGCAAGCGAGTGCTTGTTTATGATGTGCTTTGTTTCTTCTGTAAGCGGACAGTGGAGGCTTAGCACGTCGGAATCTTTAAAGAGCTGGTCAAGCTGAACGTATTTAAAGCCTTTTTCTTCTGCCCATTCCTTGCTTGGGTAGATGTCGTAGAGTTCAATATTCATGCCGAAGCCGGAAAGAATTTCTGCCATGATTTTGCCAATGCGGCCTGTTCCCAAAATACCGGCTGTGAGTCCGCAAAGGTCGCGTCCAGTCAATCCTGTGAGCGTAAAGTTTCCAGTGCGGGTTCTTGTGTATGCCTGGGGAATTCTTCTTGTAAGGGAAAGCAAAAGGGCAACTGCATGTTCTGCAACTGAATGCGGTGAATATGCCGGTACGCGTACAACTTTTATGCCTGCGTCTGCCGCTGCCTTAAGGTCTACGTTGTTGAACCCTGCGCAGCGCAAGGCAATGAGCTTAACACCGTTTTCTTTTAGGGAGTCTATTACAGCCTTGTTGATGTTGTCGTTTACGAATGCACAAACCGCATCAAAGCCCTTGGAAGTTGAAACTGTGCGTTTGTCCAAGTGGAAATCAAGGAAGTCAATGTCAAACAAAAATTCTTTGTTTGCAGCTGTGAATGCATCGCGGTCGTAAGCGCGTGTATCGTAAAAAGCAATTTTAAATTCGCGATCAGAAGCCATAGGGAAACCTTCTTTTGTTTATAATGGGGGAATTATAACATCTTTTTATAAATTAATCCAGAGATAAAGGAACATGGCAGTTTTTAATGCAGTTCCTGTTTTGCAGAGCCGGACTGGCATACTACGCGGGGGTGGAGGGGCGGCGCAGCCGTTGCGGTAGCAATGGAGCGGGGAGGGACCCGCGGAACCCCGGAAGACCCGTAGAGAATGGCCTTTTTGTCGATTTTAGAGATAAAGTGAAGGGTAGAGCTTGTGAAATTACCGTCCTAAAGAGAAAAATTTGGCGTGGGGATTGCCGTTTTTTTGCTTTTTTGCCGATAATATGTTAGGATTGTTTTATGGCTTATTTTCCTTTGTTTGTTAATTTACAGCATAAAGAAGTTCTCATCCTTGGCGGGGGAAGCGTTGCTTTTCAGGAAATTTCCCAGTTTTTGACCTTTGAGGCAAAGATTGTTTTGCTTGCGGATCAGATTGACCAGAACCTTCAGATTCTTATTAAGGCCTATGAGGACCGCGTTGATTTTGTTCAGAAGAAGCCTTCCATAGAAGCAATCAGCAACCTTAACTGTACACCCACGCTTGTTATTGTTACGGAAAACGATGCCAAGCTGAATGCCGAAATTTATGCCTACTACCAGAACAAGAACGTGCTTGTCCAGGACATTTCCAGCCGTCAGCGCTGCGATTTTATTTTCCCGGCAATCATAAAACGCGGCGACGTTGTCTGCGGAATTTCCAGCAGCGGTAAGAGTCCACATGTTTCGCAGTTCCTAAAGTCTCTTATAGAAAGCTCCCTTCCTCAGAATATTAGCGACATTAACGAGCACATGGAAGAGATTCGCCGTGCCGTGCGCCAGTCAATCAGTGATCCGTCCAAGAGGTCCCGCACTTTGCAGACAATTTTCCTGCGCCTTATCGAAGACGACAACCAGACTTCTGATGCGGAAATTGACGGTATTATTGCAGAAGCGGAACTTTAACTTTTGAAGGATTTTCTTTCTTATTTAAATGATGAGCAAAAGCAGGCCTCAACCACAACCGAGGGGCACATCCGCGTACTTGCCGGTGCGGGTACAGGAAAGACGCGGGCCCTTACCAGCCGCTACTGCTACCTTGTCCGCGACCTTGGAATTAGCCCCAAGAATATTCTTTGCGTAACATTCACAAACCGTGCCGCCAACGAGATGAAGGGGCGTATACGTTCAATGCTGGGAGACATGGATTTGGGATACATCTGCACCTTCCATGCCTTTTGCACACTTCTGCTTCACGAAGACATTAATGTTCTGAATTTTCCAAAGGATTTTATAATTCTGGACAAGGAAGACTGGCGTTCTATAATGCTTAGGATTTTTGCCGACATGCACCTTACCCTAAAGGAAACGACGGTCCAGCAGAAGATTGACGAGGTTCTTGAAGCTAAGAAGGTAAAGCCCGACACTTACATTAACTATATCTACAAGCTGAACAACGAGGAGCTTAAGGCCAAGTGGCAGGAAGCTGGCATTGACCAGAACACCGAGATTTTTTTGCGCTACCTTTACGAGCAGAAGAAATGCTTTGGGGTTGACTTTAACGACCTGATAAACTTTGCAACCTACATATTGGAAAACTTTCCGGATGTGCGCGAGAAGTGGCAGGAGAGGATGCAGTATGTTATGGTTGATGAATTCCAGGATGTTTCGGAAAAGCAGTACCGCATTGCACAGATTCTTTCTGCCAAGCACAAGAACCTTTTTATAGTTGGCGACAGCGACCAGACAATCTATTCCTGGCGGGGAAGCCACGTTAAGCTGATTCTGGAATTTGACAAGAAGTATCCCGATGCAAAGACAATTTTGCTAAGGCAGAACTACCGCAGTACGCCGCAGATTTTGGCCGCATCCAATGAGCTTATAAGCAAGAACACAGTGCGCTATCCAAAGGAACTTATTCCAACCAGGGCTAACGGAAAAAAGCCTCTTTATTTTCATGCTGCGGATTCAGAGAAGGAAGCTGAATGGATTTGCCGTACCATAAAAAAGCTTGTGGAAGATAAAGATGGTGTTGGCAAAAAGAACGGGGCCGAAAAAGAAAACGTCTCTGCAAAAAAGGCAGATTCTGCTTCCATACATTTGCGGGACATTGCAATCTTGTACCGGGCGCATTACCTTAGCCGCTCGCTGGAAGAAGCATTTATAAAGAAAAATATTCCTTATACGATTCTTTCGGGAACAGAGTTTTATGGAAGGCGGGAAATCAAAGACACAATCTGCTACCTTAGGATGCTAACCGCAGCAGACGACATGGCTTTTTACCGCACTATAAACATGCCCTCTCGCAAAATTGGCAAGCAGAAGCTTTCGCTTATAAAGGAGTATTCGGAAGAGCACAATCTTAGCGCATACAATGCCCTAAAGGAACTTGTTGGCAAAGAGTCTTCCGTGTTTAAGGGAACCGGGGCGCAAAAATATATTGATGCGGTGGAAAAGGTTAGGCAGCTGGCAAACGGTGGCCGTGCAAAGTTGGGGGACATCCTACAGGCAATTTTGGATGAATCCGGCTACGAGGCATTTCTTCGCATTGAAGCAGACCAGGACAGGCTGGACAATCTTGCGGAATTTAAGCGGGCGGTGAACGAAGAAGGCCTTGATGACGACGCTACTCTTCCGGGGCTTTTATCCCATCTTGCGCTTTTTACCGATCTTGATGCAGACGGAACATCCGGCAAGGATACGGTAAAACTCCTTACGATTCATTCTGCCAAGGGAATGGAATTTCCCTATGTCTTTATCTGCGGACTTAACGAAGGTGTTTTTCCCAGCCGCAAAGTCCTTACTCCGGAAGAAATGGAAGAAGAGCGGCGCATTGCATACGTAGCCTTTACCCGGGCAAAGAACCGGCTTTTTTTGAGCGATGCAGAAGGCAAGGCAAACGACGGCATATTCAAGTACCCCAGCAGATTCATTCTTGATGCAGGCCTTCAAAATCTTGAGCTTGTAAAGGAACTGGATAAAAACCTTGTTGAACAGACCCAAAGCCTTATCGACTATGACGAAAAGCGCCTTAGCCAAATGAAGAACCTCTTTTCTCCAGGCGACAGGGTAGTCCATCCTGTCTTTGGCGCAGGCACGGTTGTCCTTACCAACGAAAAGGCCTCCTGCTATACGATAAAATTTGACTCACTTTCTACCGAGCGCAGCATTCAGTTTGCGGCCAAGCTGGAGAAAGAGTAATAGAAAGAAATTAGTTATCGGCAAACACAGGAACTCCGCCCCATACGTTGTCCATGTAGTTCTGGTCAAGAACCTTGTCTATGCGCACCTGTTCATCTTCAAGGCTAAAAAGCTTTGTGCTGTCGTCATCGTTCTTGTCTGCAATCCAGATTTCGTCCCGGCGCACAATGTCGTGGCTCATGAGGCGGCTTTCGTGGGTGGTGGTCACAAGCTGGATTCTCCTGTCTTTTGCGCTTGAAAAATATTTCTTTACAAACTGGACGGTCAGCTTGGGGTGCAGGCTGCGGTTTATTTCGTCCATTATATAAACCTTTTCTTTTCTGCAGATGAGGATTTCCAAAAGCTGGAAGAGGCGGTGGGTTCCGTCACTCTCGCTTTCCATGCTGAATTCAATTTCCTTTCCGCCAAGGTTGTGGACAAATTTTACCGCATAAAAATGGAAGTCCTTGTCTTTTTCCATTGTGATGATAAAAATGTTCCTCCGGCTTCGGATTACGGTTGCATAGAAATTTGTTGTTTGGCCTTGGGGATTTGGAGAAAACTGAATGATGGGGCTTACCAGGGCCATCTCAAGGTTAAGCTTCTGCTGGGTGCGCAAATCAAGCGTCTCAAAAACCTTTTCCCTGCTTACGGGCTCAAGCCCTATTCCTTCGATTCCCGTGTCAAAATCCTTTAGCAGCTGGGCAAACTCGTCCTTGCAAATTTCATACCGCAGCAAAGAAGTCTCCTGCAATGGCTGGTCGGGGAAAATCACTTCTAGGGTGTCCTTGAACCAGAGGAATGCCTTTTGGAGTGCGAGGGCCTCTTTGTTTGTGGCAAAGAATCCTGCCGTGTTGTGGTTTATGCTGAATAGGAAGGGCTTTCCGCTCATGGCAAAAGTGCGGCTTAGAACCTCAATGTCCTTGTTCTGCCCCTTTATTGAATGGTGAAAAACGTAGGGGCTTTGACATCAAACTGTCGCATGGCACCGTTTACCTGATGGCGATAATCGACTGGTTCTCAAGGAACCTACTTTTTTTATATTTTCGTAATTTATTTTCGTAAAATTGCAAATTTTCGTAAAATGTGCTAATATTTTCGTAAAAAGATGTTTTTGGAGGAAATCATGCAGGAATCCGAGTTAATAGAATTAATTACGAAAATAAAGGAAAGAAAGACTGAGACTTCAAAAATAGAATTCAAGAGTTCCAAAGGTGGTGTTCCTGAAAAGCTTTATGACAGTTTTTCAAGTTTTTCTAACACTGAAGGCGGAATCATCATTTTTGGAATTGATGAAAAAGCGGGCTATAAGGTTTGTGGCATCCAGAATCCTGATGAGTTGGAAAAGAAGGTTGTAGAGCAGGCAAAAGAAATGGAGCCTGTGGTTAGGCCCCTGATAAGCTTTTGTGAATATGAAGGAAAGATTGTTGCGTCTGCAGAAATTGCCGAGATGGATTCTGTAAGCAAACCCTGCTATTACACAGGAAAGGGAAAAAGTAAGGGTTCCTATATTCGAGTTGGAGATGCTGATTTACCAATGACAGAAAATGAAATTTACAGCTATGATGCATTCAAATACAAGACGGAAGATGAACTTAGAACAAGCAGACGAATAGATGATTCCATGATTGACCAGATTCAACTTGACGGATTTATTGCAAAAGCAGTTTCTGTTAAACCAAATCTTGTTAATATGGACAAGAAAACACTTGTTACATTGAACGGCCTTTCAGATAAAAATGGAAGTCCGACTGTTTGCGGGATAATGCTTTTTGGAAAGTATCCCCAGTATCTTTCCCCGAATCTTGATATTGTTGCCGTAGTTTGTGCTACAAATAAGTATGCGGATGAGTCAGCGACTGGAGAGCGTTTTCTTGTAAACAAGAGACTTGACGGAACTATCCCCCAAATGCTGGAAAGCGCGCTCGCTTTTGTTCAGCAGAATATGAAAATTTCTACCGTAGTTGATGAAACCGGGCACCGCAATGATATTTACGAATATCCGGTAAAAGCCATTCGCGAGATTATCCTGAATGCACTGATTCATCGTGACTACAGTATTCATACAGAAAATGATCCTATTCGCATAGAAATGTATCCTGACAGAATAGAGGTTTCTAACCCAGGTGGATTATATGGTCGTCTTACGCTTGATGAGCTTGGAAAAACTAAAGCCGATGTAAGAAATCCCTTTATTGCGGCAGCCCTTGAAATTTTAGCTACTACAGAAAACCGATATTCTGGTATTCCTACTATCTATGCAGAAATGAAAAAAGCGGGATTGCTTGAACCAAAATTTGAAAATATAAGGGGGACTTTTAAGGTCACTTTGTATAACGAAAAAAATACTGATAACCGGTTTAAAGATGAGATAATTGATTTTTGCGGAAAACCGAGGAGCAAGGAAGCCCTTGCCAGAAAATTTGGCTTTGACGAAAAGCATCCGGCTTATTTTATGAAGAATTATATCATTCCTCTTATAGAAGAAGGAAAACTAAAATACACGATTCCAGAAAAACCGAAAAGCAAAAACCAGCAGATAGTAATTGCGCAATTTTAAAATAATTGCTTGGTAGAAAAATACCATTGCAAGCAATGTGTTTTATAATTCATTGCTTCACAAACAATTATAAATATTTCCCCAAGCATCCCCAAATTTTAAGGATTCTGCCCAAAAAAAACAGAATTTTATTTTTTTTACTTGATATTAAAAAAATATCATATTATAATAGGGTTATACTAATTATAAGGAGTATTCTTTATGAAAAAGCTACACGCTATCGCATTTGTTGCTTCTGTATTGTTCTTGGGATTCTTCGCAGTGGGTTGTGGTTCTACACCAGCACCAGAAACTGTAGATGAAGTAGAAGATACAGTAGAAGAAACAAGCGAAGAAGTTTCTGTTGAACGTCCATCTGTTTCTGGTTCTATCCAGGGCACATGGTACGATGAAAAGTATGACTGCGACTGGACACTCGATGTTGGCGCATCAAACAAGTCAATCACTCTCCGCGACGCAAAGTCTGGTTCTTTGATCTACAAGTTTACAGAAAACAACACACAGAACTTTGACTTCCAGGCAAGTTCAGACGGCATCACTGTTCAGTTTGACTGCGCAGCAAAGAGCCGCAACTACAAGTTTAAGAAGGCTGTTAGCTTGTCAAAGGACTTGGATATGGACATCTACAACTCCAAGTACAACACACGCCATCAGACAGTTATTACTTACAAGGGATACAAGGTTGAAGAATAGTCAACTTTGTGCGGCATAATCTGCTGCATAAACCCAAAGGGCAGTGGTCGTTCGAAAGTTCGGCCGCTGCTTTTTTTTATTTTAAAGCGATTTGCATGTTTGTTTCTTCCCTTGAAAAAGCTGGATATTTGGTCTATTATAAAAAAATGAAAAAGAATTTTGTGCGTATCCTATTACCTTGTGTTGCCATTGGCTTTGTAATCTGCGCTTTAAGTGGCTGCAATAAAAATAAGCAGAAAAAACTGAATGAACCGCTTACAAAAGAAAATCTTTGCGTTGGTTTTGTATATATTGGTTCCATAAATGACCAGGGCTATACCCAGGCACAGGATCAAGGGCGCTTGGCTCTTGAGGCAGAAGGAATCAAAACAAGGTACGTAGAAAACGTGTCGGAAGATGAAGGCTGCGAAAAGGCAATCCGTGACCTTATAGAGCAGGATTGCAACGTAATCTATACAACATCATACGGCTTTATGGACAGCACCATAAAAGTAGCACAGGAATTCCCCTACATAAAATTTGGGCATTGCTCAGGATACAAGCGTGCGGCAAACGTTTCCACCTATTTTGGACGCGCATACGAAGCAAGGTATCTTGCAGGTATTGTTGCCGGCATGAAGACAAAATCAAAGAAGATTGGCTACGTAGCGGCATTCCCCATCCCCGAATGCATCCGCGGAATAAATGCATTTGCCCTGGGAGTTCAGTCTGTAAAACCGGATGCAACCGTAGAAGTTGTCTGGACAAACACTTGGTTTGACCCCAACCTGGAAAGACAGGCCGCCTTGGAACTTTTGGAAAAGGGATGCGACGTTCTTGAACAGCACCAGGATTCAACTGTTTCTCAGATAACCGCCCAGTCAAAGGGTGCTTTTGCCATAGGCTACAATGTTGACACGCCGGAAGCTGCACCAAAGGCCTATCTTACGGCGCCAGTATTCAATTGGTCAATATTTATCGTTGACGATGTTCACAAGATTCTTGACGGAAGCTGGAAAAGCCGTGCCTATTGGGAAGGTCTTGCAGCCGGAATGACGGATTTGGCACCGCTCAGCCCACTCTGCGCCCCGGGAACACAGGAAAAGGTTGACGAAGCAAGGGCAGGCATTGTTAACGGTTCGCTTAAGATTTTTAAGGGCCCCATCTACAATCAGTCTGGCGAGCTAAAAATTGCCGATGGATTCAGAATGAACGATGAAGACATCTGGAACATGGACTGGTTTGTAAAAGGCGTAATAGGAAAAATTTGATTAATTCCTTGAAATTAAGTATAATATAGCCATTATGTTAGAGCTTACAGTAAACCCTAATTCGGCAGTGGCCATCACATCTTCCCTTAAAAAAATAAAGGAAATGATTATGACCGGAGCCGTACCCAAAGATACACCAATCCACCTGATTCTTGAACCGGGGATTTACAAAGAGACTGTCCGCTATAATATGCCCAACCCGCTTGTCTTGGAGAGCGTTCCGGGAACAAAAAATACAGACTGCGTAATTCAGGCAGATAATTGCGAAGCTTTTCATAAGGGGCTGGAAAACCGTGCAGTGTTTTATTTGGGGGCACTCGCAACAAATGTTACGCTAAAGAATTTTTCCATAATCAACATGCACAACAAGTCTATTATGGAAGGAAACATTTTGCCGGATGCAGCGGAAGCCCTGGTCTGGGACAATGCCACAGGAACTTTGTTTGCAGAAGGCCTTCGTCTGGAAGGTAGGCAGAACACCCTTTGCGCAAAAGGCTATGCCTGGTTCAAGGATTCCTATATTACCGGCGACACTGATTTTATTTACGGTGATGCGGACACAGTTTTCTTTGAAGGCTGCGAAATTTGCATAAGAAAGGACAACCGCGGAGACTTTGACGGCTACGCTGTAAAAAGCACCGCCATGGCAAACAAGAGCGGTTTTGTTTTTTCTGACTGCCGCTTTACCGGAGAAAAACGCAAAAAGAACAACATCTATATTTACCGTACGGAAGGCCACGGAAAGCCAACATCTTTCAAGTGGTGGGACAGCGTTGCTCTTTTGAACTGCTTTGTTAGCGAATACTACAATCCGGAATTTGGCTGGGATGACGACATGAGTCTTCCCGTCTATCCGCGTGGCAATGCAAAAAACGGTTGGCGCGAATACAACACAAGAATTGTTTCCAAAGCGGGAAAGGTTACCGAGGCCGACACAACCCAGCGCAACATAAAAAGCTACACTTTAACCGACGACGACTTCTTTGCTTTTTATGCCAGCCGCTACCTTATTTTGCACGACACGCCTTTTGTAAAAATTTTGGATAAATAGCAGTAAACCTAGGCTTTGTCTACTCCGAGTCCAAAGAGGGCAAAGTCTGCGCGGCAGGGGTCGTCCGGAAAGTATTGCCTCATTTTGTCCGTAAGTTCAACTGCGGTTTTGAGTGAAGCAGCACGGCACTTTCCGGAAGATGCAGGCGGTAAAAAGCCAAGCCTTGTTGCTTCCTGCATAACATGGGTGTCCAGGGGAATCAAAAGGTCCGTCTTTTTGTACCACTTCCAAAGCCCCATGTCCACCGGGGAAGAATCCCTTACCATCCATCTTAGGAACATCTGAAGCCTCTTGTCTGCGGATGACTCTCCGTGGGGAATAATAGAACATTCCTTTGGAAAAAAAGAGGCAATCACTTTAGAAAGAAGAAGGCAGCCGGAATGGGCCCTTGCAATCTTTTTTGAAAAAGAATCCGCTTCTTTGCAGGCTTTCAGAAATTCAGCATGAAAAAAATCACCCAGGCTCGAAGATTGTTTCAAAATGGAGGAAAGCACGTCAAAGAAAATCCGCATGGTCCTAAAAGAAAACATCCTGTAAAAAGATTTGTCTGATTCGGGAAAAAACGGTTTGTATGCACCGCTAAGCACCCATTTTGCAGGTGAAGTCCCCGCTTTGTCTAAAATCATCTGGACATGGCCTATAATTTGGTCTCGCCTTCCAAAAGCAAGGTTTGCCGCAAGAAAGGCAACAAGTTCTATGTCTTCCACGGCAGAAAAACGGTGCATAAACTGGGAAGGGTCATTCTTTATAAAATCTGCGTTTTCGTACTTGTCTGCCAGGGCCTGCATCTGCTTCTTGCCAGCAATTCCTTCCGGTAAAAAATCCATCTTTGACCTCTTTCTTTTTTGGAGCGCATGCCTTTTTTACCTCCTGCCTCCAATGCAAAGCGCAAGTGCCAATTATTACCCGCTTTCCAGGGTTCCGGGGCCCCACCCCCTCCATTGCTCCACTCTGTTCCGCAACCCGCCTTCGGCGGGCCCTTCCAATCGGGGCTAGGCTTTTATATGCAAAAATTCTGCCATCTTTTGCGGGCAAAAAAAATTGCCTGTACCATCCAACGGACAGATACAGGCTAAAGGAGGCGGAAATCATAAAAACACGATTTCCAAAAATGCATAATTAAATATTATCTGAAAATCCCTATGTTGTCAAGGGAAATTGCCAGGAAAATTTTTCCCTTCCTGCTAGTCGGACAGGTCTGCATCCAAATTCATGTGGATTTTAAAGTCCGGGTATTTTTCGCAGATTTTTTTGTGGATTTCCCTGAACTGCTCTTCGCGGTTTTTGGCATCAAACGAGATGATTATGTCAAACTTTATGAGCTTGTCGTCTTTGCTCAAATAAAAACCGTGGATTTGCATTACGTCTTTGTATTGGTCAGTAATTTCCTTTATGCCTTCAAGGTATTTTGCGGCTTCCGAAGTGTCGCTGTTATGCGAATAGATTCCTATTGCGGAAAGTGCCACGTTGTTTTCCTTGTAGATTGCGTTTGTAATTTTTATGGAAAGGTCGTCTATTTCTTTTGCGGTCATGTTCTCCGGCACTTCTATGTGAACAGAGCCAATCATCCTGTCCGGGCCGTAAGAGTTAAGGCTTAGGTCGTAGGCTCCAAGGACATTTGGAAAAGCTGCAATATTTTTCTTGACGTTTCTGGAAAGCTCTTTGGAAATGCGGCTGCCAAGAATGTCGTCCAAAGTGTCCTTTAGCATTTCTATTCCGCTTTTTAAGATAAAGAGAGAAATTACGCAGCCAATGTATGCTTCAAGCGAAAAGCCCGTAAACTTTGCTATTAGTGCTCCTGCCAAAACTCCTGCAGAAAGAAAGGCGTCGTTCCTTGCGTCTTCACCGGATGCAATGAGGGACTTACTGTCTGTGTCTTTTCCCTGCTTTTTTACCCAGGCTCCAAGAATGAATTTTACAAATACCGCCGTGGCAACGATTGCTATGGTTACGGTAGAGTATTCTGCCTTTTGCGGATGAATTATTTTTACGATTGATTCTTTTAGCGAAGTGAATCCTGCGTACAAAACAATTGCCGCTATGATTGAAGCAGAAAGGTATTCAATGCGTCCGTAGCCAAAGGGATGCTTTTTGTCTGCCGGTTTAAGAGAAAGCTTTGTTCCTATAATGGTTATTATGGAAGAAAGTGCGTCGGATAAATTGTTTACTGCATCAAGTATTATGGAAATTGAACCGGAGACTATGCCCGCTGTTGCCTTAAAAGATGCAAGCACAACGTTTGCCGCTATGCTAATTATTGAGACTGTTACTATCTTTTTGTCCCGCTTTTGTTCTTTTGCATTGTTTTTCATATTCTGCCTATCATATTAGAATTCTGTAAAGGTTCTGTCAAATTCTTCTTCCAGCCACAGGGAAATTTTTTCGCTTACGCTGCGGATTTTTTCTGCCCTCTTTTTGCCGGTTATGGAACATTCCCATACAATGCAAACCCGCCAGCCTTCTTCTATTAACTCTTGGATTTCTTTTGCGTCCCTCTCACGGTTGCGCTTTATCTTGTTGACCCAGAATTCACTGTTGGTTTTGGGTATGTGGTATTTTGGGCAGGCCTTTGCAGAATAAACTTTTTTCTTTTGCGAAGGATTTTTTAGGCTTAAAAGTTTTTCCATGGCAAATGGTACGTGTCCGTGCCAAAAGCAGCCGTTTACAAATATTATTGCATGGTAATGGGGCAGAACAATGTCCGGTTTTCCTGCAAGCCGGGCATCGTTTTTTCTAAAGCGGAATCCCAATTTGAAGAGGGCAGAGCGCACGGCCCTTTCCGGAGCGGTGTTTGTGCTGCGGATGGCGGCCATGTTTGCGTGCCTTTGCTCTAAAGTAGCCCTGTCCATAGGAACTCCTGCTTTTTAAAGGATGATTATTTTGCTCCCCACTCCTTGTAGTAGGCATCTATTTCTGCCTTTAGGGAATCGGTTATGAGTCCACCCGGAGTGTGAAGGTATTCAACTACTTCCTGCATGGAAACTATTGCGCGTGCCGGAAAGCCGTATTTTGCCGTAATTGTGTCCAAGGCGGATTTGTCTGTGTCCAGGGCTTTTTCCATACGGTTAAGGCTTACCATTTCCCCAATGATTGTTACGTTGCCCTGAGCCTTTACGATTGGATAGGTTTCTTCTATAGATTTGCCGGATGTGGTTACGTCTTCTATGATTACAACCCGCTCACCGTCCTTGATTGGGCTGCCCAAGAGAGAGCCCTTGTCCGCACCGTGGTCTTTTTCTTCCTTGCGGTTTGAACAGTAGCGCACTTCTTTTCCGTAGAGCTTTGAGTAGGCGATTGCCGTTGTTACTGCCAGGGGAATTCCCTTGTAAGCGGGGCCAAATAAGACATCAAAGTCGTCGCCAAAGTTTGAGTGGATAGCCTTGGCATAAAATTCACCAAGCTTGCTAAGCTGGCTGCCTGTTACGTAAGCGCCTGCATTCATAAAAAATGGGGATTTGCGTCCGCTTTTTAGCGTAAAGGAGCCAAATTTGAGCGCATTGCATTCAACCATAAAATCAATGAATTCTTTCTTGTAATCTTCCATGGGTAACATAATAGCGTATCTGTAAAAAATGTGCAAAGCATTTGACTGCACTTTGTAGGGTTCAGGCCTGGGGACGAGCCATTTTTCACAAAAAATATTCATTCCCGTGACTTGGGAATAGGCTTGGAGTAGGATTTATTCAAGTCTTGCAAAGATAAGGAGGATTATGCTATGAGAAAGGGTTTTGCTGTTTTGTCTGTATTGGTTTTGTTTTGCGCAAGGGGTTTTGCCCAGAAAGACTATTCCCAGATTTCTCCGCGCATACACCGGATGATTGTTGCAACAATTAAGGAAGCTCAGGCCAATGTCTATGACTACAATCTTGACGGCCAGGTTAACTGCCGCGACTATTCATGCGTCTTTAAGATAACCTGGGACAGAAAGTTTCCAGATGAGGCATACCGCTGCATTCTTGTGCGTAACACTCCCCCGAATGATGTAGGGCATCTTTTTGTAAATATATTGGATGATAATTCATGCTATATTGATGTGGAACCACAGGCCTATTCACCGCAGCATTATCTTATGGCGGAAAACTGGCCCCGGGGTAAGTACAGCAATGATGCATACAGCTATTACAACGAGACTGACTATTGGCTTTCTGAACCCAGGGGTTTTGCCGTGGCGGGATATAGTGGCAGTAGCTCATCTTATTACAATAGCACTTCTTCTGCCGGAAACTCTGGAGATGTATATTTTTCCCTTGGCTATATGGGTAGCTTAGCCTCAGAAGATTCTTCCGATTCTGGTTGGTTGAATTTTCAGGAATATGGAATTGAGTTTGCCTTTGAGACTCCTTTCTATGAGAACGGATTTTTTCTAATCTTTGCTACAGATTACATTACGGACGGAGATAAAGAACATCAGGAGCATGTATTTCTTACCGGTCTTGATGTGGGCTACTGCGTGAATGCTATTTTGCAGCCCTATGTGGGAACTTTTGCCGGAATAAAATGGACCGACACTTTTTCCATGGAGAACCTGGGTTTTGCTTGGAAAGTCTGTGCCGGCAACCGCTTTTCTTTTTCGTCATTTCTGGTACGCACCGAAGTGTCCTATTGCTCTGTCCTGGGATGCTCGGCTATGGTGGCGGTGGGTCTTGGGCTTTAAGGATGCAGCAGAAAAAAGCACGGCAGGCACTGGAGGGACCCGCCAAAGGCGGGTTGCGGTAGCAATGGAGCGGGAAGGGACCCGCGGAACCCCGCAAGCGCCACCCACTGGGCATATTGGGCAGCGGAAAAATATTTGGATTCAAAAGGCAAGTGCCGCATTATTTAAATAAAAAAAACTTGACTTATGGCTATTGTTAATTCAGAATTGAGGGTGGAATATTTTTAAAGTGAGGAATGATTATGTATTTGGCGAAGGATGAACGCTACAGCACTATGACTTACAGAAAGTGTGGCGAGAGCGGATTAAAGTTGCCTGAAGTTTCGCTTGGGCTTTGGCACAATTTTGGGGACAATTCAAATTATGCGAACATGAAGCAGATGATTTTTACTGCTTTTGACAACGGTATAACCCATTTTGACCTTGCAAACAATTACGGTCCTGTTGGCGGGGCGGCAGAAAGCAATTTTGGAAAGATTCTTCACGAGGAACTGCCGCACTACCGCGACGAGATGATTATAAGCACAAAGGCAGGCTATACGATGTGGCCGGGGCCTTACGGGGATTTTGGAAGCCGCAAGTACCTGCTTGCAAGTCTTGACCAGAGCCTTAAGCGCATGAATCTGGATTACGTTGACATTTTTTACCACCACCGCATGGATAAGGATACTCCTCTTGAAGAAACCATGGGTGCTCTTGCCCAGGCTGTTAGGAGCGGAAAGGCCTTGTATGTTGGTCTTTCAAATTATGACGGTGCAACGCTAAAAAAAGCGGCTGCAATTTTGGATGAACAGAAAGTTCCTTTTGTAATAAACCAGAACCGCTACAATATTTTTGACCGCGAAGTGGAAAAGAACGGCCTTAAGAAGACTGCGGCTAAGCTTGGCAAGGGAATCATCTGTTTTAGTCCTCTGGCACAGGGGCTTTTGACTGACCGCTACATTAATGGCATTCCGGAAGATTCCCGCATAAAGACAGACGGACGCTTTTTGAAGGAGTCGAACCTTACCAAAGAGAAGCTTCTTCAGATAAAGAGGCTGAACGATATTGCACAGAAGAGGGGGCAGTCGCTTGCACAGATGGCACTTGCCTGGCTCTTGAAGGACGGTGATGTTACAAGCGTTATAATTGGGGCTTCAAAGACTTCTCAGATTATGGACAACATTGCGGCCCTTAGGAACACAAAGTTTTCTGCGGCTGAACTGTCTGCAATAGACAGGGCTTCTGTTTAGGTTCAATTTGCTGCCGTGGCCTTTTGGTTACGGTGCCTTTTGGCTGCGGTGGCTTTTTGCTGTAGGAGCTTTAGCCGTGGGGGTAGAATGTGTGCAGTAAGTCCATTCTGCCTGCACTTTTGAGGGCTTCTATGACAAGGCTTTTGTTTTCCCTTTTGTTGAACTGCAATAAAGCCCTTTGCAGCTTTCTTTCTCTTGCACCCCGCGCAACGTAGACTTTTTGCAGGGAACCGTCGGCATTCTTTTTGTGGGGGTTCAGTCCTGTCCAGTACATGCATGTTGAAAGGCTTCCCGGTGTTGGGTAGAAATCCTGAACCTGGTCTGGGACAAAGCCTGTCTTTTTTAGATAGAGTGCAACTTCTATTGCCTCGTTAAGACCTGCTCCCGGATGTGAACATATATAGTAGGGGACAAGGTACTGCTTTTTGCCAAGTTCCTTATTTACCCTCGCATATTCTGAGCTGAATTTTTCGTAGAGTGAATGGCAGCTTTTTCTCATGAGTGTAAGGACAGAATCGCTTACGTGTTCCGGGGCAACTTTTAGCTGGCCGGAAATGTGGTCTTTGCAAAGTTCGTAGAGGAAGGTTTTGTCTTTGTCCATCATCAGGTAGTCAAAGCGGATTCCTGAGCGGATAAAGACTTTCTTTACCTTTGGCAGGGACTTTAATTTGCGGAGAAGTTCCACATAGTCCGTGTGGTCAACTTTTACGTTGGGGCAGGGGTTTGTTCCAAGGCAATCCCGCTTGGGGCAGGCTCCTCTTTTGGCTTGAAGTTGGCAGGCATCGTGGCGGAAGTTTGCTGTTGGGCCTCCCACGTCGTGTATGTAGCCTTTAAAGTCCGGGTCTTCCGTCATAAATGAAGCTTCTTTTAAAAGGCTCTGGTGGCTTCTTGACTGGATTCTTCTTCCCTGGTGGAAAGTTATTGCGCAAAAACTGCAAGCTCCAAAGCATCCACGACAGCTTGTAAGGCTGAATTTTACCTCTTCCAGTGCCGGTATGCCACGCTTTCCGTTTTCTGCAGGCTTGTCGTAGATTGGGTGCCATCTTCTTGTAAAGGGAAGCTCGTAGATTGCGTCAAATTCTTTTGTGGTTAGCGGCAGGGCAGGCGGTTCTTGTACTACATAGCGGCTTTCTGCTGCTTCTATAAGCGTGTGGGCATTTATTGCATCCGTGTTTTCTTCTTGAACAAGATAGGATCTTGCAAAGAGGTCTTTGCATTCCGCTGTGTCTTTGCAGATTTCTGCATACGGGGGAAGCATTAGGGCAGGCTTGTTTTTGGGAAGAGGCGCGTCATTTGCGGAAGCTTCTGTTTCTGCTGCTGTTGCCGTGTTTGAATCTGGTGCTTTAAGTGCGGGGACGTATTGTGGCAGTTCTTCGGCTTTTCCTGTGTACCAGCAGGTTCCCCTTACTCCGCGGATTTGCCTTACAGGAATTCCTTCCTTTAGCTTTGCCGCTATTTCAAGTATTGCGTGTTCGCCCATGCCGTACATTAAAAGGTCTGCCTTTGAGTCAAGAAGAATTGAACGCTTTACGGTATTAGACCAGTAGTCGTAATGGCTGAACCTTCTGAGCGAGGCTTCTATTCCGCCGATTAGTACAGCGACACCCTTGTATGCTTCGCGGATTTTTGCAGTGTATTTGATGATGGCCCTGTCCGGTCTTCGGCCTGCAATTCCTCCGTGGGAATATGCGTCTTCTGAGCGGGGCTTGTTGTTTGCGGTGTAGTTGCTTACCATGCTGTCCATGGCACCCGCGCTTACAAGAAAGGCAAGGCGGGGTCGGCCAAATTCCTTAAAACTTTCTGCGCTTTTAAAGTCTGGCTGGGCAAGGAGCCCTACTGTGTATCCGTTTGCTTCGAGCAGTCGGCAGAGCAGGGCGGCGGCAAAAGATGCATGGTCTACATAAGCGTCTCCGCTTACAAAAACAAAGTCAACTTCTTTTATGCCGCGCTTGTCCAAGTCCTCTTTGCAGATGGCAAGAAATTTGTTTTCCATAAACAGCTTTTTAAAACTAGCCTTGTAAGACTAGCGTGTGATGTTTACGGAAGAAAGCGAAATTTCCTTTGTGTACTTTAAAGGCAGGTTTGGAGCGTATGATGTCTCCGGGAAGGAAAGGCCTGAATCAAGTACGAACGTTGGGTTGGAGCCTTTTTTGTTCAAGAGCTGGACTATGAAGGAACCAGACTTTAGCGTGTTGAGAGAAACTTTCATCGGGATTTTTCCTGATGATGCGTTGATTGAATTTCCGCCTACAGGTGAAACATTTGCAAGTGTTTTTCCGGCGGTGTCCTGCAGTGAGCATGAATTGATGAGGAAGTTCCAGGCGGCGCTTCCTGCATTTGCAACGTTAAGGTCAAAGTTAAGGTCTATGTTAAGGTCAACTCCGTCAAAGGTGTCTGCGCTAAGGCTGCGTCCTGCCAAGATTGATGCGGCTACTGTTGCGGCTTTAACAGGGTTCATTCCACCGTTTACAAGTGAGCTCTTTAGGTCTGTGAGTGTTGGCAGCTGAACCTTTGGGCTTGATACGGAAAGGCTTGGCTTAAATACAGGCACGTCAAAGCTCTTGCTGAATGGAAGGGTAAGGTTCTGTCCGGCACCGAGGGCTTCGCTAAGGTTAAGTGATACATTGCCGTCGAATGTGAAGGGAAGGGATTTTGTTCCGGTTGAAGAAGAAGCACCCTTTGCCATGCTGATGATTTTGTCGTATGGAATCTTAAAGTTAACGCTGTTTGTCTTTGACCCCAGTGCGGCAACGCTTATGCCTTTGTCCGTAACGATTTTTGCATAGGTTGAGCTGCCCTGAAGCAGGTTTCCTTCCAGCTTGTCGATTGTGAATGCAACCGGATATGGGTTTGTGATTGAATAGTCAACATTGAATGTAATTCCTTCCAGATCCAGGGATTTGATTCCTACTCCCTTCATGGAAAGAGACGGTGTAGCTAAAATTCCCGAAAGTGATTCGCAGGAAAATGTTATGACCGAAAGAATTGCAGCCAAAGCTCCGCAGAAAAATACAGATTTTTTCATAAAATAAACTCCTGTTTTTACGGTTTTTTAAGACTGTCTATATTTTAATGCCTAAACATAGGAAATTTCAAGACAAATAAAGTAAAATTCGCTATACTTCTAGCTGGAGTATAATTTGAAGAGAATTCTGCCTGTATTGTTTTTTATTCTTGTCTGTATGGCAACGCTTGTTTATATGGGAAGGGCAATTCCCTCTTTTAGGGCCGATGTTTCCGAGAACAAAGGCATTTACAAATCTATTCCCATGAACCGCAGCCAGTTCTTGCGCCAGACTTATAACAATTGTGCCCCCTATTCAGCAATGGCGGTTATTTCTATCCTAAGAAAAAATATTATCGATCCGGAAAAGCTTGCTTCTGAAATAAACTGGAGGATGGAAAAGAATTTGACTTTTCCCCAGGGGCTTGTGAACCTTCTGCACAATTATGATGTGGAGACAAAAGAATATGCCATGTCCCGCTATTCCGACAGTCAAAAAATCAACTGGCTAAAGAATATGGCAGACAACAATACGCCTGTGGTTCTTTTGGTAAAGCAGCACAATATACTTCATTTTATAACCTTGCTTGGCTATGATTCCCACGGCTTTATGTTCTATGACTCTATGCAGGACCGCCGCGGTGAGAATTCCGAAATGACAAAGGTTGACCATCCCGAATACGAAGGCAACCGTTATTATTCAGCAGAAGAATTTCTTCCCATGTGGAACGAAGGGCATGTAGGCATTTTCTTTAAGAACTGGGCTGTCGTTTGTTACTAAGTCTGTTACTAAGGTTGTTGCAAGATAAACAAAAGGAGATTTTTTATGGAATTTAATTCATTTGAAAGGACAGGAAGCAAGAGCACTGCACCTGTAACGCGTGAGGCCGTAAACCGCAAGATTGCCCGCGAGTCTGCCGCAGAAGGAATGGTTCTTTTGCAGAATGACGGTGTTCTGCCACTTTCAAAAGATGAAAGCATAGCAATATTTGGCAGCGGAGCCAATCACACAATAAAAGGCGGAACTGGTTCCGGGGAAGTGAATGAGCGCGAGTGTGTAACCATACTTGAAGGTTTGCGCAACGCCGGTCTTAAAATAGAAAATGAGGACTGGCTAAAGGAATATGATGATTCATACCAAAAAGCCCGCCTTGAATGGAAGGACCGCATAATCGAAAGGTGCCACGGAAATACGGAATCTGTGGATTTTTTTGTTGCCCATGCAGAAAATCCTTTTAGGGCTCCAAAGGGCAGGGCAATTACAAAGCAGGACCTTGGAAAGGCAGACGTTGCAATTTATGTCGTAAGCAGGATTGCCGGTGAGGGAAGCGACCGTAAGGAAGAAAAAGGTGACTACTATCTTAGCGATTCTGAAGAGCTTGAACTTAAAACACTTTCTTCCCTTGCAAAAAAGCTTGTTGTCCTTATAAATACCGGTGCCCAGATAGACATGGGCTTTATTCATTCCCTGCCCAACGTTTCTGCCATTGTGGACGTAAAGCAGCCTGGCATGGAAGGTGGAAATGCCGTTGCGGACCTTCTTACCGGAAAAGTTACTCCAAGCGGAAAACTTACTGCTACTTGGGCAAAGAAATATTCTGATTTTCCCGGAGCCGCAAATTTCAGCTATAAAAACGGAAACCTTCAGAAGGAATACTATAATGAAGGAATTTTTGTTGGCTACAGGTACTTTGACGCATTTGGCATAGCCGTTGACTACCCCTTTGGCTTTGGACTTTCCTACACGGATTTTTCTATTAAATTTATTTCCGTTAAGGCAGATAAAAATGTCCGCGTAAAGTTTTCCGTTACCAACACAGGCTCAAAATTTGCAGGAAAAGAAGTTGTCCAGCTTTATGCTTCTTGCCCACAGACGGCACTTATAAAAGAAGAAAAAAGACTGGTTGCCTTTGCCAAGACACGCCTTCTTAATCCTGGTGAAAGCGAGGAAGTTGAACTTTGCTTTGCAACAAAAGACATTGCTTCTTTTGACGAGCAGAAGAGTGCCTGGGTTCTAGAAAAGGGGCTCTATGCTTTGTCCGGTGGAAACAGCAGTGCGGATGAAAACTTGTGTGCGGTCTTGAAAGTTGAAAATGATTTTGTGGTGGAAAAGGTAAGCCACGTTTGTCCGCTAAAGGAAAAGCTTGAATCCCTTGAGCCCAATAGGGATTCGCTAAAAAAAGCGGAAGAGGCTTGGCAGTCAAAAGCCAGGGAGCTTGGCCTAACACCTGTGGAATTTGTTCCAAGCGCAGAAGAAAAAATGCCTTACCAAGAAGATGAAAAGGATGCCCTTGCTAAGAAAATGGCGGCTACGTTAAACCGTGAGCAGCTTATTACTTTTGTGCACGGCGTATTCAACAAGGCAAAGGGTGCTACTGTTGGCGATGCGGGAAAGCGTGTTCCTGGTACGGCAGGCGAGACAACCGATGAATTGGTGGATTTGGGAATTCCCCCGGTAATAATGGCGGATGGTCCTGCTGGAGTGCGCATTGTACAGAAGTACGAAGTGGACAGAGCAAGTGGAAAGCCATATTTTGACGGCCTTACCCAGTCAATGGCACAGGGCTTTTTTGCCATGGATCACCACAGGCAGAATGTGGACATTTACTGGCAGTTCTGCACAGCTTTTCCAATCGGTTCCCTTCTTGCCCAGACATGGGATAAAGATTTGATTGCAAAAGTTGGCAAGGCTGTTGCTGTGGAAATGGAAGAATTCCATGTTTCCTGGTGGCTTGCTCCTGGAATGAACATTCAGCGTAACCCTCTCTGTGGACGCAACTTTGAATACTTCTCCGAAGACCCCCTCGTAAGCGGAATTTGTGCGTCTGCAATGACGGACGGAGTTCAGTGCGGAAACGGAACTGGCACCACAATCAAGCACTTTGCATGCAACAACCTTGAGGATAACCGCAAGGGTTCAGATTCAGTCTTGAGTGAGCGTGCCCTGCGTGAAATCTATTTGCGTGGCTTTGAAATTGCAATAAAGAAGTCTCAGCCAATGGGATTGATGACTTCCTACAATCTTGTTAACGGTGTTCACTCTGCAAACAGCAGGGACCTTTGTACACAAGTTGCCCGCAATGAATGGGGTTACAAAGGAATGATAATGACCGACTGGACTACAACGGATTCTCTCGGTGGCAGTGAAGCCTGGATGTGTCCAAAAGTTGGCAACGATTTGATAATGCCCGGCGCCCGTTCTGATGAGGAAAGCATGGCTGCTGCACTGGCGGAGGGAAAGCTTACCGATGATGACTTACGCTCATGTGCAGAAAGGCTTATCAACGTAATTTTGCGCACCAATGCCTTTAAGAATTCTGTTCCCTACAAGTCCAGGTTTAATTCTTAGGAAGAAAAGCGCTGAAAGAATTTTTAGAGCTAAAGATGGTGGTCGGGGAGTCGGCTTGGAAAAATTGCCTGCTTCCCGGATTGCCGTCTTTGGTGTTGACGGAACTAAAATGCTAAAAAGAGATGATTGTAAAAAATACGACTGCCGTCCAGAAAAATATTTTTTCTATAACTATTGCATATATTGGAAATATAAACTAAACTAACTTACTTTAGAAATACCATATTTGTACAAGGATAGGGTAAAGCCGATGCAAAATTCCTTTTACATTAGCCGTCAGGAAGAAACGGAGTCAAATGCGCGTTCTTATCCGCGCAAGTTTCCATTCGCTCTTGCCAAAGCGCAGGGCTCTTGGGTTGAAGATGTGGAAGGCAACCGCTACCTTGATTTTTTATGCGGTGCGGGTACCCTTGCTTTAGGGCACAATGATGCGGAAGTGAACGCTGCCATGGTTGAGCTTATAACTTCAAATGCTCCGCTTCACACCCTTGACTTGACAACTCCAACAAAAGATAAATTCGTAGAGACTCTTCAGAATCTTTTGCCAGGCCAGCTTAAGAACAATGCAAAGATTCAGTTTTGCAGCCCGGCTGGAAGTGATGCAGTTGATGCCGCAATAAAGCTTTGTAAAACTGCAACTGGACGCGGTACGATTGCTGCTTTTAGCGGTGGCTACCACGGCATGGGCCACGGTGCTTTGTCCGTAACAGGAAACCTTGGCGCAAAGAGTAAGATTCAGAACCTTATGGGCGGAGTTCAGTTCTTCCCCTATCCCTATTCATACAGGTGTCCTTTTGGCTTGGGCGGAGATGCCGGTACAAAGGCTGCATGTGCTTATTTTGAGCGCGTGCTAAAAGACCCAGAAAGCGGTGTTCCTCTTCCTGCAGCTGTAATCATAGAGCCAATTCAGGGTGAAGGTGGCGTAATACCAGCTCCCGTTGAATTTTTGCAGACAGTGCGCCGCGTAACAAAAGAGCTTGGCATTCCCTTGATTGCGGATGGAATTCAGTGCGGTATGGGAAGAAGCGGAAAACTCTTTGCTTTTGAATGGGCAGACATTGTTCCCGATGTTATCCTTATAAGCAAGGCTATTGGCGGAAGTCAGCCACTTTCTATTGTTGTTTACAATAAAGACCTGGACAAATGGCAACCGGGTGCCCACGCTGGAACTTTCCGCGGAAATCAGCTTGCAATGAAGGCAGGAACCATTACTCTTAACAGGATTACAGGAATGGGTTTTCTTTCCGATGTAAAGCGCAAGGGAGACTACCTTCTTTCCAAGTTGGAAGAACTAAAGCAGCAGGTTAGCATTATTGGTGATGTGCGCGGCAAAGGCCTTATGCTTGGCATAGAAATTGTTGATCCCCACGGTAAAAAGGACAGTCTTGGTGCCTTGCCTGCTTCCGGGGAGATTTGTGCACAGGTTCAGAAGGAATGTTTTGCAAACCGCCTTATTATGGAAAAGGGCGGCAGAAACGGTGCTGTAATGCGCTGCCTCTGTGCCCTTAACGTAAGTGATGAAGACCTGGACAAGATGATTTCTATTTTTACTGCGGCTGTTAAGAAAATTGATGCCCAGGTAAAGAAAAACTAATTCAAGGCTAGCATTACTCTTTGTGCGGAGGAACTCATGGGATCTTTGCTTTCCCCAGAATCTGCGGATTTGGATTTATACAGGGAGACTGTTTTAAAGACAGCTGATGCGATTGTCGCTTCCATAAAAGACGGAAAGGCCTATGCTGGCCCAGAACCCCGGGCTTTGAACAAAACCATTTCGTCCTATGAGATTCTTCCCCAGCACGGAAGTGGCTTTGATTCGGTACTGGCAGACTTAAAAAAAGACGTGCTGCCCAATTTTTTGCGCACTTTTTCCACTGGCTACATGGCTCACCTTCACAGCGCGGCTCTTATTGAATCCCTTGCTGCTGAACTTATAATTTCTTCCTTTAACCAGAGTATGGACAGTTGGGACCAGTCGCCTGTTGCAACCGAAGTTGAAGAAGCCGTTACAAAATTCCTTGCATCTCTTTATGGCCTTGCAGACGGAGCTTTTACCAGTGGCGGTTCACAGTCAAATTTAACCGGAATCCTTTTGGCTCGCGACTGGTACTGCAAAAGCGTCCTGAATCACGACGTGCAGAAGTTGGGGCTTCCACAAAACTATTCAAAGCTAAGGCTTTACACAAACGCTGTCTCCCACTTTTCTATGGAAAAATCTTGCCACCTTTTGGGGCTGGGCTATAACAGCGTAGTAAAAGTTCCTGTTACCAAGAATCAGAAGATGGATTTGGTCGAGCTTGAAAGGCTGATTCAAAAAGATGCAAGCGAAGGAAACATTCCTTTCTGCGTAGTTGCAACAATAGGAACAACGGATTTTGGTTCAATCGATGAAGTTGAAAAAATCAAGGAAATAACAGACCGCTACAACATGTGGCTCCATGCCGATGCCTGTTACGGAAGTGCCTTGGTTCTTTCTTCAAAATACAAGGAGCGCATGGGGAATCTTGGGCTTTGTGATTCACTTTCCGTGGACTTCCACAAGATGTTCCTTTTGCCAATAAGCTGTTCCTGCATTCTGCTAAAAGATCCTTCCGATTTTACCCCGCTTGAATACCATGCGGACTATCTTAACCGCGAAGAAGACGAGGCAGATGGCTTTACAAACCTTGTGGACAAGTCGCTCCAGACTACAAGGCGTGCCGACGCATTAAAAGTGTGGGTTTCATTTAGGACACGTGGAGCTGACGGTTTTGAGAAAATCATAAACACGCTTGTGGAAAACGCAGCCTACACTTATGAAAAACTGAACGACAAATCATCTTGCAAAGCTGGTTTTTGCTTTGAAAGCGGCCCCAAGCCTCAGATAAGCTCCGTAGTGTTCAGGGTAAAAAAGCAGGACGGAAGCTTTACGCCGCAAGAAGAAGATGAACTGAACAAGAAAATCCGCCGCCATCTCTTGCAGAACGAAGGCATTGTTATTGGCCAGACTGTTTACAATGAGCGCGTTTTCCTAAAATTTACGCTTTTAAATCCAAACGTAACGCATAAAAACTTGGACGGCATACTGGAAACGATTTTAAAAAGCGCAAGCACTTATGGTCAACTTTAACCTCGCCCTCCTTTTAAAGCAACAAAAAGAATTTACTTTTGCGCAAAAGATAAGCTATGTTTGGCAGCTGAGCCTTCCAGGAATCTTTGCGCAAATTTCTTCTATAATAATGCAGTACATAGATGCCGCAATGGTTGGCAGGCTTGGTGCAAATGCTCCGGCGGCAATTGGGCTTGTTGCGTCTTCCACATGGGTGCTGGGCGGTTTAACAAGTGCAATGTGCACGGGCTACACTGTCCAGGTGGCACATGCTGTTGGGGCTGGCAATAAGAACTTGGCCAAGCATATTTTGTGCAGTTCAATCTTTATAGGCCTTGGTTTTTCTTTGGCACTGGCACTGCTTGGCCTTGCAATAAGTTTTCCGCTTCCACTCTGGCTGGGTGCTTCAAAAGAGCTTTGTGGCGACGCTTCCTTTTACTTTTTGATTTTTGCCCTTTCAACACCGCTTTACATGGTTGTCTACCTGATGAGCGGAATGCTTCAGTGCAGCGGTAATATGAAGGTTCCCGGTTTTATGAATGTGCTGATGTGCATTCTGGACGTGGTCTTTAACGCACTTTTTATTTTTGGAATGAATCTTGGCGTAAAAGGAGCGGCTCTGGGTTCTGCTGCTTCTGCCCTGGTAACGGCTGTCCTTATTTTTTACTTTACGCTTTGCAAGTCCGACTATCTGAATCTTAGGGGATTTAAGGACGGTAATGTTTTTGACTTGCCCCTTTGCAAGAACGCCGTAAGGATTGCCATGCCTGTTGCGGTGGAAAAAGTTGCCTTTACCGGAGCACTTGTTGCCGTAACAAAAATAATAGCTCCTCTTGGGGCAGTTGCACTTGCTTCCAATTCCTTTGCGGTAACGGCGGAATCACTTTGCTACATGCCTGGCTACGGAATAGGTGAGGCTGCAACCACTTTGACCGGACAGGCTACTGGCGGCAAAAGAAAGGATTTGGTCAGAAGCTTTTCCTGGATGACGGTTTTGTTTGGAATGATTGTTATGGCTGTTATGGGCATAATAATGTACTTTATTTGTCCTGCGGTATTTTCTTTGCTTACCCCAATAAAAGAAGTGCAGGTTCTTTCTGCAAAGGTTTTGAGGGCAGAGCTTTTTGCAGAACCACTTTACGGGGCATCCATAGTCTGTAGCGGTGCCTTGCGCGGAATGGGAGACACCCTTGTTCCCGGCATAATGAACCTCTTTAGCGTCTGGGTTGTACGCCTAAGCCTTTCCTTCTTGCTAATATCCAACTTGGGGCTTACCGGCATTTGGATAGCAATGGCGGTAGAACTCTGCTTCCGTGGCCTCATCTTCCTAACCCGCCTCTTGGTGATGACGAGAAAGTAGGTGGGTGGTAAGTCATTTTTCCAAATTCATTTTATCTTATGCAAAGAAACTGGGAATCAATTTTGGGCGTAGAAGGTAAGTGCGGGTTTCTAACAATTGCAATGCAATAAACAGGTAAAGAAAGCACTGGAATGGAGGCGGAAAACGTGGCAAAAAAGCATTTGCGCGGAGCGAACCCGGCAGCGTAGCTTCAAGCCACGAAGTGAGTCAGATACCTTGTATCCGCGCTCGGCTTTTTTGACGCGTTTTCTGCCGGGAATGGAAGTGCTTTCTTGTTGGCATTTGACTTCTGCACTTATGCTTTCTCCACTCGACTAAATCCAAAATTTGATTATACTTAATTCATGCGTAAAAACTTTTTCTTTTTGATTTTTAGTTTTACTCTTTTGTTGGCCCAGTCTCTTTTTTGCCAGGAAAAAACGCCTTCAAAAGCTGCATCCCAAATTTCTGTAGAAAAAATAGGAACTTACCCTTGTGGCCGCCAACCCAAGCAGGTTCTTTTTTCTCCGGACGGAAAATTTATTGTCATGCCCCTTTTGGAAGACAACGGATTTGATATTTTTAGCGTTGAAGAAAAAAAAGTTGTAAAAAGAATAAATCCCCCGAATGCAAAAAAAGAAGGTTTTGCAGAAGGGCTTTTTATTCCTGCAAAGAACGCCTTCTTTGTTTCCCAGATGACTACCGGAAATATTTATGAGTATTCATACCCCGGTTTTGAATTCCGCAGGACAGTTTACACCCATGGCAACTGGTCAAAGTTCATTGCCTGGTGCCCGGAAAAAAATATGGTCGCTGTTTCCAACTGGATTTCCAACGACATTTCTCTTTTGGACTATGATTCAGGAAAACTTTTGGGCAAGCTAAAGACAGGCGCTGCGCCAAGGGGCATGGTCTTTTTGGACGGCGGAAAAAATCTTCTGAGCCTTTCCTTTGATTCAGGTATTATAGAAAAATTTGAAGTTGATTCATTCAAAAGGATTGATTCAATAAAAATTCCAAAGGCATGCATGAGGCACGTGATTCTTTCCAAGGATTCAAAATATGCCTTCATCAGCGACATGTACAACTGCAAGGTTTACAAGCTGGAACTTGCTGGCTTTAAGATTGTGTCTTCCGTAAAGATTTACATCAATCCCAACACCATAGACTTGTTTGCTTCCGGTGAACATTCATTTATCTTTGCTTCCACCCGCGGCCCAAACAACCCAAAGGATTACACAAAGCGCAGTCCTTCCAACGGGAAGATTCACATAATAGACGCAGACACAATGGCGATTGTAAAAACCTTCTATGGCGGAAACCAGCCCACAGGCCTTGACGTAAGCCCGGACGGTTCGCTGCTTTGCTTTTCCAATTTCCAGGATGCAAACATAGAGCTTTACAAAATAATCTGCGAAGAAAAATAAATTACGGAAGGAATAATATGATGAAAAAGATAATGCCAATAGCCTTGCTTGCCACCATCTGCCTTTGTACGGCCAGTCTTTTTTGCACCGGCTGTAAAAAGGACCAGTCGCTTAAAGAACGGAGCATGTATTTTTGGAAGAGCAGTTTAAAGCTTGACCAGGAAGAAAAGTCTTTTATAAAAAAGCATAATGTAAAAAAAATCTATGCCAAGTTTTTTGATGTTGTTGAAACAAACAGTGGCGATGTTGATGAATTCAGGCTGTCTCCAATAGCAACGCTTAACTTTGAGGAAGAGATTCCAAATGGCGTGCAGATTGTTCCGGTTGTTTTTTTAAGAGAAGACTGCGGGGACAATAAATACTATTTTAAATACGAATTGCCAAAGCTTATTTCCTACCGCGTGCTACAGATGTGCGAAACCCACGACATTCCGGTAAAAGAAGTGCAGATAGACTTTGACTGGACGGAAACAAACCGCGAAGACTACTACGAAATGCTGGAAGCCCTGCGCAAAATCCTTGCAGAAAAAAATGTGGTGCTTTCTGTTACGGTCCGCCTTCATCAGCTAAGGATGGAAGAACCGCCCTGTGACAGCGGAGTCCTTATGCTTTACAACACCGGCAACTTTAGGGACATCAACTGCAAGAATTCAATTCTTTCCTATGAAGATGCAAGCCCTTATCTTAAGGATCTTTCGTCTTACAAACTGCCGCTCAGGCTTGCTTTTCCAAACTTTAGCTGGTACCTCTGCTTTAAGGGGAACGAATTTGCCGCCATTTCCTATAACGTGGACACCGGTGACAAAAAATCCTTTAAGGACAAGGGCGACGGAAGCTTTTCCGTGCTGCAGGAAACCTATCTTAAGAACTGCTCACTTGCAGAAGGAGATACCGTCCGCTACGTAAAAGCTGATTTTGAAGAAATTTCAAAGGTTTTGGAAGAAATAAAGCAGGTGAACAAAGACCTTGCCAGCAACAACATTCTCTTTGACTTGAACAGCCGCAACCTTAAGAACCTTGGGGGAAATGAATATGAAAAGATTTTTAACTAGCGCTATTTTTGCAACGGCCATGGCATTTTCCTTTGCATGTGGCCCTTATTGGATGACTCCTGTAGACTTAAAGTCCCTCTACAACGTAACCCCTAGCAGCAACAGTAAAGTCAATTTTTATACCAGCGTATATTGGACAAACTATAACGAGATCGGTGCTACGGAAAGCGACCTTAACAAACTGATTGCGGAAGGTTCACAGGCAATAGAAACCAGCGTAAACCCGATTGCAAAGGCTTTGCGACAGGGCGGAAACAAGGAAGACATTGAATACTTCAAGATTCTCTGCGACTACTATGCAAAGGGCTGCGTAGACACAAAAAAGATGCAGGAATACGGTGACTGGTATTACCCTACAAAAGAGGAATACAAGAACTGGGGCGAGGTAAAGTCCAAGCTGCTTAAGAAAATAGAAGAATATGACGGTGAAAGGCTTGCAGACCGCTATGCCTACACCGCAATGAAGATTTACTTTGACCACCTGGATTTGGACGGTGCAAACAATTACATAAAGTCCCATAAAAAAGAGATGGAGAGCCTTAAGGAATCCCCGCTTTACGACATGTGCAGGAGCCTTTACGCAGGAATCCTTTTCCGAACGGGTCTTGAGGTAAAAAAAGCGGCAGAAATCTATGCGGAAATAGGTGACATTGAAAGCCTTGAGTATATGGGAGTCTTTGGGGACGAGGTTTATGACCAGCTGTATTTTATATGTGAAGAAGACAAAAATTCCCCCTTGCTGCCATATCTTTTGGAAAGGGCAGTGGCAAGACCTTCTTCTACGGACAAGGCACTTTGCGATTTTGTAAATTTAGTGGCCAAGGATGCCGGCTGCAAAAACCAGCAGATGTGGAAGTGTGCCGCCGCCGCAATACATTCAAATCCGCTTTCCAAGGCCTACGATGTGTCTGCCGCATTAAAAGAGATTAAGGAAGCAAAAGACCTAAAGGGAAACGCCCAGTCCAACCAAACAACCCGCGTGCTTACTTTCTACATCAAAAGCCTAACGCAGAAGGGATGGTCAAACGAATTTGCAAACTATGCCTTGGGTGAATACAACTGGATTGCCGGCTTGGGAGAAAAGGGCAACAATGCCCTTGCAACAATTACCCTGGAAGCTATAATTCCCCTTCTTGAGAGCTGCGGAAAAAAGAATGTGGCAGGCCTGCTTTCTATGCGCATAAATCCCTACGAGCCATACTATGTTTTGGATTCCAAGCTGAATTTTTATTCCAACAGGTATGTAGAAATAATGGATGCGGATGCAACGGAGAAAATGTTCCAAAAGCCTTCTTCTCCGGACAAATTTGTTGAATGGGTCTATTCAAGCCTTGAATCTTCGATTGCGGAAAAACAAACGGAAATTACCGAATACATAGGAACAAAATATCTTCGCGAAGGAAATTTCTCCAGGGCGGAAGAGTTTTTGTCCAAGCTGGAAGATTCATTCTGCTACGAAAACCGCGTTTACACTGTTCCAAGATGGTTCAGGGAAGAAAACATAATCAACTCCTATAACAATTTGAATGAGTGGACGGACAAAGACTATTCTTCTGCCCTTACCTCTGAGCAAAAAAATACCCTTGAAGAGTGGAGTAAGGTAAAGAATAAGAAGCTCCAGTATTGCAAGGACATTCAGGCGCTCATAAAATCATATGAAGCGGAAGACCTTTCTTCTTCCGACGGAAAATATGAGCTTGCCTATAGAATTGCCGTGCTTTTTGACCAGGCTTCACATTCAGGCTACTGCTGGTACCTGCGTCAGTATGGCCGTGGAAGCTGGAGGTTGCCGCCGCCAGCAAAAGAAGCTAAATGGCAGGGTGAAGAGGGAGGAGACCTTAGCCTTTTCTACAGGAGACCTTTCTATTTTGAAAATGAGGCAAAGAAATACCTGGCTTTGGCATCGGAAAGTCCCGATCAGGAGCTAAGCTACAAGGCCAAGTATGCGCTTTTGTTCCTAAGCTATGACGACGGCGACAGCAAAAAGATTGCCCCTGCGCTCAGGAATGAATTGTACGAGGCACAGCAGCAGGGATTGCTTTCTGGAGAGATGGCCCGCTGTGATTTGCTTGCTGACTATACGGCAAACAGCTGGTATTAGCCTTTAATTGTTGATTTTTGCCAATGCTCTCTTAAATTCAAATAAAATATTCCGATATATAGAAGGAACAGAGTAGTTTTTTTTGAAAAAATGGGGCATAATATGAGTATGGATGTAAATAATAGTGAAGATTTTAGCGTAAAATTTCTAGCTGCACTAAAAGAAAAGGAAGCTTGGTTAAATTCAACCTTGCTTCCAAAGATTCATGATGATTATAGGCTTCACTTGACTTGTCTTAACAATTTGGTAGAGGCGCTTGCAAAGAAATCCCTCATAACTCCAGACCCCTACCAGAAAGACAAGAAAATTACGCAAATTCAAAAGCCGGAAGAGTCCACTTTTACCGATAATGAACGCCCTGTTAAGCTTGGATTGCGTATCTGTGACTACCAGAGCATGATTGACTATGTCTGCAATTACATGAAGTTCAACACCGAACAGCTAAATTTGGACAAGGTTCAGCGCCTTATGGATTTGAACGGAACCTTCCAGTGGGCAAATTTGACTGCAAATTCCCCAAAAATGAACACTCAGGCATTGGCTGTTTGTATTGGAACCCTAAAGACCGGTGCCCAGCAGCTCCAGATTGCAATGATTAACGACAGTGTTCACAAGACCATAGAGGCTATGACAGAAATTTCCTCTGGGCTTAGGCAGACGGCAGACTTTATCCGTGAACGCTACAAGGGTGAAGTTAGAAAGAATGTCATTGCAAGCGACAAATTTGATGTTTCCAAGAAGGTTAACCCAACAACTTATCTTTCTGAAATAAAACGCCTCTTCCCTTCCGTTATGGAAAAGCGTCCTTTCTCCAATGAATTGATAGAAGAAATCATTCAGGAGGATATAGGCGAAAACAAGGCTGCCATTCAGAAAAAGACTCTGGATAAGCTTCGCATAGAAGAAACAAAGGTTGTTGCAAAAGAGACAGGTCCAAATACCCACGAAGTCCTTATGGAAGCAATCCGCAACCTTGGCACTACTTCTGAGCAGTACGAGCAGGTTCTGATGAAGATTGTTTCTAACAACAAGGTTCTTCAGGGCGGGCGCAATAGCTTTAAGGACAAGATTATCCGCTTTATCCGCAAGATTTTTGGTCTTCCAGAGCAGCAGATTGACTATTCAATTGTAACAACAGATGCCGCAACCCACGCAAAGAAGCACGAAAGCTTGAACTATACCGAATTTGTAAGCAACTTGGCAAAGCGCAACAAGTTCTATTCCGGGATTGCAGTCAAGAATTCAATAGCATACAATCAGATTTCTTCCCAGGACGAAAAGAAGGCTTTGGCATGGCTTAATAAGCAAATGACGGAAAACAGCCGCATTCAGGTTGTGCTTGCGGGGCTTGACGCTTTCTTTAAGTCTTCCGTCTCCGTTTTGGACAGGCCAAAAATCAAGGGAATTACGATGGAACTTACTTCTTTAAAGAACATACTCGTAAAAACCAACCAGTTGCGTGCAGAGTATGTTGCTTACATAGAAGAAAAGGAACAGATGAGGAAATTAGGAATTACTGAATGAAAAATAAACGCATTTTTTCTTTGGTCACTTGTTTATGCCTTGCTATTCCGGCAGTTTTTGCGCAGTTTAATTTTAACCTTCCAAAAACAAAGAATACAGCTCCAATTCCGTCTTTGCAGCGGGTTTTAACCATTCAGGATATGGTTCATGACTATGACCTTAATCCTTATACCGCAAGCTATAATTCGGAAGCCCAGCTTTTTACGGCCTTGTACGAAGGGCTTTTTTCCTACGATCCAATAACACTTGATCCTGTAAATGCAATCTGCGAGGCATACAAAATTTCACGCAACAAAATGCGCTGGACCTTTACTTTGCGCAAGGGACTAAAATTCAGCGACGGAAGCCCCCTGAATGCCTCTGCTATCCGCAACTCTTGGCTTAGCCTGCTTGCCACAAAAAATGCCCCGTTTGCTTCTCTTATTGACTGCATAGAAGGTGCGGAAGCATACCGTACCGGAAAGGGCTCTGCGGAAGATGTACGCATAATTGTCCGCGACGAAGAGACTCTTGTTGTTCACCTTACCGAGCCAACAGAACACTTTCCCCGCATCCTCTGCCACCATGCCTTTGCTGCCGTAAGCAAAAAGAAGAATGTCTTTTCAGGACCTTTTGTAATCAGCTCATACAGCAATGGCGAACTTAAAATGGTAAAAAACATGAACTACCGCGACGCTGCGGCTGTTCAGCTTCCAGGCATTACGATACGCCAGGGAGACGATGCAAAGGAAAATGCCCATCTTTTTAATACCGGGGAGGCAGACTGGGTTACCGGAGACGTTGAAGTAGAAAAGATTCTTAACAAGGATTCAATTAATATAGCCGGTGAATTTGGCACTACATTCCTCTTTTTTAAGCAGTCCAAGAAAATCTGGAACACTCAGGAATTCCGCACTGCACTTTTGGAAGCTGTACCCTATGACGAGCTAAGGAAGGACTATGCGGTAAAGGCAACGTCTTTGGTCTATCCTATTTCCGGTTATCCATCTGTTATAGGCTGGGATGATTACGACCCGGAAGATGCCCTTGAACTTATGAATATTGCCCGCAAAAAAGTGGGGCTTTCTTCTTCTGACATTTTAAAAATCAACTTCAGCATTATGGATTTGGATTACATGAAAAGTTGGGCTGAGGTTCTAAAGAAGGCTTGGGCTCCTCTTGGGGTAGAGCTGGTTGTAAGCGTTGACGGCAACTTTACTACTTATGTTAACAAGATAAAAAATTCTCCGGCAGACTTGTTCATGTATTCATGGATTGGGGACTTTGCAGACCCTACAACCTTCCTGGAGCTTTTTAGAAGCAATTCCACACTGAATGTTTCGGGCTACAAAAACAGCCGCTATGATGAGCTTTTAAAGCAGGCCGCTGGTACTGCAAAGCAAAAAGACCGCTTTGCCATCCTTGCAGAAGCTGAGCAGGTTATACTTGATGATGCGGAAATAATTCCAATATCACATCCGGTTTGCATGCACGTCATCAACACGAATGTGATTGGCGGTTGGAAGAGCAATGCCTTGGACATTCACCCTTTCAAATATCTTTACATTAAGTCGGAAGAAACCGCTGTTCCTAATCTTGTTTCTTATCCTTTGCAGCCATCGCCTGAGCAAGGACGTCTTCCAAGTTCACACTTATAAAACCTGAACGGCCAGTCTTGTAAAAGATGGTTTGTTCCCATGCAACATACAAATACTTTCCGGCAATTGCAACTTCTCCATAGTTGTAGCCAGCCGGCATTAACGGTAGCCTGAACGCAACAGTCTGCGAGTCGGCTGCCGTTTTTTTTATGTAAGTTGTTCCGTCTGCAAAAACACAAGCAACGTAGCCTGCAAGGGGGGCCTCTATTCCGTGGGCGCTAACAGGAGATGCTCCGTTTCCGCTCTGGTAGTAGCTTAGCGGTGTTGTTCCAGATTCATCACGCCAGATAAGGTAGAATGGAAATTCGCTGGGGATTGGGGAAAGCAGATCCTTTACTTTTTCCGGGGCAGAATTGTACAGCTTTGGCAGAATGAGCTTTTTGTATTCGTCCTCGCTTGAAGGGTTAAAAAGCAGCATGTCTTCTGTGTTTAGCGCAGGGGAAAGTTCTGAAAGCTGAACATAAGGTTCCCATGTAAAGTATGAGAATTCAAATCGGTTTGCATCGGGCTTCCTTTTTGCAGAACATGCCCATGTCTTTCCGTTCCAAACATAACCTGTTATCTGGTCTTCTCTGGAAAGATGAAGGTTTTCGTAGGATACAAGCGGAAAAAACAACTTTGCAGACGGATTGAATTCCACCAAGAATGGCCTGTGGCTTGGTTTTTGGGATGTTTCCTGTGGCTTAGAAAAAGGCTCGTTTAGCTGATTAAAGAAAGTGCTTTTGTAAAGATAGAATATGGGGACTCCCTTGCTAAAGACCAGAGAATCTGCGGTTTCGCTTGTAAAAATGGAAACGTCGCTAAAAAATTCTATGCCGTCTTTTTTTAGGGCAAGAATGCCGCCGTGGTTTACAAGAGCGTAAGCCTGGTAGGCAGATGCTTCACCTTCCATGGCTGGCACGCTACCCGCAGAAGAAATGCGGACTGCTTCTGTCCAAGGCTTTTCCGGTACAGCCGGTGCTTTTTGCGGAAGGTCGCATTTTTCAAATCCGTTCTGGGTAAAATAGTACCAGGTGTGGCTTTTTTGTACGGAGCGCAGTTCCATAAGGCTGTCTTCTTTTTCTTCTTTTTTTGATTTTGATGAGCATGAAGAAGATGAAAAAGCAATAAAAATTACGCTGGCTAATATAATAAATCTGTAAACCACAGTTTTAATTCTAAAAACATTCATTGTTCTACTATATAACAGATTGAACTTTTGTTCCACTATTTAGCAGAAAGTGTTTTTGTACACTATTTTATCCTAACATCGCTTTTTTTGAATTTGCCGGAAGAAATTGCCTTCATAATCCTCTCCTTGTCTAAAAGCCATGGATCTTCAGACTTTTTAAGACAGGTTTGTTCAAACTTTTGCCAGTTAAAGCGCGTAAGAAATTCCTGCACGTCTTTTGCATTTCCAGAGTAAGTTCCAAGGTAAAGTGAATACAGGACGGAAGCCGCAAATCCGTTTTGAACGGAAAGCTCTTGGTTAAGCGGAAAAATTGCCCCCGTAGGACGCGGTGTGCCATTGTCTTCCCTGTTTTGGTAACAAGAAAAAACTGGTTCCGCACAAAAAGAGGCAACCCGGTTCTTGCAAACTTGTGCTTTGATTGTACTTCCAGACGCAAGCTTCTGCATCTTGCCGCAGTTGATTCCGTCGCTGTATGCCATGTCCCAGAATTCAACAGGAATATAATTCCCCTCGGAATCCTTTGTAAAACATGGAAGCTCTATCCTAACCTCTTCTTCGGAAGAATTGACTGCCTGTACTTCGCTGCATCCCAAAATCAGGAATATGGCTGCCACTATAAAAAAGAAATTTATTTTATTCATCATATAATATATATGCTTTAAAAATTCAAAAAGGTAGAAAAAAACGAAAATTTTATATATATTATTGTGATTATTGCGGAGGAATTATGGATTCAAAAAAGGAAGCCGTTGTGGAGACAATTGGCGAGATAGGCACGGAAGTAACGGAACAGACAAAATCCCTTTTTCATATTGATGAACTTAAGGATTTTATTACATGGAACAATCTTTTTAAGGTGGCAATCAGCCTTGTTACCTTGATTATATTTTACACGTTGTACAGAATTCTAAAGCATATACTCAAAAAACGTGTTGCGGTCAAGATGGAGCCTCACAATGCCCAGATGCTTAGCAAGTCAGTAAGCTACATTTTTTACATACTGATGGGAATGTACATTCTTAGCCTCTTTGGAATTGACCTTAAGGCAATATGGGGAGCTGCCGGTGTTGCAGGACTTGCAATCGGTTTTGCAGCCCAGACCAGCGTTAGCAACATCATCAGCGGACTCTTTGTTGTTTCCGAAAAGACGCTCAAGATTGGCGACTACATAGAAGTTGGCGGTGTGGCAGGAACCGTAGACACAATAGGCCTTTTGAGCATAAAAATCCACACTGCGGACAACCAGATGATCCGCATACCAAACAGCACCATCATCAACAATAACCTTATTAACTACAGCCGCTTTCCCAAGAGACGCTTTGTCTTTGAAATTCCCATCGGCTACGACATGGACTTAAAGTACGTCTACAATGTTGTAAGCAAAATTCCTGCAAAGTGCAAGTCTGTCATAAAAGACCCGGCTCCCCTTCTTTTCTATGATGGATTTGGTGATGCAATAAAACTAAAGCTTGCCGTCTGGTTCAACAACGGAGACCTCTTTTCTGTAAAGACGGAAGTTTATACGGAAATAGTAAAAACCTGCCGCGAAGAGAATGTTACCATACCGTTTACCCACTATGACATTACGATTTTAAATGACAAGGGCGAAAAGGAAAGCCTTCCCAAACTTGAAAATTCTTCCGCCAGCAAAAAAACTTCCGCGTCAAAAAAATCCGCCGCAAAAAATGTTGCCGGTAGAAAAAAGCGTGGACCGGTTTCCGCTGCAGAAAAAAGAGCCATAGAAGCTGGCATCTTAAGCGACATGGAAGATGACGAAATAAAGTAATGCTAGTAAAACGGAGCACAGGCTGTTTTTACTGTGCCCGTCACCTTAATCTTCACCCTTTATTTTCAAAAAGCGCTTGTATTCATCTTCCGTCATTGCAGAAGAATTAACAGCGTCTAAAATTGCCATGCTAAGTACGCGGCAAGCAAGGGTTCCAACCAAGTTGTAGTCACTTTTTATGTCCCCGCAGGAAATTGCGTAAACTGTGTCTCCGTCTGCGCTAGTTCCAACAGGATTTATGCTACGCGCAAGTCCAGCCCTTGTCATTGCCGCTATCTTGCACATCTCCTGCTGACTGAATTTTGCGTTTGTAATTACGGCTCCAATAGTAGTGTTTTTTCCTTCCTGGATTTTATCCTGCATCTTTTCCTGCATGGAATAAAGAACTTCTTCGCTGTCCACAAAGGCTGTCCGTTCAGCATTCATTGCGCCGGCAAGCTTTTTCCCGTTTCTAAAGTCAAAGACATCGCCAAGTGCATTTACTATTACAACAGCGCCAACCTTAAGCTCTCCAACCTGAACTGCGTAATAGCCAATGCCGCTTTTCTGAGCCCGCCTAAGACCGCATAGCTTTCCAACAGATGCCCCGCATCCGCCGCCAACATTTCCTGACTGGGGAAGGGCATTCCTTTCTGCGTCTTTGCATGCAGCGTAACCCATCTTTGCATCCGGCCGCACCTTTGTCTTTGTGCTCAAGTCAAAAATGCAGGATTGGGGCACAATCGGTATTACCATGCCGGTTAGCCTGTAGCCCATTTCGTGTTCTTCAAGATACTGCATTGCTCCTGTAGCAGCGGCAAGTCCGTATGCAGAACCGCCAGACAAAAGCAGTGCTGTTATAGATTGCTTGTAGGAAAGCGGTGTAAACAAGAAAGATTCCCTTGCAGCAGGCCCTCCTCCGCTAATGTCTATTCCGGCAGTATTCTCTTTGTCAAAGACAATTGCGGTTACCCCGGTCATGGCATCGTAATCCTGTGCGTTTCCTATTCTAAAACCGCCAATGTCTGTTATGCTGATTTCTTTTAGATTCAAGATGCACTTCTCCTTTTTATCTGCTATTGTTTTTGTCCCATAAGCAAAAGGATTTCATCAAGAAGGCAGTCGGCCGCTTCTTCTTTTTGCATTACGGGCAATTCCTTTGTGCTGGAAGGAGAAATCAGGGTAAGCACGTTTGTGTCAACCGCAAATCCTGAATCAGGTGACGAAAGTGAATTTGCCGCAATCAAATCAAGGTTTTTCTTTACAAGCTTGGCCTTGGAATTTTCAACCATGTTTTGGGTTTCCATAGAAAATCCGCACAAGAACTGCGAGGCTTTTTTGTTCTTTCCGCACCATGCAAGAATGTCTTCCGTGCGTTCAAGGGGCAGGCTTAGGTCGTCATCGTGCTTTTTGATTTTTTGGTCGCTTACATTGGCTGGCCTGTAATCTGCAACTGCCGCCGCTTTTATTAGAATGTCTGAGTCAAAAAAATTATCCTTAACGGCTTTTGCCATTTGTGCAGCGCTTGTTACGTGAACTGTGTTTACAAAGGGTAGTTCCTTTAGGGCAACAGGCCCGCTAACAAGTGTTACCTCTGCACCGCGTCTGCTTGCGGCCTTTGCAACGGCATATCCCATCTTACCGGAAGAGTGGTTTGTTATGTAGCGTACCGGATCTAAAGACTCTTGGGTTGGGCCTGCGGTTACAAGAACCTTTTTTCCTGCCAAGTCTTTTTTGCAGGGAAGCTCGTGTTCAATCCAGGCAAAGAGGGTTTCTGGTTCTGCAAGACGTCCCTTTCCGTTAGTTCCGCAGGCAAGATAACCTACGTCGCCTTCAGCTATGCTCATTCCGTAGCTGCGGCATTTTTTTAAATTGTCCTGGGTAACAGGATTTTGGTACATTGCCGTGTTCATTGCAGGGGCAATTATTTTGGGACAGGTGGAAGCAAGAAAAGTTGTTGTTAGCATGTCGTCTGCAAGTCCGTTTGCAACTTTTGCAATTACGTTTGCACTTGCCGGTGCAATTATAAAAAGGTTTGCCCTTTGTGCGAGTGAAATGTGCTGAACTTTAAATTCGTGGTTGCGGTCAAATGTTTCTAAAAGGCAGCGGTTGCCCGTAAGGTTTTCAAAAGTTGCAGGTCCAATCAGATTGGTTGCATTTTTTGTCATTATAACGTGAACATCTGCGCCGGCTTTTACCAGCATGCTTGTTAGGGCTGCGGCTTTGTATGCGGCTATGCTTCCGCTTACACCCAATACGATGCATTTATTTTTTAGACTTTGATTTTCCATATAAGAATTATAGCAAAGAAAATTGTAGTGGGCAAGTTTTTCTGGAGCAGCCTTTATGGTTTTACTGTGCGTAAGGCTATGCCGTTACGCAGTTTGTCTTGTTACCCGCTTTCTAGGGTTCCGCGGGGCCCTGCCCGCTCCATTGCCTGCCGGCAACCCGCCTTAGGCGGGCCCTTACAATCGGGGCTAGGCTTGGTTATCCATTCGCCGTTCACCAAAAGTTCATGGGGAAAAAAGTTTGCCTTGTAATTCATCTTGGGGTGGCCTTTGATCCAATAGCCAAGATAGTAATACTCATAGCCGTGTTCCGCAGACCAAAGAATTTCGTTTACTATGCTGAATGTTCCTATGGAGCGCTTTAGAATTTGCGGAGAAATGTCGTAGTAAAAATAATTTGAAGAAATTGAATCAAGCGCAAAGTCAAGTACGCTTACAGCCACGAGTCTTCCGTCCAGGTAGTAGTCAAAATTTTTTGTTCCGCAGTAATTCTTTCCATGCTCAAAACCGGAAAATACTGCTATGTCCGAAAATGCATCTTCCTTAGAAATATTTTTTTGGGGATTGTGCCGCCTCCAGTAATTCTGGTAAAGCAAAACTTTTTCTTCCGTAACAAAATCATTTGCTTCTTCTGTAATGCGAAGTTCAAGCTCTGAATTTTTTCTTAGAAGATGGCGGGCGCTTTTACTTGGCCTGTATTCAGATGCAGGAATTCTTATTGGTATGCATTTTTTGCATTCAGGGCATGTTGCGCGGTAGATTAAGTTGTCTGTTCTGCGGAAGCCTTCCTCCAATTGAATTGTGTAGAAAAACTCCTGCCTGGAAACTTTCTTTTCATACCTCTGTTCTGCACTGCGGATAATTAATCCTTGGTAAACCACCGCCTATGGCGGTGGACTGACAGAGCTTGGCAGTTACGGCAATAGAAAGAAAACCTAAAAGCCCATAGAATCAACGTGTGAACCGCTCAAAGTTACACACGGAGGAAATCTATGGACT
>JAGCWT010000103.1 GCA_017961705.1 Treponema sp.
ATATGATGGAGGAAAACCATGCGTATACTTACAAAAAAATCAGCCGCCATCTTTGCAATGGCCTTTATTACATTCTCCGCGGCAACTGCACTGCCGTCTGTATTCAATTCAAACCTCACCGAAGCCCAGAAAACAAACCTGGAAAACGGAAAGACTGTCATAAGGAATTTAAAGGGAACAAAATATTTCAGCCTGAATTCGTCGAATGCAGGTGCCCAGAAGGCCATGAAGTCTGCAAAAGACCTAAAGCCTTCTTATCTTGCGGAAGTAATCCAGGTCTACCCTTACGCAGGGCATGAAAACCTTGTTGAAAAATTCAAGACGCTTGTTATGGACATTCCTTCCTATGCTGGAATTCCTTATTATTCAGAGCGCCACAAGAAGTGGTTTGACCTGTATTCCAGCGCAAAAATCACCTCTTTTACTACGTCCGGAAACCAGCAGCATGCCACCGCTGACCTTGAAATGTCTCCTTTTGGCATTATAAACACCAAGATTGACACGGAAACGGCTTCTGACTACTTCTACTATGAAAGCACCAACTTGAACGTACTGCGCTACGATGACAAAATTAAGTGCGTGGACAAAAAATGCATGAAGTCCATCGTAACAATCTTCCGCGAGGGTGACTACTGGGTTCTCTACGGAATTGGCGCTGTTGACGCACCGAGCGTTTTCTTCTTGCGCGACCGCGTGGAAACTTCGTTCATGAACAGAATCAAGACGTTCTGCTCCTTCTTCTTTAAGAAGCTTAACTAGTTTTTGCAAAAGGGCATGTCGTTAAATACGGCCTGCCCTTTTTTGTTAGCAAAATCAAGCACGGCAGGCACTGGAGGGGCCCGCCAGGGGGCGGGTTGCCGCAGGCAATGGAGGCGAAGGCCGGAACCCCGCAAGCGCCACAGTATAGGTTCATTTTGTTATCATAAAAAGCTTTATGGATTGCAAAGACAAGCGCCGCAATAAGAAAATGCCTAAGCTCCCGGTTTGACAAATGTTGATTTATGCTTATAATAGTAGAATAGCAGTAACACAGGAGTTTTGTTTCGTATGGGTGTAAAAACTTTTTCTGACATTGTAATTTTGGCTGGGGGCATTGGTGAGCGTCTTTGGCCAGCTTCTGTCCCGGAAAACCCGAAGCAATTCCTGTCTGTTGACGGAAATCTTTCGTTTTTGCAGTCTTCCATTCAAAGGGCTTTGGCTCTTGAGCCAGAGGGAAAAATACTTGTTATTACCAGGGGCAGCCTTGTAAAGGGTGTTGCCGAACAGTGCGTTGCTCTGGCGGAAAAATCTTCCCAAAAGGATAAGGATAAAATTTTTAAGGATTTGCTTATTGTTGCAGAGCCTAAGCCAAGGCATACTTGTGCACCTTTGGTTCTTGCCTGCAAGATGCTTAAGTTTTTTGACGGGGCAAGCCATACAATCCTTACCCTTGCAAGCGACCACATTATTTCTCCCATCCAAAGCTTTCTGAGCGACTGTGCTAAGGCTTCCCAGGCTGCGCAGAAGGGATATTTTGTATGCTATGCCATTCCACCGTCATCTCCGGCCACCGGTTACGGTTATATAAAGGCTGGTTCAGGGCTTGACGGCATAGAAAACGTGTTTAATATAGATAATTTTAAGGAAAAGCCTGATTTGGAGACTGCAAAGGAGTATCTTAAGGAAGGATGCTATTACTGGAACAGCGGTATGTTTGCCTTTACGGATGATTTCTTTTTGAATGAAGTTAAAAAGTGCGAGCCATCCGTCTGGCAGGCTTTTGAAAACTTTGCAGGAGGCTCTTTGCCGGTTGAAAACAAAGTTTTGGGCATAGAATGCATAGAAAACTGGCAGCTTATGAGCGAATCTTATGAAAAGACCCCTTCCATAGCTGTTGACAATGCGGTTGCAGAAAGGACGGACAGGGCTGCGGCGGTTATGGCTTCTTTTGACTGGGATGACGTTGGCAGCTGGGATTCTTTTGAAAAGTATGCCGGTAAAAATGACGGCAAGAAGGTTATAAGCATAGAAGGAAACAATAATTTTGTCTATTCGGATTTGCCTGTTGCCTTTTGCGGCGTGAGCGACCTTGCGGTTGTAGTAAAGAACGGAAAGGTTCTTGTTATGAAAAAAGGTTCCGGTGATTTTATGCGGGAAGTAGTAAAAATGGCAAAGTCTGCTTTTGAAGGTTAGGAAATATGCAGAGCAACAGTTGGGAATTATTCATAAATTTGACACTGCTCTTTGTAAAGCAAAACCATATTGTCTGGTGGCTTTGTGCGCTTGCATTTATGATTTCCGCAGTTTTGATTCCAATAATAATACTTATATGCAACAAGAGAAAATGGTATGACAGCCTGGACGAAAGGAAAATCCACAGTGGCAACATACCCCGCCTTGGAAGCATTGGCTTTGTGACCGGTTTTGTGGTTTCTGCAATAATATATGTGCTTATAAAGGATGATGCGGCTTCTTCATTCATTCCATTTTTTCTGGCGGGATTCATCATTTTTCTTTTTGGCATAATTGATGATTTTTGGAATCTTAGGGCTTTGTACAAGCTTTTTGTCCAGATTATTGCGGCCTGCATAATTGTTTTTACAAACCACCGCTTTTTGCACATCGGAAGTTTTGCAATTCCCACTCTCTTTAGCTGGCTGCTTACAATGGGATGGATAATTGGCGTAATCAACTCATTCAACCTTATAGATGGTATTGATGCTCTTTGCGGCGGGCTTTCTTCTTTAATAGCTTTTACTTGTGCCGTAATTTATGCAAGAAATGCGCCTCATTCCGCAACAATATGCCTTTTTTTGGTTGCAAGCCTCTTGGGATTCCTGCTTTACAACAAGCCCAAGGCCAAAATCTTTATGGGTGACGGTGGAAGCCAGTTCCTTGGCTTTATGATTGCAGCTCTTCCCCTTTACAAGTCAAGCGTGAATTTTGAGTACAATAAATTTCTTGTAATGCTGAACCTTGTTGCCATTCCTACTATTGACTGCATAGCGGCCATTATCCGTAGGCTAAGGGAACACAGGGGAATTATGACCCCAGACAGGGCCCACATACACCACAAGCTTATGAACATAGGCCTTAGCTCCACACAGGTTCTTCTTCTGCTGCTTTTTGTACAGGCGCTTATCTGCGGCTCATGCTGCATTGCCTTGTATCTTCAGGGAACTTCCGCCGTAATTATGCTTCTTGCCAACTATGCCATTATAATAGCCCTTTTTTCTGTTGTCCATTACCTTAACCGCCGTGCCCTGGCCGCAAAAAACAAGACAGAAACGATTGTTTCCTGACTTTTGAGCTTGGCTCTTAATTGACTAGATGGGTAAAACAAACTATAATACCCTTCTATGAATAGAAGATTAATTACCTCCGCATTACCTTATGTAAACAATATTCCCCATCTGGGAAATTTAATCCAGATGCTTAGCGCAGACGTTTTTGCCCGCTTTTGCCGTAGCCGTGGCTATGAGACCATGTATGTCTGCGGAACCGATGAATATGGTACTGCAACAGAGACAAGGGCTATTGAAGAAAAAAAG
>JAGCWT010000104.1 GCA_017961705.1 Treponema sp.
TCCGCACCCAGAACACCTGCCGCTTTTGCACTTGACTTGTCTCCAAGGCACAGAATCTGAACAGTAAGGTTGGAAAATGCAAGCTGAATCCTGTCGCTTTTGTCCATGCCAATAAGCTGCCCCTTTGCCACCTCGGAAAGTTCAGGCTCAAGCGAAGATGTAAGTTCAAGCTTATTGCCCTTGTCCAAGAATTTGTATGTAAAAGTAAGGAGCTTTTCAAAACGTGCGCGGGAAGAGTTGTCCAGGTTTTCCATTGCATAGCGGTTAAAGCTCTTTTTGGAAGAAGAGTTAAAATTGGTTGTGCTAAGGTATTTCTTGCACTTCTTCCTTACCTTTGGCCAGAGGTAGTGGTAGAGGTCTTTTGCAGAACTCAGCTTTTCCCCGTCCTCATAAACGCTGTCTATCCTTACGTAAAGCTTTGACTTTGCAGTGTTAAATGAATAGCTTGCGGAAAACTCCTTTGACCAGCATTCATCCTCTGCGCTGTAAAAAGAAGCGGTAAGTTTTTTTCCGTCAACAAATTCCACCTTCAGGTTTCTGGTTGAATATGTGTTTCCTGCAAACAAGTTGTTCCCGGAAGAAGGTGGCAGCTCAACATTTATTGGTGCTGGGTTGGGAAAGGTGCGCTTTGGTTCAGCGGGCTTTTCTTCTTCCACAACTGCCACTTCTGCAGAGTGTGCAGCAGAAGAAGATGCTTGATTAGCAGAATGTGCAGAATCAGAAGCTGCGCTTGTTCCCGGAGAGTTTGCAAGTTCCGCATTGCTTACGGAAGCTCCCCCTCCAGAAGAATTTGATGGGGTACTTGCGCGGGAAGAGATGCAAGAAGAGGTGAGAAAAGAAAATCCTAAAGCCACTACAAGGATGCAGGAATTTCCGAACTTCATCTTAATCCCTAAGCGCGTCAATGTTTGCAGAGCCAGCCTTTACGAACGGCAAGACGTTTTCTTCCATATTAATATTAAGCAAAACAAGGTGTGGCCCCTTTGCAAAAGCCTTTTTAAACCACATCTTGTCTTCGTTGGCATTGATTGCGTCTATTCCAAAACCGCGGGCAAGCTGCAAGAAGTCCGGAACAAAACCAAACTCAGATGCGCTAAAGTTGTCGTTAAAGAGGAAGTGCTGCTGCTGCCTTACCATTCCAAGCGAACCGTTCTGCAATACAAAAACGGTTACGTTAAGCCCCTGCTCACGGAGAGTTGCAAGCTCCTGAATGTTCATCAGAATGCTTCCGTCTCCAGAAATGCAGACCACGCGCTTAGTCTTATTTGCCAGGGAAGCCCCAATCGCTGCCGGAAGACCAAAGCCCATAGTTCCCAAAGAGCCGCTTGTAAGAAACTGCCTTGGCTTTTCTACAGGGTAATACTGGGCAGACCACATCTGGTGCTGGCCAACATCCGTGGTAACAATTATGTCCTCTGCATCAAGGCCTGCCTTTTTTGCAGCCTCGGGAATGTCGCGGATAAAAGCACGGGGGTTTACACTTTCTTTTGGAATACCCTTGCTGCGTCCAAGCTCCACGCTTTCTGTCTCGTCGTAAACCTTGGCAAGTTCCTTAATCCACGCAGAACGGCTGCTTGGCTTGGCAGACTTTGAACCGGATGACTTTTGCTTCCTAGAAGAAAGTTCCTTGGTCAAAAGCGGGAATGCCTTTTCGGCTTCGCAGACAAGAGAAAAAGATGAAGGAAGAATCTTGTTTATCTCCGCAGCATCAATGTCTATGTGAAGGATCGTAGCATTTGGGCAGAATTTAGAAATAAGACCGGTAGCCCTGTCATCAAAGCGCACACCGGAAGCAAGAACCAGGTCTGCATCGTGCATAGCCTTGTTTGCCGCAAAAGAACCGTGCATACCAACCATGCCAAAGTTGTTGCGGCTTGACCGTGGAACTATTCCAATGCCCATGAGGCTCGTAACAACCGCCGCATCGTAGCAACCAAGAAATTTGTTTATCTCTTCGCTTGCCTTCTGTGAATTGCATCCACCGCCCAAAAAAAGAACCGGTTTGCTGCTCTTTAAAAGCGCGTCCACCATGCCGGAGATGATGGGGCCAATCTGCTTTTGCGGAGTAACAAAGCGCCTTGCGGTAAGAGTGTCTGCCGCAGAAGACAAAGCCTTTGCGCTGGGCCACTTGTCAAAGGTAACAGTTGCAGTCTGAACGTCGCGGGGAATGTCTATCAATACAGGGCCCGGCCTACCGCTCACTGCAATAGAAAAAGCCTTGGGAATGGCAGTCAAAAGCTCAAGCGGATCTTTTATCATCATGCTGTGCTTGGTAATTGGGAATGAAAGGCCAAAAGTGTCCGCTTCCTGAAAAGCATCCGTACCGATGAGCGATGAATTTACCTGTCCGGTAATAGCAATAATTGGAACGCTGTCGCACCTTGCGTCTGCAATTGCGGTAAGAAGGTTCATTGCACCGGGACCGCTGGTAGCCATACATACAGCAGGCTTTCCGCTTGAACGGGACATGCCCTGGGCAATAAAACCAGCCGCCTGTTCCTGACGGACAAGGACGTGCTTTATGGAACTTCTGTTCAATTCATCATACAGGGGCAAAATTGAACCGCCGGGAATACCCGCAACAGTCTTAATGCCTTCAGCCTCAAGCAATTTAATAATAATCTGTGAACCGGTCGCCTTTATCATGCACTCATACTACCGTTAAACGCCAATATTTTCAAGGGAATTCATTTTCTTTTTCTTGCGGCGCTTTTGTCGGCAAAACAGATGCGTCCTCAAAGAACATCTTGCCATTTTTCCAGAACATCTAGCGCCAAGGACGGTGCGTCAAATGTTTGCAGAAACATCCGCGGTTTAACCCATCCTAAAAAATGGCAAGGAGGCCATTTTCAAGGGGCTTTCCGGGGTTCCGCGGGGCCCTACCCGCTCCATTGCTTTGCAACGGCTTCGCCGCCCCTCCAATCCCTGCCGTGCCTCTATTTGCAAAAGATATAACTCTCCTGCTTAACAAGCTGCATCACAAAAGAGTTCTATTTCAATGCCATTAACATAACGAATTGTCATGCCGAACTTGATCCGGTAATCTTTTCTAGCAGATTATCGGGTCTAGCCCGATAATGACACCATTTGTTTTTGCAGCCCCATCTTTGCCATACCGTTTGCAGAACCTGCCATTACCGGACTGTCCACCGACCATGCCATTACCAAACTGTCCACCGACCATGCCATTACCAAACTGTCCACCGAACCTGTCATTACCGGATTGCCTACCGACCTGTCATTACCGGACTTGATCCGGTAATCTTTCCTAGCAGATTATCGGGTCTAGCCCGATAATGACACCATTTGTTTTAGCAGACCCATCTTTGCCGTACTTCAAGATTCTACACTGCCAATATATGTCCCGCTCCAGGTTGCTATTATATAGGAAGAATCTTCGCCATACATGGTAAAGTCAGAAACATAGTTGTATTCAAACTCTTTTACAAGCGCTCCGCTTTTTAGGTCAAAGAGGCAGGAAAGGTTTGGAAGGTTTTTGTAGACGCTCATAGGAGTTTGCCTTACATCAGTGCATTGCTTACCGTAGTCTATAAAAAGGTATTTTTCGTCAGGCGAAACCCACATCTTTTTTGGCTCAGAAATAGAATTTGACTTTGGAATGCCAAGCCTTGCCTTTACCTTAAAATCCTTGTCGCTACGAATGATTTTTCCCCTGCCAAGGTCAAGCCAGTAATTGTGGATTTTGCAAAAGGAAATACCCTTCATGTGGTCTGGAAGACACAAGTTGAATTTCCTAAGGGTCTTGAATTCCGCATGTTCCGGGTCAAGATGCTTTTCGTCTATTAGCATGGACTGCACTATGCCAGGGCTGTTCCCATAATTCTTTGCCATGAACCTGTAAATTCTTTTGCTAAAAAAATCGTAATGAATATAGTCGCAACGGATAAGGGGCCTTGTATTGTCAAGAATGCTATGTTTTTTGCTTTCTGTATCAAAGACCATGACCCTTCCGCCCCAGTCCAAATCGATTACGTGCCGGCTGTCCAAGGTAAAAAATGGCATTTCACCCTCGCACTTTTCCATTGGGCAGCGGCAAAGTTCTAGCCCGCTTTCCATACTAACCAGGGCAAGGGTTCCAGAAGTATTTTTTGCCGCAATAATTTTTTTGTCCGGAGAAACAACTGCACAGCTTGCATTGCTTACCGTCTTTGCAGCCAGAACCCTCTCTTTGGTCGCAAGGTCGTAAACATACACCGTGTTTCTAGAAAGCAAGGCAATAAGGCTTTCATCCTCCGCCATAAAAATCTCAAATCCACCGGAAAGTTTTTTGTCTTTACTCTTACATTTCATTTGCAGCCATTCTATCACAGACCCATCGCAAATTCCACAGAACAATGCAGGGGGTGCAAGTATACAATGCATTTCACCCTATCCAAAATGCATCTTACCAAATTTGTGATTGTGCATACAAAAAACTTATCCTATAGTTTTTTTGGAAAGTTTATCAGGCTAAATCTTAAGGAGAAACAAGAAAATGAAAAAGACAAGAAAATTAATTTCAATGCTGGTTGCCTTGATGGCATGCACACTCATCGCCTGTTCAGGCTCAAGTTCATCCGATGATGATGACGACGCTTCCATCCCCATAAACGCAGCTTTTAGGGACTGCACAAGGGTCGTAAGCAACGTTACCCTTTCCGACGGAAACTGGACGTTCATGACTACTACAGATCTAGGCGGATATGGTGGCGCAGACTCCAACGTCAGCCTTACTGCATCAAACGGAAGATACACTTGCACATCAGGAAGCGCAACAATTACGAGTGTACTGGACAATACAAGCGCAGCCATTGTAAATTCCATGTCACAAGAAGATAAAGACGCATGGCTAAGAGAAATGGCAAGCGAATATCCTGGTTCCCAGGCTACGGTCAGGGGAAACAAGATACTCATAACCACCCCAATGACACAGGCAGAACTTCGGGAAATGCAGGATGAATTTGACCTTAACAGCTTCCCACCGTCCGTAACAATCAAGGCAAATGCCGACAACACAAAGTATGTAATTACAAACAGCGAAGACAGAAGCACCGTCATTTACCTTAGCAAGGATATAAATGTACGTTAAGACAAATTAAGGGGCTGGGAACGGAATGCAAAACATATTTCCGCCCCTCCCCTTTTCTGCTCCTTGAAAATTAAAGGCTTTGTGCTATAATAATATTGATGAAAATTACAATAGTAGAACCGTTACCCGATGAGGACGATGAAATCATAGTAAAATGCCATTTTTTGGACGAAGACATAACCCTCCTTCTGAACCAGCTAAAAAACGGAAGTTCAAAAATGAATTTCATCAAAGACAACAAAATCGTCATCGTGGAAAAAAAGGACATCCTCTATTTTGAATCTGTGGATGACAAGGTTTTTGCATACACTGCAGAAGGAGTTTTTGAAACAAAATTCAAGCTCTATGAACTGGAGCAGATTTTACCCGCAAAAAACTTTTTCCGCGCAAACAAGGCGGTCATTGTAAACCTTAATAAAATCAAAAGTATTTCCCCGGCTTTTAACGGACGCTTTGAAGCCGTATTAAAAAATGAATACAAGGTAATCATTTCCAGAAGCTACGTCCCAAAGCTAAAGGAACACCTTGGATTGTAGCCATGCACCATCAGGGCAAGAAGAGGATTTTATGAAAGAGAAACTTAACACAATCATTCTGATTTTTACAAGATTTGCAACCGCAATTTTCCTTATAGACTCCATTGCACTAATATCCTTCAAGGGAAAAGAGGCAAAGCTCTACGCACTGGATGTCCTTATCATCCTTGGCATAGCCTTTATATGCGCCCTGCTCTACGTCCTCCTCCTAAGCGACAGGAATTTCTCCAAGAAAAAAATGCTTGCCATGCAAATTATATACACACTGATTATAAATGCAATCGTCCTTGTAATAGGCCATTACCTAAAATGGTTCTCCTTCTGCAACATACAAACCTTCATCATCTTTGAAGCCGTCATAATTGCAGTCTGCAGCGCAACAATATTCTACTCCTACAAAAGCGATTCCGACACCGCAAAGAAAATGACGGAAAAACTCAAGACACTGGAGTCAGAGTAAAAAAAACGCGAAAAAAAAACTAAAGTCTCTCATGAAATGATAGAACGATCTGGTATTATTGAAGCACAAAACAGGAGATTGTTATGAAATTAACACCAGAGTATAAAAAACTCATGTTACAGCCAGTTCATTGTACGGGCTACCTTGCTGCCGCTCATGGGGTTTTCCATTTACATCATAATAACTACGACAATAAATGGTACTATCGAATGAATAATAACAGTGATTTATTTGCCGGTATTGCAACAGAAAATTGTTTAAGTTGGAAACATAACCCGAAGTATGAGTTTAAGGAAAAAGAGTTTTCTGGTGTTATTGTAAAGATCGATAGAGTTCTTCTTTCAACAATCCTTGGCATCTACAAAAGAGAGCCACAACAAAGCGTTTATGCCTACGACTACCAACCTTCCAAATACGATGGTTTTGCTGTAATTGCTGCAACTGTTTATTTTAGAAACGGCTGTAAGCGTATAGTTCCACTGGATTGTATTCAGGAAGCAAAAGAATTTTCAAATGGAAAAGACACGAAACTTTTAATGCATCAGCTTGAACTTTTGGTTGAAAATCAATCCGAAAACATTATTACTTTCCATGAGGATGGTCTGATAGAAATTGAGAATATGTATTATGGTTCAATATCTCCTGCAACAGATGACCTTATAACAGTTCGTCGCTATCTAGTACTTAATGTTCAAAAACGTTATGTAAGTTTTTTTGGTTGCGAAGGGAACGAATGGTTCAATATCTCTGATGATGAATATAATAAAATCTTGTCTGTAATGCATGAACAGATGAAAGAAGAGTGCGGATTTATTCCTGAGCTTTCTTATGGTGAAAACAACTTTGACCGGCTTGTGAACTATGCAAGATTTCCTTTTGCCCCTGAGTTAAATGAACTTTGTAAGGAAGAAGTAATTGGACCTTTGATATATAAAACTGAGGATGGACTTAAAAGAAGTTCTGATGGTGTTAAAAAGTTTATCAAGCTGACAGGCCTCCCTTATACCTCAAAAATCAATAAGCTGTTTTTGCAGGGGCATAGAACATTCTTAGAATACCTGAATATATGGAGTATGGGATTTAGGGATGAAACAGTTATAGAACAATTGATGGATGCTGATTCTCATAAAATTTTCTCAACAGCGTATTCTTATGAAAGGAGTTCTGTATTAGCGGAGGATATAGCCTTTCTTTTTCAGTTTTATGATGAAAAAACAGTCTCCAAACTGTTATGTGAAGACTTTTCTTCTGACAAGGATTATTACAGCACAAGCGATGCCCTTCAGTATATGAAGCTTCTAAAAGAAGA
>JAGCWT010000105.1 GCA_017961705.1 Treponema sp.
AACTAAAAAATCGCCATGTGTGAAACTCTAAAAATATATGATTATAATTACACAAAGAAAACCAAAAAAGAAGAAGTATGCATAAAAGATGCCAAGGAAATGATAAAAAACATATTACTGTCCATTGGTTATGCAGGCACAACATGGAACAAACTATACCACAAAAGCATATTCAACAACATACGGTTTGAAGACAGGATAGTAAATGATGTTGCAGTTACATACAAAACTTATGCCGAAGCAAAAGAAATAATATATAGCAACCAAATAAAGTATTATTATCTCAAACACGCAGACAGCATTCTAGGACAAAGCAAAAGGGAAAGACAAATAGACTTCTACAAAGCCTCCCTTGAACGATATGACTACATCAAAAACATATATCCTAACTTTCTATATAACGAACTTGGCTTACTGCTTATAATATACAATCTATATTATAGAGATTACAATAAAATAGCGGACTTCTACAAAGAAACAAAAATTAAAAAGAAATACAATGAAGTGTTTTCTTTCAGAGTCCTCAAATGCAGGCTTCCCATTAACGACAAAATAAAAGTAATACTGTTTAGAATAGCTCCAAGACTATCCAAGATTGTCGCAAAGATTTATATCGGGTTAAAAAAGAAAACAAGAAAAAGGTATCCTCATGAATAAAAAAAAGACAAAGGTCTTACACATATTCTTTAGTCATGAACACAATGGAGAATATGAAATAATACGTAGACTTGAAATGAATATGAGAAACACAGAGTTTTATTATCTATCTCCCATAAAAGTGTATGATTTTCCAAATGCATTTAATTTGAACATAAAAATGAAATCATTCAAAAGCAAGATTATATACAATTACCGATTATATAAATTTTTAAAAAAACACAAATATGATATTGCTCATATAAATGGGGGAAAATTCTTCCGCAGTATTATTTGTGCTATAATATGCAAGTTATTAAAAATAAAAAAAATTGTTGTACATTCACATAGTTGCCCTAAAATGAAAAAAAGAAAAAAAATATTAATGAAAATTTTAAACCCATTATATAGAAAAATCACAAATGTACATTTAACTTGCTCTATATCCGCAGCAAAAGCATTATTTACAAAATTCGACGATGTAATAATAATAAAAAACGGGCTGACAATTAACAATTACAGATATAATGAAAATATAAGAAAGGAATATAGAAAAGAATAGGTATTGAAAATAAAATAGTATATGGTCATGTTGCCAGATTTAGTAAAACCAAAAACCAAGATTTCACAATAGATGTATTCCATAAAATTCAAAATCAACAAGATGCAGTATTATTATTAATTGGAGTAGGAAATACAGAAGAAGAAATCAAAAAAAAGGTTAAAGAACTAAATATCGAAAACAAAGTACTGTTTCTTGGATTCAGAACAGATGTAGGAAATCTATTAAATGCCATGGATCTTTTTATACTCCCAAGTATCCATGAAGGCCTTGGAAATGTGGTCATAGAGTCTCTGACATCAGGTCTTCCAACATTTGTATCAAATGGCATACCAGAAGAAGCAAACATATCCAACAACTTCCACAGAATCAATACATTTGATGCAAGTGAATGGGCAAAAGAAATATTAAACACAAAAACAGGAGATAGAACCTATGCTTACAAAGATACTATAAAAGCAGGTTTTGATATAAAGGATGTCTCCAAACAATTGGAACAAATATATACAAATTTGATGAAATACTAAATTTGAACTATGAAATTCAACCGAACCAAAAACGCAAAGCGTAACATAGCATTTGGACTTCTCAACAAGGTAGTAACTCTCATCTTTCCCTTTGTTATCCGCATGGTAATGATCCGCACGCTCGGCGCAGAATACCTAGGACTGGGAAGCCTGTTCAAGTCAATCCTGCATGTCCTTAACCTAACAGAACTTGGTTTTAGCAGCGCAGTTGTATACAGCATGTACAAGCCTATCGCAGACGACGACAAAGAAACCCTATGCGCAATCCTTAATTTTTACCGCAAGGTCTATTTTGCAATAGGCTTTTTTATTGCAGCCATTGGGACAATGCTTATACCTTTCTTGCCAAAACTCATAAAAGGAAGCTATCCTGTTGGCATAAATATCTATTTACTTTACCTCTTTTATCTTTGCGGAACTGTATTAAGCTACCTTCTTTTTGCCTACAAAAATTCGCTCATAAGGGCATACCAAAGGGCAGATGTAATAAGCAAAATAAATACAGCCGTTCATTTTATCATATACACTGCACAGCTTGCCATACTCATACGCACAAAAAATTATTATCTTTACGTCTCAATGCTCATCGTAAGCGCAACAATAAAAAACATCTGCACACAAATTGTCAGCAAAAAAATGTTCCCCGACATCATCTGCAAAGGAAGCATAGCCACAGAAACAAAAAAGGAAATCAAGGTAAAGGTAACAGGGCTTTTCATAACAAAAGTCTGCCACGTAACACGAAACACTTTTGACAGCATATTCATATCTGCATTCCTTGGCCTAACGCTAACTGCAATATACAACAACTATTATTACATAATGCATGCGGTTCTTGCTGTATTCGCCATCGTTTCACCATCAATACTCAGTGGTGTCGGAAACAGCATTATTACAGACAGTCAGGAAAAAAACTATTCGGACATGAAGAAATTCAACTTCATCTACATGTGGCTTGCTGGATGCTGCACTGTCTGCCTCTTGTGTCTTTACCAGCCTTTTACACAAATTGCATTCGGCAAAGATATGATGTTTCCTTTCCCCGTCGTAATACTTTTCTGCGTGTATTTCTACGTACTAAAAATGGGAGACATCCGTGCAATATATTCTGATGCATGCGGCCTGTGGTGGGAAAACCGCTGGCGAAACATACTGGAAGCATTAGCAAACCTTGTACTAAATTTTATATTCGGAAAACTTTGGGGTGTCTATGGCATAATCTCGGCAACACTCATATCTCTCTTTTTTATAAACTTTCTTTGGGGCAGTACTATAGTCTACAAGCATTATTTTACAAAAATAAAAATATCCGAATATTACTTGTTGCATTTGCTCTACGCAAGCACAACATTCACCGCTTGCATTATATCTTATTTTGTATGCTCAGCCATTCCTCTTAGTGGCATTATGGGGCTTGCAGTAAAAGCGCTGGTATGTATTATCATACCAAACTCTCTTTACCTGTTGTGCTATTTTAGAACAGCCTCGTTTAAACAAGCATACCGCTATTTGTCTCATAACTTTTAAATTTCTAGTCCTATCGCCTTGCAAATTTTCTCGCAGGCATTCTTGTTCTCATAAGAGCCAAAATCATCCAGATGCTTTTGAACGGCAACCTCGTACTTTGCTGCATCAAAATTTCTTATATTCAAGGCCAACTGCTCCTCCGTCTCCGCAAGCGGGAAAGGCCAGGTTTTAGGATCCGTATAAAAGCCGCGGTCATTGGCATATAGCTGCAAATCCGGAGCATAAAGAAAACACGGTTTTTTAGTCAGGGCAAAATCCCACATACTGGAGGAATAATCTGTTACAAGCACATCCGCCGCACAAAGAAGTTCCTGCATGTCGTCATACTTGGTTGCATCTATTACAAAGGACGGAAGGAAAGTTTCAAGATACAGGTCGTAATAATGGCTTCTATACAAAAGTACAAAATCAGCACCAAACTTTTTTACACATTCACGCTTTAACATATCAAAATCCAGTTCAAACGAACGTGACTGTTTTTGCTTGAACCCTGTTTTTCCCCGGTAAGTCGGAGCAAACAAAATTATCTTACTTGTATAAGGGACAGAATAAAAATCATGAATTTTACGGAGATTCTTTTCTACAATATTCTTGTCAAAAAAAATAGCATTGCGTGGCAAGCCAGTATTGATAAACTTGTTAAATGGCATAAACTTTGAAGGTCCCTGTACCTCAGTAAATTTTGCAGAGGAAGAAAGATAAAAGTCCGTCTGCTTCGGATTCAGTTTTTGATCAATAAGCTTCCATTTGTCAAAGTTTTCATAGATGCCTACCCGCTTATACGCTCCGCCACCATGCCAGGTCTCCAACACAATCTGATTTTTCCTTAGCGGAATAAACCAGGAAAAGGCTCTGTTTGTAACTATGTATTTGCTTGTAAGGGTATGATAGATTCCCCGAAAAGAAAATAGGGTTTTTACAATTTTTGTATCGCTTCCCAAATCAATACTTTCTTTTAATTCCCATATAAACGAATATCTTACACGGCTGTTTTCTTTTATCCATAAATAAAGATATTTAGGATTACAAGCATAGCGCTTACCGGAATAGGATTTAAAATAAATCTTCTTCTTATTAACAGGAATAATCCAAAATATATGTAGAAAAAAATGAACTAGGTGTTTTACAATATTTTTTATCATCTTAATCTTATTATCCTCATTTATCCCAGTGCATCAATACGGAATACCTTATCAAAATAAGAAACCAACTGTTTATCCACTTCCTCACCATCCATCTGCACAGCATCATGTTTCGTGGCATGTCTCCTCAATAGCTTTTGGTAAACAAAACCACGCAGCCAGTTTGGCATAAGGGCATGAACAAATAAGCGCACAAGAACATTAAAACAAAAACGTGGAAAAGAAATAATCTTATATTTCAACATCCATTTTTGATGCCTTGCAAGGGTCTTAAAATATCCCCATCCGCACCGCCTGCTGTACATCCCATTTCCTACACGGGCATATACAAGGGTGTCGGGCAGGTTGTGGAACATAGCTCCTTGCAAAAATAACCTGCAGTATAAAAAGTAATCCTCGTTATATCTGCCAAGGTAATTCCATGCTTCCCTAACCTGAGGGCGGTTCATAATAATTGTCATGTGGTTAAAGGGACACCTTTTCTTAAGATATTTTTTTATCTGCAAGTCATCCACTGGAACTTCACGCTTGTCTATAATATTGTAAGGGTTATCGACAAACTCCTCTATCTGCCCTCCAATAACAGAAACCTCTGGATGCTCTGCAATATACGCAAGCTGCTTCTCAAACCGGTCCGGAAGGGCTATGTCATCGGCATCCATAATTGCAATCCAGTCATATTTTGCATGGGCAACAGCCAGTGCATGAGACATAGCCTGTCCTTTGTTCCTGACAGTCCTAAGAACAAGCGCATGAAAGTCGCGCCCAAAGCGTTGCACAACCTCATCCAATTCAGGCGGTATGGGTCCGTCAACTGTAATTATAATTTCGTCCGGACGGAGAGTCTGGTAGTATATGCTAAGAAAGGCAGACTCAAAGTGTTCTGGATTATCCTTAGCATAGCATGCAATTGTTGCGGTGAATTTGGGGTATTTAATTTCAGTTTCTTGGCTTTCGGCTTCAGGCATGCTCCCCCCCCCATCCCCAAAGTCCACCTGCAGAATAAAGTGCCGCTCTCGTTTTTCTGGAGGAGGCAACTTCATGTAATCTCCATACAGGGAAGAAAGATACCTGTCGTAGTTTCCATAAATTTTAGCGGGAAGCCCTTCAAACGTGCAGTCAAAAGGTGGCAGAACTTCTTTTAGCGGCAACATCTCTCCAAAGAAATGCTTGCGCCCAGAAGAGCAAGTAATGTATCGCGTTTTCCGATTCTTATATTTCTGGGCCAGCCTGTCAAATTTTCTGTACCAATTCTTGTAGCTTCTAAATGAAAAGAGCCGCCCCAAAAACAGGCGGAAATTTAAAGACTTTCTTCCCTCTTTTGTTGAGCGTATTAATTTTACAGCAGGGCTGTTGCGGTGCACATAAAGCTTTACGCAAATTGCAATATAGTAAATCAGTGTATTCCTAAAGCCAAAGAGAAGCCTGCTCAACTTGCTATTGGGAACACAATCCAATGGGAAAAGGTCAATTCCTATTCCAGGATTTTCGTCCTCTATTTCCAAAACTGTTCTTAAAAGGGTTCCACGCTTTTCTATCTTTACAAAGGGATATAAATATTCTGCAGAAAGCCCCGGTCCCTTCAAGTCATATTTTCCAGGAAAGTGCTTTTCCAATGCAGAAGGAAACTTTTCATAGTCAGCCCGCAGCATATTAAGGTCTATGTCGTCATCCCATGGAATAAAGCCTTTATGCCGCACAGCACCTAGACAGGATCCCCCACCCAAAAAAAGTGTAAGCCCCTCTTTTTCGCAGGCAAAAGAAACATCTCTGTATATCTCCAAAAGAGTCTGCTTTAATTGCAAGCTTTCACTTTCAGAAATCTCCCGCACAGGCAGACTGGAACGTAGCAACAATTCGGTAAGATTCACAAAATCTCCTTCATTCCGGCAATCAGCCTTTCGTATGCCTCCAAGAGTCCAATATCCGGTTTCCATCCGAGCGCCACCAGCTTGTCAACATTGAGGTTAAGGTTAAGGTTCAAGTTGGGCGAATACTCAGGAGGAACTTCTTTTATATCAAAGGTAAGTCGTATTGCGTTACAAGCAATTCTTTCTATAATAATTTCGGCAGTTTCGCGAATCGACATTAGAGTTTCTGGATTTGCAGCCGTATAAACATTCCCCTTCACGCCCTTAAGAAGAACCGTCAGAATTGCACTTATTGCATCTGAGGAATACAAGATAGGCCTTTTTGTTTTGCCTTCTGTTTTTAAAACTATATCAGTTCCTTCAATTACAGAGCGGGCAAAATAGGCGGCAACACGGGTATCATTATAATCAATTCCAACACCAAAAACTTGAGCAAGCCGAATGGACTTTACATCAAGCCCATATTCAGAAGCAAAGCAGGCGCACAAATTCTCGCACATGCGCTTACTTTCCATATAGCTTGAGCGCGGACTTGAAATGTCAATATATCCCAAATCCTCTTCACGAACCTGCCCCTTGCCATCAGTTACACCAAATGCTTCCATGCTGGAAAGGTAAACAAATGATTTTACTTTCTTCTCATTTGCAAATCTAAGCAAATTCAAAGTTCCGTTTACCGCAACGTCTATTGTTTCAACCGCATGATTTATAAATTCCTTTGAAGCAGTAATGCTTGCCCCATGAACCACATAATCAATAGAGTCAGAAATAGATGGAAGGTTAAGGACATCCCCAAACACACAATGGATGCGTAAAAAAGAATCGGCAAACACTTTCTTTGCTTTTTCTTCTGAGCGGCAAAGAGCATAAATATTGATTCCAAAATTCTTTGTCTGATTCAAGTAATCCATAAAAAGCACAAGCTGGCTTCCAAGCAAACCTGTGCTTCCCGTAACAAAAACTGACTTATTTTTAAGGGCCAAAAAGTCATAACGGCTTGCTATATTTGCAAAGTCCTCGTTAAGAATATTTGATTTTACCATATAATATCATTTCCTAAAGTCCAAAAATTTGCTGTTGTTCGCGGACTTCATAAAGAGCCTTGAATGTATAAAAATCAGCTGGTGTCGTAATTTTTATATTGTCAAAATTTCCCAGGACCGTATAAAGTTCCCGGCCATAGTGCTGCATTAGGCTTGCACTATCTATCATATTCGTATTACCTTCCCCGCGGGCTTTTTCATGAGCAGCAAGCAGCTCTCCCAGAATAAAACACTGGGGCGCTTTTGCATGATAGCATTTTGAGCGGTCGGTTATGCCAGTGATTTTTCCGTCTTTACTTGTAACAATAGTTTCTATTGCAGGAGTTACAGTAATTGCAGAACCATGCTCTTTTACAGATTTTATGCATTCAGAAATAAGGCTCTCATTAACAAAGGGGCGTACTCCGTCATGCACAAGAACAATCGAATCATCATCTGCATATTCATGAATTGCAACCAGCCCCTTGTAAATGCTTTCCTGTCCTGTTGCTCCACCTGGCACGACAGACTTCACTTTATCAATCTGGTATTTTTCAAGAAGCTTCTTAAGATATGGAATCCAGTCTTCAATACAGACCACCACAATTCCATCAATTTCTGGATGATTCTGAAAATTTTCCAACGTGTGAATTATTAGTTCCTTTCCATAAAACTGAAGGAACTGCTTTGGTCTTGCACGGGTATTCATACGGACTCCGCTGCCACCTGCAAAAATCAACACGTTTGTCATCTAAAAACCCCTTATATTATATCATGGTATAGCAAAAGCTTTTTGTCTTTAAGATTGCGACAACATAGTAAGCTATATTCGTAAAATAAAATCACCCCATATCATCTGGAACATAAAGTTTTAAAACTTCTGTACCATCAAAGAAGATCCTTGCGGTAACGTTAAAAATACTTGCTTGAGTAATACTACTGGGTTCGCAAATAGCAGATGATGTTTTAAAAGAAATCGTTTCAAATCTTGTAAAAGTAAACTCGTAACTGCATGAACCAGGAAGTGAAATACATGAATATGGTGAATCGCTATCATCACTGACATAAAACAGTTTTGCAATTCTAGAAGGACTTCCGTCAATAGCTACATCGTTTGTAAGCGCAATATCCTTCATCACAACACGTGCCGTCTGCTCTTCCCCGCCAACAATCACAATCTCATCGCTAACACCAATGCAACCTAAATGCCTGTTATCATCTTCCTCAGGATCATAAGTTGGATAATTCCACGTACACACAACCCGAACCGCAGCCCCCGCAGGAATGGAGTCAAAGGTTACGGTTTGAGCGGTTTCGTCATCAATAAAGGGAACAGTCTTTTTATCCTCGTAGTCGCCAACAATAAAAATGGATATGTACTCTCCGTCCACAGCCCTTGCCGCAGAATTTCTTGAGCGGGCTAAGGCGGATCTGGAAGGGATGGCAATCTTAACAGTTCCTTCGTCCTTGCCTAGAGAGCATGAAACAAAAGTTGTCAGTCCTGCAAAAAGGAAAACAAGTGAAGCTAAAAAAAACTTTACTTTCATAAAACCACTCCTTTAAGCCAGCATATAGAATAAAAAATAACTGTCATGCTGAACTTGATTCAGCATCTATTCTATAATAAGACATTATATCACACCCCAACGAAAAAACAAGTTTTACCCCCATCTTGCAGACCTCTGGCTTTAATTGTAATATAGAGCCATGAAGTCGTATTTTAAGGAACTGTTCAGCCACAAAAGCACCTGGGTTCTGCTTGTCATATCCCTTTTTTCTATATCACTTTCCTTATGCCGAAGGATTATGACGGGCTACACGCTTTACACCTTTATGATTTGGAACCTTTTCTTGGCCTTTGTTCCCTGGTTTGCAGCTTCCATCATCTATATAAAGGGCACAAAAAGCCCCCTTCCTCTTGTTGCAATCACCCTGATTTGGCTGCCATTTTTCCCAAACGCACCCTACATTCTCACCGACCTTCTGCACCTTGGAAACAGGAACTGGCATGCCGCTCCCCCCTGGTTCGATTTGATTATGCTCCTTAGCTATGCCTTTGCGGGTTTAATATACGGTTTTGTTAGCCTTCAAATGATTGAAGAAAAAATAAGGGAAAACTTTGGCTGCAAGTTTGCACCGGCAGTAAGCATTGCCCTCATCTACATTTCAGCCTTTGGGGTATACATAGGCCGCTTCCTAAGGTGGAATTCCTGGGACATAGTAGGAAACCCGTCTTCCCTTGCCCAAGACATCCTTGGCCGCTTTACCGCACCATCCCAGCACCCCCGCACATGGGCATTCACCCTGCTCTTTGGCACCCTGCTAACCATAACCTACCCCATCTTCAAACAGGACGACCTAAAACTTACAACCTAAAACCCTCCCCTGT
>JAGCWT010000106.1 GCA_017961705.1 Treponema sp.
GCGGCCAACAAGGAAGTTCATCTCAATCTTTACGCCCATCTTCTTAAGGTTTTCAACTTCATTCTGTACAATGGACTTTGGCAAGCGGAATTCCGGGATTCCGTAGACCATAACGCCACCAGCCTTGTGGAATGCTTCAAATACCGTAACATCGTGACCAGCGCGGCGGCAGTCTGCTGCAACGGTAAGACCAGCCGGGCCTGAACCGATAACTGCAACCTTCTTTCCTGTGGAAGCTGCAACTGCTGGCATTGTTGTAAGGTTGTTGTTGCGCTCGTAATCGGCTACAAAGCGTTCCAAGCGTCCAATGCTTACTGCTTTTTCTGCGCTCTTGTACACTTTGCCAACCGTACATTGGCCTTGGCACTGCTTTTCCTGAGGGCAAACACGGCCACAGATTGCCGGCAAAAGGTTTGTTTCCTTAATAATGTCTGCTGCAGCCTTAAATTCTCCCTTTGCAACCTGGGCAATAAACTGGGGAATGTGTACGTTAACAGGGCATCCCTTTACGCAAGGCTCGTTCTTGCACTGAAGGCAGCGGTTTGCCTCTACAATAGCCTGCTCCTTGGTATAGCCAAGTGCAACTTCCGTCATCTGGCGGGCACGCACCTTTGGTTCTCCAGCGGGCATTATCTGCTGGGGAATGGCCATGCGGTCTTTGTTTGCGAGAGGGCCGTTCTTTAAAAGACCTTCGATTTTTGTATATTCAGCCTTGCCTGTTTCTGCAAGTTTTTCTGCCGGGATATGTTCAGCCATAGTATTCTCCTGATTTGATTATTTTGAGGCAGCCTGCATCTGGACAAGACGACCAGCCTGTACTTCCAGATTGCATTTGTGGTCGGCTTCCAGCTCCTGCTTCTTGAAGGACTTCATGCGGGTCATCATGTTGTTCCAGTCAACTTCATGACCGTCAAAATCAGGGCCGTCCACACAGACAAATTTTGTCTTACCGCCAACGGAAACACGGCATCCACCGCACATTCCCGTACCGTCAATCATAATTGTATTAAGAGAAACCGTTGTCTTAACATTGTATTTCTTTGTTGTTGCACATGCAAACTTCATCATTATTGGCGGGCCAATTGCAATGACTTCTGCAGGCGGAACTTCTTCCTGGCAAAGGCGTTCAAGAGGAATTGTAGCAACGCCCTTTTCTCCTGCTGAACCGTCGTCCGTCATGATAAAGACCTGGTCTGCAACAGCCTTCATTTCGTCTACAAAGATAAGGAGGTCTTTGTTGCGGGCTGCAATGATAACGTAAACTTTGTTGCCGGCATCTTTTAAAGCCTGAACAATCGGGTAAAGAGGTGCAGTTCCAATACCGCCACCAACGCAGACAACCGGTGCATCGTATTTCTGAATATTTGAAGGGGTTCCCAAGGGGCCTAAAACTCCGGCAAGGCAGTCACCGGCCTTGAGTTTGGAAAGTTTGTAAGTTGTAGCACCCACGGCCTGGAAAACAATGGCTATCCAGCCTTCTTCCGCATTGGCATCTGCAATTGTAAGCGGAATACGCTCACCGTATTCTGAATCAATCTGGACAATAAGGAATTGTCCTGCCTTACGGTTCTTTGCAATGTCGGCAGCTTCAAATTTCATATAGAATACGCTTTCCGACAGCTGCCTCTTTTCGATGATTTTGTTCATTTGTTTATCCTTGCACAAAAGCCTTGTTTTAAAACTTTGCGCAAAGTATACAACAATTCTTTGATTTAGTGAATAGGTTTTGTTTTCTTTTATATTCCCACGCTTTTTTTGTGAAGGTCCACAAGGAGCCTGGAGTAAAGACCGTCTATGTTTGTGTCTGTGGCGGCGTCGAACCGGCCGTAGGTGTAGGCAATTTTTATCTTTGAGTTCATGGAGAGCTTGTTGTAGCCTTCAACATTCATGACAATATCCTGAATCTGTTTTTCGCAGATTTCGTTGGAGCGGTTGCTGCCAATTACCCCGAATTTTGCCGAATAGAGCTTGTAAATTGAATCCTTAAGGAATTCTATCTTTAGGATTTGGGCAAAGCTTCGCAGGGCATTGTTTTTTTCATTCTGGCCATTTTCGCTAAAAATACTGTCTATGTTCGTTATGTTAAAGAGGAACATTACAAAGTCATTTTTAATCTCCTGCCTTTCCGTGTTATAGAAGTTGAGGCAGCCTGTAAGCATGTCCCTTTCCGTTGCATTTTTTAGTGTCTCGGAGCGGGCTTTTACGAGTTCCTTGTTAAAGAAATCCTGTATTGCGTTGAAGATGTAGAAAATGTAGAGAAAAAGAATGCCGATTCTTGTAAAGAAGAACAGATCCGTTGAATCTCCAAAGAAAATTTGCCTTACCATATCAATGGTAAAACCGGCCATGTTTATAAGTATTAGGACATCCAGCACGTCGAGCGTTGCCTTTATGGAAAATGAATCAGAGAAGATGAGTATAATACCGTAGCAGTCAAGGATAAAATTGAATGCCAGAAGGTAAATCCTTACGAATGTAAAGGGGATGAAGGTGCAGAAGGACAGTACGCATGTTATGAATATGTTTATAAGGATTATAAGGTTGAGCAGCTTGTAGATTCTTTCGTCTTTTGAGAGAAGCTTTTTTTCCTGGAGGAGGAACATAAAGGCGGAAGGTCTTATTGCAATGAACAGGCTGGAAAGCAGGTAGAGTGAAAAGGTGTTTTGGGAAAACAGGAAACCGATGTGGCTTTCGCACAGGAGGCAAATGGTCGTTATCATTGTGAACCAGAAAATGTGGAGGCAACGCCTGCTTTTCATGTTCTTGTGGTTCACAAAGTAGAAAATCAATATGATTCCTGCGGAAATCAGCTGCAGCATAATGGGAATAACCTGGTAAAGGCTTTTTAGGATGCAGCTGGAGATGCAGGTGTCTTCATTGCCTATGTAGATCGTGGGGATTGTCCCCCTGAACATCTGGTAGTACCACCTGTTGAACTGTTCATTTTTGGAACTGAAATTCTTTTTAAATTGAATCGTAATAACAAAGCGCGGAACCTTGCATTCCGGGATTTTTACTACATGAATTGCGTTTCCGCTTTCCGAACCGATTATCTGTTTGCCCAAGTAGCCGGAGCTGTACAATGTTCTGGTTTCGCTTCCGTCGTCTATGGTCATGAATACGTTTTGGTTGTGCGTGATAAAAAAGAGTTCCTTTAGGCAGTCAGCTTGGGAAAATACGCGTTTTATGGAAAGCTTTCCGTCTTGCAGGGAAGAAGTTTCGCCGTCAATAATCCAGCCTGAATTCAGCTTTGACCAGGGGGATACGGCTTTAAAAAATGACTGGTGAGTCCACTTTGTAGATCTGGATGATAGGAAAAGAGAGAATGCAATAAAAATTGTTGCAAATATCATTAAAAAAAAAGAAACAGACTTTTTCACGGCAAATTTATTATACCATGAAAAAGTCTGTTTTACAAAATTATTTTTTCAAAAGGACAGCAAATGGATTGTATTTCATTCCGTCGTCGCTGCCGTAGTTCTGGCGTTCCCTGCGCTGACCGTTGCCTTTTGCAGAAGAAGCGGATGCCATGCCGGGTTTGCCGGAAGCAGAGCCCTTCTTTACGATAAGCATCTTTTTCTTGCCGCCAGCGGAAGTGCCGGATGCGGAACTTGTGCTGCCGTGTGAAGGGGATGCTCCCCTGGAAGATGCGTCGCTCTTAAGGGAAAGGCTTATTCTTCTTCTTGCTTCATCAAGGTCAATGATTGTAAATTCCTTTACATCTCCAACTTTGATTACTTCAAGCGGATCAGAAACAAATTCGTCGCTCAGCTCGCTTATGTGGATAAGGCCTGTCTCGTGCAAGCCAATGTCTACGAATGCGCCAAAGTCAACAACGTTCTTGATTTTGCCGGTTACCTTCATGCCAACGGTAAGGTCTTCAAACTTAACTACACCCTTCTGCATGATTGGTGCCGGACAGTCGTCGCGCGGGTCGCGGTTGGGCTTTGCAAGCTCGTCCACAATGTCGTTGATTGTGGTTTCGCCTACGGAATATTTTTCTTCAAGCTGCTTTTTAAGTTCTGCGGAGATTTTTTCCTTTTTCTGAACCAAGGGAAGCACGTCTTTTGCAACCTCATAGTTTTCCGGGTGAACCCATGTGTTGTCCAGAGGATTGTCGCTTTCTGGAATCTTAAGGAATCCTGCGCACTGTTCAAAGGCTTTTGGCCCAAGTCCGCTTACCTTCTTAAGATCTTCGCGGCTGGTAATCTTTCCGTTTGCATCGCGGTAAGCAACGATTTTCTTTGCAAGGCTTGCGGAAATGCCAGAAACGTACTTTAAAAGAGATGCGGATGCCGTGTTAAGGTTTACGCCAACCTGGTTTACTACGGAGCTTACAACTTCGTCCAGGGTCTCGCTAAGCTTTTTCTGGTTTACGTCATGCTGGTAAAGTCCAACGCCAATTGCCTTGGGGTCTATCTTTACAAGTTCGGCCAGCGGATCCTGCAAACGGCGGCCCATGCTGATGGCACCGCGGATTGTAAGGTCAAGGTCGGGGAATTCCTCGCGGGCAATGTCACTTGCTGAATAAACGGATGCACCTGATTCATCAACAACTGTATAGCGTACGTCCGGGTAGTTTTCGCTTATTACCTTGCTAACAATAGCCTGAACTTCCGGGCTTCCGGTTCCGTTTCCAACTGCAACAACCTGAATGTTGTACTTTTTAATGGCAAGCTTTACGGCATTGTAGGCTTCATCCGGGGCGGTAACCTGTTTGATAAGGAAGTAGCCAAGGTATTTGCCTGTTTCGTCAAGGGCAGCACATTTTGTACCGGTGCGGATTCCAGGGTCAACTCCAAGAACACGGGTTCCCTTGATTGGCTGGGTCATCAAAAGGTTCTTGAGGTTTTCGCTAAAGAGGCTAATTCCACGCTCGTCTGCGGCATCTGTTTCGTCGCTGCGGATTTCGCGGAGAACGGCTGGGCTTAGGAGGCGGACAACACCGTCTTCCACGGCATCCTTGTAGTATTTGTTTGGCAGCTTGTACTTTGCCTGGATTTCTTTTACTGCATCTGCAACGCTAACGTCCAGTGTAACTTCAAGGGCATTTTCGCGTTCGGCACGGTTGATTGCAAGAATGTGGTGGGGCTTTACCTTGTTGAGGGCTTCCGAATAGTCCCAGTACATCTTGTATGTGGAAGTCTTTTCGGCTGTCTCGGCATCCTGTCCTTCTGGAACAATACCTTTTGTAACGATTGAACCTGTGTCCATATAATAGGAATGAATGTCTTCGCGGTTCTTTGTGTCCTGGGAAACGCGCTCTGCAAGAATGTCCTGGGCACCCTTAAGAGCGTCTTCTTTTGAGGCAACGCTAAGCTCGGGCTGTTCTGTGTTTTCCTTTACAAATTCCTCTGCCTTTGCTTCGAGGGCCTTGTCGTCAAGCTCCGTCATTGCGTCTGCAAGAGGTTCAAGCCCCTTTTCTGCGGCAACCATACCGCGCGTCTTCTTCTTTTTCTTGAAGGGAGCCCACAAATCCTCAAGTTCGGTAAGGGTTTTTGCAGACATTGTGGCTTTGTAAAGGCTTTCGGTAAGTTTGTTTTGTGCAAAAATACCCTTTACTATTTCGAGGCGGCGTTCTTCAAGGTTTTTATAGCTTGTAAAAAGATGGTCACATTCGCGGACTTGAACTTCGTCCAGTGAGCCATGCTTTTCTTTGCGGTAGCGGGAAATAAAAGGAATGGTACAGCCTTCCTGCACCAAGTTGATGACTGCGCTGACCTGAGCAATCTTAATGCTAAGCTCTTCAGCGATTTTCTGCATGATTTCTACTTCATTAACTTTTAATGAATCAATTAGTTCTTGTGTGAATTCCATAGGGCACTTATTCTACCTAAAAATGAAATTTGCGTAAAGGGGCGAGGGGACAAACTCCTTGTCTTTTGTGCGATGGCTAAATATAATCATCTGTATGAATGAAAGAATTAAAAAACATCCTGTTGCGGCTTGCTGGGTTATATTTGCCATACTGATTTTTGTTCAAGGGTTTGAGGCGATTGTTTTGCGCATGGATGAGACTGTGCTTGCAGAAAATTTTATCAACAAGCTGTTTGGGATTCTTGTAATCTTTATTGTCCTGCGGCTTATAAAATGGAAGTGGAACAATATAGGATTTACAAAATCCGGATTTTTTAAGAACACGGGGCTGGGGCTTCTTCTTGCGGCAGTATCTTTTTTAATCTCATACGCCGTGGAAATCATCATGCTGAAAAACGCGGGGCATGAAATAAGGCTTGGCATATTCACATCAGGATTTTCTTTGACGGGGGAATCTGAAATCCATACTGGGGCGGGATTCATAATACTGTGCGTTTTCTTCAATATAATCAACGTGATTATGGAGGAGGGAACATTCCGGGGCCTTTTTAATCAGCTTGCAAAAACAAAACTTACTGCGACACGCGCGCTTTTCTTCCAGGCTCTTCTTTTTGGAATCTGGCACATAGTTACTCCGCTCCACAATCTGATTGACGGTGACATAAACGTGGCTAGCTTTGCCCTGCTTGGAATTGGTTATATAGTGCTTGCCGGAATGATGGGCATAAAGTGGGGGCTAATGTACAAGATGAGTGGAAGCCTTTACGCAGGAATGGCGGATCATTTTTTTAACAACTGCATCGCGACAAACCTTCTGCACGTTACCACCCAAACCGGCACCGACGAAATGATGCTGGTTCGGGTACTAATTGCACAGGTTTTCTCATTTGTGTTTGTTTTTAGAGCGCATCAATGTAGGGCTTGCCGTATTAGTCAATAAGAATTACAAGCTGCTTGCCTGTTTGTTTTTGGGCAGCAAAGATAATATTGTTAAGATTTGGGGAAGACAATTATCCGTCAAATTACAATTGCTATTTGTAAAAGAGGTATAAGATTTAAAATGCTGACTTATTATAATGTTTTTCATTTGTAACTAAAAAGTATTTATCTTTGTAAACACAGTTCCCTTTTATCCAACCTCCAGTCCATTTTATTAGTAAGGGGTAATTTTTATTTAGTTCATAATATTCACAATATTCTGTTATCAAAATTTTTATTGTAATAATTTCTTCAGTTTCTTTTACTTCTAATTCATTCAGAAGTGAAAGGCCACCATTATCTCCAATAAAAACTTCATTGATTTTACCAATTATATTTTCATTTTTAGCCAATTTAATACACAATACATCATTATCATATGATATTTCCATAATATTTTTTTGTTTCTGTTTTTGTTGTGGAGTACAAGAAATGAATAGAATAATTAAAACAAATCCTAATAATTTTCTAAAACCCATTTTACTGCCTCCGTAAATTGAAATCCTGAATTACTCATAATATTAGCCATTTTCAATAAATTTTCTTTTTTACTTTTTATTTGTTTTTCAGTACCTGTGAATCCCCCACCATACCGTGCTTTAAAATATTCTTCTGCATAATCCCCAACAAATTGAGCTTGACTTTCCAAAAATGGTTGCGGTTAAATTTTGAACATGACGGTGCTTTCCGGACACACTCCGCTACAAAAATCAACTGCCTGCAATTAACTTATTTTCATACTGGAGAAAGTGCTCTATTACGTCGGCTATGTATTGGTCTCCCGGAATTGTGGGGCTTGTAAACATATACGAAAAATAACAACTGATTATTAAATCACTTTCTCCGTCATATTCAAGAAGGAAAAGACCGCGAGAAGGCTGAAGCCCAATTCCCAATTTTTTTCCGCCGAGATAAAAAACAAAAGTGTCTGCATCTATATGATCAATATATTCTTCATAGTTTCCAGAATAGAAAGCTTGAACGTTCATTTTAGTTTTTTCAGTATGCACGAATGAAATATTTTTTTCATTCAAAATTCTTAAGATTTCATTTCTGCATTCTTCAAAAGAATATTTATCTATGTCACTTAAAATCTTTAACAGCGGAATGCATTCATGGATAATATAACCTATTATATTATCCTGCTCCGTAAAGTTCCTTCTGAACTCTCGCAAACCAAATGGAAAAATGTTTGTGTCAAGATAAATGGTTCCGTCGTACCCGCCGTGCTGGCGTTTATGGACAGCAATATAAGTTTTGTTCTTTAGCCAGAACGTTATGTCTCCGCACTGTTTTTTTATCTGTATTCCTTCTTTTTCAAAAAAGTCCGCGTAGTCTTTTAAATGCAATAATTTTTCCAGTGTCATACATTCTCCTCTTATATTTCAAAATATTATTGCAGCAGCTGATTCCTTAATGATCTCTTTTCCGATTTCTGTCGCAGTATATGTTGCTCCCCCGCCAGAGGCAACGCTTATAACGACAACAGCTGCCGTAACCAAGCCAGTTACGGCACCTATGGCTTTTAACTTTTTATAATCCAAGTTATCCTTTTTATTTGAAAGTGAATAGTAGATTATGCCTTCCTGATCTGGATTCCCTGGATATGTATACAGATTTATGTCAGCCCTAATTTCGCCACATCCCGGTATTGAAAAAATAACCTGATCCTCAAGTTTAATTGTTCCAATTTCCAAAAGTTTGCTTGTTCCCTTTTTATATCCCCTCCCCATATGCTCAACATACTTTTCCAGCTGTTTTTTTGCATCCGGATTATTTGCCTGCGTAACAGGCTTGATTTCATAAATTTCATTTAAATAGACAAAATCTGCACGGCCATCGGTACCGAACCTTCCTCCACCCGGAATCCGAACTTCAGCCGCACTTCCTGGAAATCGTATCATAAGGTTTGACTCAATTATCTTATGAACATTTGAACCAACAATATTTTTTGTGCCAAAAGGGATTCCGTTCCACATTGCCCTCCCATCGGGGTCTATATAGCGTACCGGATTGTTGGCCGCGTATGCATACAAACCGCCATATGTGGGACTAGGCAGGGGACTTTATGCCAGTTTTATGCAAGCTTTTACTATCTTTTCTTTGCCTCCGAACCTATTTTGTTATATCCTACCAGAAAAACTCTTTTTTGCATAGGAATCTGGGTACTGACCTAATTCAGAAGCTCGATTTCAAACACAAGCTTATCAAAATTAGTGTTTCTACCTGTATCATTACAGCGATATCTATAGATATTTCCTTTTTGCTCAAGAATCATTCCGCTATAATCCATTTGAGAATATTTTTTCATTGATCCCAGTTCATTTCTCTCAAATATATTGTATACACTCAAATACCCTTCATCTGATGAACACTCTATTTCGAATTCTTTAGGGCATTCATCTTCCCACAATTCAAAAGCTCTTCCCGAAACACCGTTTGTGGTTAATGTCCCTTTTCCTGCATCTATGGCAATCCTAATACCCTGTCTATTTTCAGAATTAACACTTATAAATCTAACCTTTACAAGTTGCTTTTTCTGAATAGACAAAACTTCCCATTTTATTACCTCTCTTTCAACGTCCCCAAACTCATTGTTATATGTTCTTTTTTTTCCAATCCAGTCTGGCAATTTTTGACTCATTTTATTCTCCTGTTGGTCTCGGACCTGTATAAAATCTGTGTGGATCTATTTCCGCATGTTTTCATGGCGTAATTATCAATACACCTTTATGTATTCTTCCCAAGTGTCGGGGTATTTTTTCTTTATCAGTTTTTCTACATCAACAGGAACGGGTTCAGCATAGTAATCAATTCCCTGATTTTTAAATTCCTTTACAATTTCCATTTTTATTTTATACTCTTCTGAATCCAATGGAAAAATCCACCATCGGCGAAGTAAACCAACAGTTTTTAAGGGGATATTTTCATCATAATTAAACGAATAATCATCCGTTACATTTGCCTTTAAGTCAACAATTAAATATCTTGACATTTCTATATCCTTGACCCTCAAAGCCTCAATGGCTGCAGTCTCTCCATCAACATTCTTTAAATTTATATCTGCATGCCCTTTTTCAACAAGGAGCCTGGCCTTTTCCATGTTAATCTTTTTATCAGGTATATGCATTGACGGAAGCATCATCAGAGGTGTCGTTCCCTCGATGTAAAATTCGTTAACAACACCATTAGAATCCAGTGGAACGGATTTTAAGGAAATGTCAGGATCCGCTCCGTAGTCAAGCAGAATCTTTACAAAATCAGGGGGAATTTCCCCATAACAGCAGGCCATAAACAACGGAGTTTCTCCACCTTCTAGGCATTGTATGTTAGGATCCATTCCGCATTCCAGCAGAGCTTTCATGGATTTTAGTTTTAAGCATCTTACAGACCAGTGCAAGAGTGTGTAATGATTTGAATTGTCCACTGCATACATCTGCTCAGGATTTTTTCTGCATATTTTTTTTATTCTCGAAACATTTTCTGTCTGGACAGCTTTTGCCAATTCCAGGGCATCTGTATTACTAAAATTATCCGTTATGTGATGAGACAAAAATATTGTCCGTGAACAGCCGAAGAAAATGAAAATACATAGTATAAGAGAAAACAAATAAATCTTTTTAATCATCATTCATAACCTACTTTTCTCCATAATAATACAACCCCACGGCAAAACACAAGCTACTGGCCGTACTGCCCGTAGAGATAGGCAAATAAAATATGTTATAATATAGATGATGTCAGTAACCAAAACTTGCTACATTCATTTAAAAACTGTAGGTGGTATATATGAAAAAGAATTTTTCTTTGGCAGGTATTTTGATGGGAATGATTATTGCTTCGGCTACTTGTATTACGGCTTCGGGAACGGAAGGCAAGTCTAAAAGCGATTCACAAAACGCATCGGGAACAAGCTTTACGGTTCTAAGCATGACCCCGGAAGGTGAGCTTCCTTCCCAGGTTGAATATCCGTCTATACAGATTCAATTCTCTGAACCTGTTGTTGCCCTAAAGGAACTTGGCGAACAGGAAAGCTCCAGCTACGTGTTTTCCATTGAACCGCCGCTTAAAGGGGTTTTCCGCTGGAAGGGTACATCTGTACTCTCTTTTGACAGCACGGACAAAACTGTACCCCAAAAACAGTATACATTGCGCATAAATCCTAACCTTGTGTCTAAAAAAGGAAACAAGATTTCCGGCAAGCTGGAATACACCTTCCACACGGAAGAATTAAAGCTCAATTCCATACAGCCCGCTTACTCTGCTTACAAGGAAGGCCGCTATGTGGACACTTCTAGCGTTCCACCTGAACTGGCAAAAGACATAGCCCTTCATTTTAACCTGCCAGTAAACGCAGCGGTTGTTTCAAAGACAATAACCGTTACAGACAACAAAAACACCACCTATAACTTTTCCGCTTTGAATGACGGCGAAAAAACCCTTGTGCTTCACTTAAAGGATACCCCAGCAGAAGACAGGCAGATAACCGTTACGCTGCAGAAGGGTTCCATTGCAGACAAGGACTGCTACCCCACAAGCGCAAACCGCTCAAGAAGCTTCCACACGCTTGTCCCCTTTGTAATAAAGGATTGCTCAGAAAACATAAGGTGGCTCTCCCGCCAGTACGACAAGCCAGTGCGCCTGACATTTTCTTCCATATTAAAAGAAGAAAGTGAAGCTGAGCTTGCCCAGTTCATAACCGCAGAAGGTAAAAAGAAAAAAGCCACCCCTACAAAAGAAAACCTTTTGGTGCAGGGACAGACCCTCTTGATTTTTGGGTTGCCTTTTGACTACAACGAAACATATACACTAAAAGTCTCTTCCGGCTTAAAAGACATCTACGGCCGCAAGCTGAACAAGGACTATTCCTTTACAATAAAAGTTCCTGATGCGGAAAGCTTTGTGTCCTTTAAGAATTCAGGGCTCCAAACTCTGGAAAGCCAGTTTACGCCTAGGATTGTTTTCAATCACCAGAACATTAAGTCACCCTCTTCCTACAGGATTGAACCCTTGACGAATGCAGACGGTAGCAAATCTACCCAGAGGGGCAAGACAATAAACCTTGACGTTTCAAAGATTCCCCAGAACAAAAGAATTACGGAAACCGTAGACCTCCGCGACTATTTGCAGAAGGTTGGCAACCAGTACCGCGGAGCCGTCCTTTTTAAGGCTAAGGTCAATGTTGAGCGCAAGTGGCTGGACTGGACCAAGAAATACCGCACGGAACTTGATGACTTTACCAACGAGCAGATAATTCAGGTTACAGATTTGGGCCTTACTGTACGCTATGCCTACAACCGCGCAATTGTCATGGTAACAAGCCTTTCAACGGGTAAATCTGTACCCAACGCAACCGTTAACGTAAAGATTGTTCCATACAGCGACACTTACGAAAACAACGGCGGTTATGCAAACGTACTCACCAAAAACTATGCAACCTTTGCAAGTGCCACAACAGACAGCGAAGGAGTTGCCATAATTGAATTCAAGAACGACTTGGTGGCCGCACTTAGGAGCAGCGTAAACGGAAAGCGCCTTGACTACAACGCCAACCTTATTTATATAGAAGCAAAAACTTCGGACGACCGCATAATGTTCTGCCCTTCACAAAACGGATTCTGGTGGTCTTCGGGTAATGTGGACAAGGGAGACATAGAAGGTTTTGCAAGGGAGCGCATGGTTGCCACCATATTCACAGACCGCGGACTTTACAAACCAGGCGAGACTGTAAGTTACAAGCTGATTGACCGCACCCTTTACAAAGAAGAATACAACGTTCCACGCGGAAAGGATGCTGAATACACTATTACCCTTGTTGACCAGAGTTGGAACAGCAACAAGAGCTTTTACAAGACCAGCGGCACCTTAAGCGCAAACGGTACAACATCCGGTTCCTTTAAGCTGCCGGAAGACCTAAAACCAGGCGACTACTACATCCGTTACCAAAGGAATCTTTCTGGTGCTTTGTCAGAAGAAAACTGTAGGGTTCAGGTACAGTTCTTTGAAAAGCTGCGTTTTGAGGCAGAAGCATCTGTTCCACAGGGAACTTACTACAGGGGAGACACCCTTTCTGCAGAACTTAGCGCATCCTATTTGGGCGGCGGTGCACTGGACAACAGCACATATTCTTCAACATGGACCCGCCAAAAGCAGTCCTTTAGCGCACATACACCCGCATACAAAAGCTACACCTACGGCCCCAAAAAGTCTGCCAGCGACAGCTACCTGCGCGAAAGTGGCAACGGAACTTTAAGTGCAGAAGGCAAAGCTACAATCAACCACAACACGGGTACAGAAAAGGGTACAGTTGCACCCGCTACACCCTATCTTTACACAATGGAAGCAAGGGTAACGGATTCCGGCAACCAGGCCATCAGCACAAGCACATCCGTTTTGGTTCACCCGGCAAAATTCTACATTGGCCTAAGCAACGCAAAAAACATCAAGGGCTTTGCCAAAAAGGGCGACACCTTAAAGTTTGACTATGTTTGCATCACCCCGGAAGAAAAAGCCGCAGCCCAGAACCTCTTGCCCAAAGACGGAAAAATAAAGCTTGAGCTTCTGCGCGAAGAATGGAAAAGAACACAGAGCCTTGACCGCGACGGATACGTTTCTTACAACTGGAAATGCGAAGATATTCTAGAAGATGAACGTTCGTTAGTTATTACGGACGGCAATGAATTCTCGTTAGTTCCAGAAAAAGGCGGAAGCTACACCCTGCGCCTAAGCACAAAAGACGCAAACGGCAGCGATGTAATCACCGAACGCACATTCTATGTTACAAGCAGCGACTGGTACTGGCACACAGAAAACCAGCAGCAGATTGGCCTTACCCCGGACAAATCGCTGTATTCCGTAAACGATTCGGCACAGATTATGGTTCAGAGCGAACTTCCACGCGGCAAATACCTTATGACGGTTGAACGCGGAACAATCCTCTCCCAGAAGGTCTTGAACATAACAGAACCAACATCCGTAATATCTGTCCCCATTTTGGACAGCTATGCCCCTGTAATCTATGTTTCACTTTCATCCTATTCAACAAGGCAGAATGGAAACACCGGTGCTACAGAGGAAAAAAGGGATACAGATAAACCCAAAGGCTACTTTGGAGTAACAGCCCTTAACGTAGACCTAAAGACCAAGACTTTTGACATTCAGATAAAGATGGACAAGCCTTCTTACCGTGCAGGCGAAAAGGCACAGATTACACTCCACGCATCCCGCAACGGACAGCCTCTTGCAAATGCGGAACTGGCACTTATTGCGGCAGACCGTGGCGTTCTTGATCTGATTGGCTACCACATTCAGGACCCAAGCGAAGTCTTCTATAGTAAATATCTCTTCCCCGACCGCGCCTATGGTGGAGAGTCCCGCCAGCTTTTGATTGACCATGCAGAAGAGTCTGATGATGCAGTAGAAGATGAATGTGTTGAAGAAGCAATGATGTGTGAATCGGCAGCAGCCCCCCGCATGATGATGAAGTCTGCATCTGCAAAAAATACTGCGAGGATGCTGGAAGGAAGTGCTATGGCAGACGAACCCGCCATGGGAGCTAAAGAAAAAGCCGCCCCGGCCCTAAAAGTGCGCAAGAACTTTGCTTCAACCGCAGTCTTCCGCCCAGATTTGGTAACAGATGCAAACGGAGACGTTACAGTAACATTCACCCTGCCCGACTCGCTTACAACCTACCGCGTAACGGCAGTTGGCATTAAGGACAACCTCTTTGCAAGGGCAGAAGAAGAGCTAGACGTTGCAGAGCCAATTTCCGTGCGCCAGGTATTGCCAAGAAAACTCCGCTTGGACGACAAGGGAGAGGCTGGAGTTACCATCACAAACCTTGACTCACAAAACCACGACGTAACGGTTGCAATGAATGTTTACAGCGGCGTGGAAAAAGCCAACGGTGAGCAGACAAAGGATTCCGTGCAAAAGCTTCCGGGAAAAGCCTCTGTTCAAGGAGAAGGCAAAAAGACGGTTTCCGTTAAGGGTCAAAGCACACAGGCGCTAATGTTCAGCATAAAAGCAGAGCAGCAGGGCTGGATTACGGTTGAATATACCGTTACAGGTGACCTTATAAACGAAAAGATTTTTGTTCCGCTGGAAATAGAAAAGCCCTATATCTTTGAGGCTGTAACCACAATTGGCGAAGTTCGTGATGCGGCAGGAATAAAGGAAGGCAAGGCTTCTGCAAAAGAGACAATCATTCTGCCGGGAGATGCAGAAGACGGAAGAGGAAGCCTTTACGTTCAGCTAGACCCGACAAGACTGGGTGTCCTGCGCGAAGCTGTGGGTTACGTCTTCCACTATCCTTATGGCTGCATGGAACAGCGCTCAGCGGCGGTTCTTCCTCTGGTGGCATTCGGTGACTACATAAAGATTTTTGACCTTAACACAGAGGTAAAAGACCCGGCATCAGTTGCCGCAAACGAAATACGCTCTTGGGCAAAGGTGCAGAATTCAGACGGTGATTTCCCCTACTGGCCAGACGGCTATTACAGGGACAGCAACCGTTATGTTTCCATGCGCATTGCAGAAATCCTTTCCCTTGCAAAGCAGCGCGGAATTGTAAAAAACAGCGGCATCAACGAAGAAAAGCTTGCCTCTTACCTTATCCGTGAATCTGATTCCATCATAAAGGAAAAGGATGAAGTTTCATGGGCAATGTATACGGCAGCCTACGGTTACTATGCGGCACAAATGCTCGGAGGAAAAATTGACGAAGCAAACCTTGAACGCATAGCCGATTCAGATTCAAGCGACGTTGAAACTTTGGCACTGGCAGCCCTTACCTATTTGAACATGAACCAAAAGGCAAAGGCAAAAGCCGTAAGCCAAAAGATGTACCGCTTTGTTCGCCTTACAGCCCGCGGAATAGACATAACAGGCAAGGCAAAGGATCACTACTGGTGTTTCTTTAACCATTCAAGCGAAAAATATGCCTTCTACCTGCAGCTGTTCACAAGGCTGGACACAAGCAATTCTGTAAACCAGCGTTTGGTTTACGAGCTGCTCAAAATGCAGAAGACCGGAAGGTGGCAGTCTACTGCGGTAACAAGCCGCGTGCTTATTGCCCTTTATGACTACATCAAGACCAATGACCTGGACAACCTTGATTTTACCGCAGAAGTGCTTTTGAACGGAAAGAAGCTTCTTGGCGGAAAGTTCTACGGCGTTGCATCCCTTGCAGAAGACAAGGAAATTGACTTTGCACAAGAGCCAATTGCTTCCATGCCCAAGGACAAGGAACTTGAACTTGAATTCAAGAAGGACGGACAAGGTACTTTGTTCTACACGGCAAGCATGAAGTACGCCATTCCGCCAATTAAGCAGACTGCCCGCGATGAAGGCCTCTGTGTTTACACGGAAATTACCGACGCGGAAACAGGAGAGGTTATTTCGGAAAACTCTCTGGAAGCAGGAAAAATCTACAGGGAAAAGGTTGTAATTTCTTCTGTAATAGACGCTGAATACGTGGCTTTGCGTGCACCGGTTCCGGCTGGATGCGAAATACTCAACTCTGCCTTTGTAACAACAGGAACAATACCTTCTGCTTCTTCACAGGAAGAATCTCCTGTTAGACCTCTTGCAAAGAACAGGGTAAGGCCTTGGTGGTACAACCCCAACCGCGGACTTTCCTACAAGGGTATTTACGATGTAGAGATGCAATATTTCTGGGACTACTTCCCAAGAGGAATCCAGGAAGTGGAATTTACATTCAGGGCAAGCCGCAAGGGAACATACAACACTCCTTGTGTTACCGCTGAATGTATGTACGAAGAAGAAATATTTGGTCGCTCAAGTGGCCGTGTTTGGGAAATAAAGTAGCGGTAGAAAAGGAAAAAGACCAAGCAAGCTACGCCGCCATGGAGGGGCCCGCCAAAGGCGGGTTGCGCTAGCAATGGAGCGGGTAGGGCCCCGCGGAACCCCGGAACGGCGGTGGCGCAAAGGCATGTTCGGTCGGATTAGCCAAGGAAGAAATGGTAGAGCCTTAAAAAGCACCGTCCAGATTCAAAAATCAAAGCGGCAAAAAGGAATCTTCCGGCTTAATTCCAAAGCGTCCTGCAAAATCGCGGGCATGCCAGGCGTTCATAAGCACTTCCTTGGGGTCATGGGCATCTGAGTTGCATATTACGCGGACATCCGTTTGCGCTGCCATTTCCCAGAATTCAAGATAGGGATACTGGTAGCGCATTCCCCTGCTCGTAGAATTTGGCTCACGGGAAAGCCCCAGGCCGTTCACTTCTATTGGAAGATTTAAATCTACGGCCGCATCAAGAATAGCCTTTAGGCAGCTTTTAGACTGCTCGTCCCATTCCTTGTAGCCTTTCATAAAAAGATCCGGATGTGCCAAAAAAGCAAAGACTCCGCTCCGCATTCCGTCTATTGTCTGGTCCACATAGCGGTTAAGAAACTTGCTTTCCGCACACTCAGGAATGTAGCGATGAAGACTTCCGTCCGTAAACCAGTGGGAGCCAAGCACAAGGTATTCCGCACCAAAGCGCCCCTTTAGCTCGTCCGTATACCAGCTCTTGTAGCGGGGATCCCATTCGCATTCAAAGCCAAGGTACACAGGGAAGGGCATTTTTTCTTTTACCTCTTTTACCTGCTGAACATAAAGCGGCATTTCTTCTACAGACATTCTTACATGAGGCCATGTGTCTTCAAATTCAGCAGGATAGGGGCAGTGGTCGCTGAATCCAAGGGCTGTGCAACCGTCGCGCAAGGCCTGTTCTGCATAATCCATTGGCTTACCGCTTGCGTGGTGGCACAATTCTGTGTGGGTGTGGAAATTATAGATGCTTTTCAAATCAATGCCTTCTTTTTAATTTTACTGTTTTACAAAAAAGCCCCTCGGAAATACATCCAAGGGGCATTGTTCACGACTCAACTAAGAGTTGGTAAAGAATTATTTCTTTGTTGTTTTCTTAGCTGCTGTCTTTTTAGCTGTAGCCTTCTTTGCAGGAGCCTTTACAGCCTTCTTAGCAGTTGCTTTTTTTGCAGAAGCTTTTACTTCCTTCTTGGCACTTGCTTTCTTAGCTGTTGCCTTTTTGGCAGGAGCTTTCTTTGCAGCAGGCTTAGATGCGGCGTTTGCCTTAATAACAGCCTGTGCACCAGCCAAACGAGCTGCCGGTACGCGGAATGGAGAACATGAAACGTAGTTCAATCCGAGTTTGTAGCAGAGTTCGATAGAAGCTGGGTCTCCACCGTGCTCACCACAGATTCCAAGGTGAAGGTCAGACTTAACTGCGCGTCCCTTTTCTTCTGCAAGACCGATCATAACTCCAACACCGTCTTCGTCCAATGTCTTGAACGGATCCTGGAGGAGAACCTTCTGGTCAAGGTAAGAATCGATGAACTTAGAGTAGTCATCACGGCTAAAGCCGAATGTTGTCTGTGTAAGGTCGTTTGTACCGAATGAGAAGAAGTCTGCATATTCTGCAATCTGATCTGCTGTTGCGGCTGCACGTGGGAATTCGATCATAGAACCAATCTGGAACTTGAGCTTTGTTCCCTTGTCCTTGTTTACCTTAGCAATAACAGCTTCTGCCTGTTCGCGGATCTGCTTGAGTTCGTTAACAGTTGTTACGTTAGGAATCATGATGCGTACATCGTGCTTGATTCCCTTCTTTTCTGCTTCTGCTGTTGCGAGGGCGATTGCCTCAACCTGCATTTCGTAGATTTCTGGATATGTGATTGCAAGACGGCATCCACGGTGACCGAGCATCGGGTTGTGTTCGTCGAGGTCTGCAAACTTTGCCTTAATAACTGCAACGTCTACATCAAGCTTCTTTGCAAGGCTCTGTGCCTCTGCATCTGTCTTTGCCTGGATGAATTCGTTGAGCGGCGGGTCAAGAAGACGGATTGTAACAGCGCGGCCTTCCATTGTCTTGATGATTCCAAAGAAGTCCTTCTGCTGCAAAGGAAGAATCTTGTCAAGGTTCTTCTTGCGTTCTTCTGTGCTGTCAGAAATAATCATCTTCTGGAAAGAAGTAAGCTTTGGTTCGTCAAAGAACATGTGCTCTGTGCGGCAAAGACCAATACCTGCTGCACCAAAGCGGAATGCCTGTGGAGCTTCGTTCTGTTCTGCGTTTGCAAGAACGTTGAATCCCTTTACAACCTTTCCGGATGGAGTCTTGCGAACAGACTTTGCGCGAACTTCGTCTGCCCAGCCAAGGAATGTCTCAAAGTCGCCGGAAACAGAAGGAGGAGTTACAGGGATAAGGCCTGCATATACCTTACCTGTTGAACCGTCGATAGAAATGGTGTCGCCCTTCTTGAATACCTTGTTGCCAATAGTAACTTCGTCTTTTCCAGAGAATACAACTGCTGCACAACCACAAACACAAGGAGTTCCCATACCACGAGCAACAACAGCTGCGTGAGATGTGCGTCCACCAGTAGAAGTAAGGATACCTTCTGCAACGTACATACCAGCAATGTCATCAGGAGATGTCTCTTTGCGTACGAGCATTACCTTCTTTCCGCTCTTGTGCCATTCAACAGCTTCTTCTGCTGTGAATACAATCTGGCCTGCACCTGCACCAGGAGAAGCGTTAAGAGCTTCTGCCAAAGGAGTTGCTGCCTTAAGAGCCTTTGCTTCAAACTGTGGGTGGAGGAGCTGATCAAGCTGGTCTGGCTTTACGCGTGTAAGAGCTGTTTCCTTTGTGATGAGCTTTTCTTTAACCATGTCAACTGCCATCTTAACGGCAGCAGGGCCTGTGCGCTTACCGTTGCGGCACTGGAGCATGTAGAGCTTTCCTTCCTGAACGGTAAACTCCATGTCCTGCATATCGTGATAGTGCTTTTCGAGGCGGTTGCGGATCTTTGTAATTTCAGCAAAAATCTTTGGCTGCTGCTTCTCGAGAGCAGAAATATCCATTGGAGTGCGGATACCAGCAACAACGTCTTCACCCTGAGCGTTGATAAGGTATTCTGCCATAAAGTGGTTTTCACCAGTTGAAGGATCGCGGCTGAATGCAACACCAGTTCCAGATGTGTCACCCATGTTACCGAATACCATTGCCATAACAGTTACGGCTGTGCCCTTGATTACTCTTTCATCAATATTGTTGAGCTTGCGGTATACGATAGCACGTTCGTTCATCCAAGAACCGAATACTGCGCCAATAGCACCCCACATCTGCTTTTTTGGATCCTGTGGGAAAGCTTCGCCCTTTTCTTTCTTGTACATTACCTTGTACTTGCTTACAATTTCCTGAAGCTCTTCAGCTGTAAGTTCTGTATCTTCTTTGATTCCGCGGTGTGACTTTACTTCTGCAATGATTTCTTCAAATTTATCATGGTCAACACCCATGGCAACGTTGCCGTACATCTGGATAAAGCGGCGGTATGCGTCCCAAGCAAAACGCGGGTTGTTTGTCTTTTTTGCAAGACCTTCAACAGATTTGTCGTTAAGACCAAGGTTAAGGATTGTGTCCATCATACCAGGCATTGATTCTGCAGCACCTGAGCGGACAGAAACAAGGAGTGGATCCTTTTCGTCGCCGAGCTTTTTGCCCATTGCTTTTTCAAGTTTTGCAAGATACTTTTCAACTTCTGCATCAAGACCTGCAGGGTACTTCTTACCTAACTTGTAATATTCCTGACAAACGTCAATAGAAATTGTAAATCCCGGGGGTACAGGAAGGCTCAAGGGAGCTTTTGCCATCTGTGCAAGGTTGGCGCCTTTTCCACCGAGTAACGGACGCATTGTTTCATCGCCTTCTGCGTCACCGTTTCCAAAGAAATAAACATATTTGGTTTTAGCCATATGTCCTCCATATATATATGTAAAAACAAGTATAGCGTCATTTCATTTTACCGTCAACAGATACAGGGGTTTAGAAATCTAAAATTCTGCCTTTTTACTTGTTTTTTGCGGCAATTTTTTTTGCAAGGGGCTTTACGGAGCTTGCCCGCTAACCGCGCGCGGCCTGTCTTGCGCCAGGCGCCTTCGGCCTCCTCCAATCCCTGCCGTGCTTTTTCCTGCTGTACGAGACAAAGGTTTTGCTGCCAAAAATTTTCCAGAAGCTATTAAAACAAGAGTGCCCGGGCAATCCCAAAGTAAACCAAAAGACTCGTGGCATCAACAATCGTTGTAATGAAAGGGCTTGCCATAACCGCCGGGTCAAAGCGAAGCTTCTTTGCCAACAGAGGAAGGGAACAGCCGATTATCTTTGCAACAAGAACCGTAGCAGCCATCGTAGAACAGACAACAAGTGCAACCCAAAAAGTCACGCCGTCATTCTTCAAAAGCAAATGGTCAACCAGCATAATCTTTGCAAAGCAGACAAGGGCAAGAACAAGGCCGCACAATACTGCCGTCTGTATCTCCTTCCACAGAACTTTTGGCAAATCCCTAAAGCCAACTTCTTCCAGCGACAGTGCGCGTATTATCGTAACGGAAGACTGGGAACCAGAATTTCCGCCCGTGTCCATAAGCATGGGAATAAATGCCGTAAGCGCCACCTGAACTGCCAGTGCGCTTTCAAAACCGGTTATTATCATCCCGGTAAAAGTTGCGCTCACCATAAGCAGCATAAGCCAAACAATCCTGTGGCGGAAGAGGTCGAGTGGCGTTGAGCGAAGGTAGGTCTTTTCCGACGGAGACATACCACCCATGATTTCAATGTCTTCAGTTGCCTCGTCTTCCATAACTTCAAGAGCGTCATCAAAAGAAATAATTCCCACCATGCGGCCATCCCCATCTACAACAGGCAACGCATAGAAGTTATATTTGGAAAGAAGCTTTGCCACCTGTTCCTTGTCCTCATGCGTCTTCACCGTAATAACGTTATCCTTCATGAGGCTGTCTATCTTTATGGAATCGTCCTTAGCCAAAAGCAGGTCCTTTACGGAAAGCCGGCCCAAAAGCTTCTTGTTCTGCGTCACATAGCAAGTGTAAAAGGACTTGTTGTCAAAACCAGTCTTTCGAATTTGCGCAATTGCCTCACCCACAGTAGAGCCCAGCCTTAGCGAAACATATTCCGTAGACATAATTGAACCGGCAGAATTCTCTGGGTACTGCAAAAGTTGGTTTATCTCGTTGCGCATCTCCGGGGAAACCTGCTTGAGTATTCTGTCAACAACAATAGCAGGCATCTCGTCAACCAAGTCAGCTGCATCGTTGGCATACAGGTCGTTAACAATATCCTTAAGTTCTGAATCGGAAAAGCCACGGATCAGCATCTCCTGAAAGTCGCTGTCCATCTCCACAAAAACGTCAGCAGCCTTGTCCTTGGCAATCAGACGGAACAAAAGCGGAACCTGCCTCTCGTCCACGCGCTCAAAAAGAGCCGCAAGATCGCCAGCCGCCATCGTGGAAACAATATCCTTTATCGTTGAATACTTTTTTTCTTCAAGAAGACGCTGTACCATATCTTCAATTTTTACATTGAACTCTGTCATTCCATTTTGTATGAGAAATGAGAACTGTAAAAGTGGCTTGCATTACAGCGGAAAGGTTGCGGAAAAAGCCATGCCGTGCGCCCCAGCCTCTCCGTTTCTATGCGAGCCGGAATTACTGTCATCGCCCATAGCTTCCTCCTTTCTATTTTTGGTTTTGTCCGAGTATACAAAAAAGAATGCCTTTTGTCTATTGCGTTTATAATGGTTCCCTTAACATAACCGCCAAAATCTGCTATAATCAATCACCGCAGGAAAAAAGTTATGGAAATAAAGAACTACATGCACACCGTGCATTACTACGAAACAGACAAAATGGCAATCAGCCACCACTCAAACTACATCAGATGGATGGAAGAATCCCGCGTGGATTTTCTTGAGCAGATAGGCTGGGGCTTTGAAAAGATGGAAGCAATGGGAATTGTTTCGCCGGTTCTTGAAGTAAACTGCCAGTACAAAAAAAGCACCACCTTCAGCGACAAAATACAAATTGCAGTAAAGGTAAAAGAATTCAAGGGGCTAAAACTTTGGATTGAATACGAAATGCGCAACGCCGCCACAGGAGAATTGTGCGCAATCGGAACAAGCGCCCACTGCTTTATGCACACCAACGGCAAACCAATTTTTATGGAAAAGGAATACCCGGAATTTTATTCAATAATGAAAAGCCATGAAATTCAAAAATGAATAAAAAACATTTTTCCGCCTGCCTGTCATTTTTTATCTTACTCTCATCAGCAAAAACTTCTTTTGCCAAGACGGTCTCCCTGCCTGTAACAGGAATTCCCGGTCTTGTGCCGTATACAGCAGACATTTCCCTAGACTGGGACGAAGGAGCTTTTGGCCGAAAGAGCGCATTCTTCTACGACCACTCCATTGCCCGGATGGCAGCTGTTTTTTCCGACAATGCCTATGTTGACGTCCTTGAAAAAAAAGACAATCCCCTATACAGGACATACAAGACATTGGGCGTGCAGGACAGCAACATTTTCCTAAAATACAATGTTGACTACAAGGATGCCGAATACGGAATAAACCAATGCGCATTCAGCATAGCATCAAAGACAATCAGCAGTGCCTACGGACAAAGGACACTTGTTTTCCTTATAATACGCGGAACACCCCTTGGCCCGGAAGAATGGATTTCCAACCTTAACATAAACAATTCCCACAAAGATTCGCAGGAAATTCACGAAGGCTTTTCCATTGCAACAAAACAAATCCTTTTATACCTGGATGAATACATAAAAAAACACAATATAAACACAAAAAATTCATTCATCCTAATAACAGGACACAGCCGCGGTGCTTCCGTAGCAAACCTCTGTTCTGTTCAGCTTGCAGACAGCAAAAAATTCTTGCCAGAAAATATCTATGCCTACACCTTTGCAGCCCCAAACGTTACCCCAAAAAAAGTTGGCAACCTAAACCAGTACAAATTCATCTGGAACATTGTAAACGCAGAAGACGTAGTTCCAACCATGCCGCCCAACAGGAAGCACTGGACCTTTCAAAAATACGGCAACATCCTTACCCTTACAAACGCCTGGAATACAAATTATGAAGTCTATAGAAAAGAATATCTTCCCAAGATGAATTCTTATTTCCAAAAATTCTATGGCGAAGACTATTCTCCTTTTAAGACAGGCCCCTTCATTCCCATACTGATTACAAAATTCCTAACTTCCGCTTACCCGGAAATGGATGAATTCTACGACGGCTTTTTGCACCCCCACAATTCTGCCGAAAGATTTATAAAATACCAGGTCTTTTCTGGAAAAACCCCAAAGGATAAGGTTGCAAACGTCCTAGCTTCAATGGATAAAGTCATCAAATCAGATGACAAGCTGGAAAAAAAGGCACTCCTGTCCAGCATACACATGCACACAATGGAAACCTATCTTTGCTGGCTCCTTGCCCTTGATGAAGAAGAAGTTTACTCCAAGATGAACTGCGAGATTGTAAGGCTTCAGGGGCATGTAAACTGTTCCGTGCTGAACGAAAAAGACGAAGTTGTACTTAGGATTGAAAATTCAAAGGTGATTTTTTCTTCCATAAAGTTTCCTGTAATTGCATTTTCAAAATCCATAAACACAAGCTTTATCGGTTTTCCAAAAAACGCAAACTACAAAATTCTTGTCAGCTCAGACAGCCTTTTAAAGTCTTCTTTCTATGTTGAAGTGGAAGAATATTCCCCGGATGGCATTTATCTGGGCTGCAGCAAAAAAAGGGAATTCTACACAAGGGAAAATAACCTCTATGAATTTTCAAGAGAAAAAAGCATGTCTAAGGACTTCCCGCTCGTGGCAAAAGAATTTACCTCTCAAGAAGCATACGATTCACAGGAAAAATACGGCTTGCGTCCAGACAAAAGATTCTCTTTCCACCCGGAAGTTTCTTGGGATTTAGACAACCGCATTACCCTTGGCGCAAGAATAGGAACCCAACAAATTTTTGGCACCTTCCTTAGCGACTTTAACATCCACCGCTTTGGAGACTACCTTGTTCTCTGGACAGGCTTTGGTTCGCAAAAGAAAATTTACTCACGCTTTTATTGTGACGCAGAAATCTTTACAAAATTTGTATACATTACTTCACCGGAAGATTCAACAAGAAACTTTAACCTTGTGCCAGCCCTGCGCTTTAGCACAATCTTCCGCCCCCGAAGCAACAAGCAGCTTTTCCTTTCAGGTGTTTTTGAATTCAATATAGAAAATTTTAACGATGGTGCCTTTGAAAACAGCATCAAAAGAAATACCATTCCCGGACTAAGCTTGGGAAACTCAATAAAAATCTATCCGACAATTCAGGCAGGAATAAGGTTCTAAAGTGAAGGTATTATTCTACGCAGCTTCTTCAAACGAATACGACTCCCAGAACATTGAACGCCTGCGCTCTCCGCAAATGGCAGAAGAATGGATAGAACTTGCATCCCTTCATCCAGAGCACAATTTTTTTATTGTAACGCAGCTGCCCTCCCCTTTTCTTGTAGACACAAATTCAGACTGCATTGGTATTGAACAAAACCTTTGTCCCAACCTTTGCCAAAAAATCCTTGCCCAAACAAGCCCGGAGGAATTTGCAAAGCAAATATTAGCCTTTGAGCCGGACTTCTGCATAGCCGCAAGTTTCTGGATTACCCCCTTTGACTGGCTCCCCGTCAGCGACGCAATGATTGCAGAAAAACTTGAAGAAGAAGGCATAAGAACTTTTTGCCACCCGGCAGAATCAGCATTCATATCTTTTGACAAGGTTCGTACCCATCTCTTTCTTGAACAAAACGGATTCTTTGTTCCCAAAGCAGTTTACATAAACCACTTGGAATATTGGTGCGAGCGCCCCCACAAGGAAATAAAATGCAACGTCTACAAAAACTACAGCCTTGCCAAGATAAGCAAAATGAATTTTCCTGTTATCATAAAAGACACGGTTGGGCTTAGCTCTTATTCAATGGAAGTTGCAGTAAGCTACAGGCAAGCACTTGCCTACCTAAATTCCGGCCGTTCCTCCACAGACAGAATCGTAGAAGAATTCATGCAGGGCATTCAGTTTGGAACAGAGATTTACGGTTTTCCAGGAAATTACATTGTAATGCCGCCATTCATGTTCAGCGTAAACAAGTACGGAATTACAAGCCCCAAGCAGTGCATCAAATTGGGACCGGTAACATCACCATCCTTCCGCCTTAACGAATTGAACCAAATGCTTTTAACCCTTGCAGAAAAAATGAATCTTAGGGGAGTTGCGCAAGTTGACCTTGTCTTTACAAAAGATGGCTGGCGTATTATAGAAATAAATCCCCGCCTTTCCGGCATGAGCGAAACTTACGCCATAAGCCTAAGGACAAGCCTTCCCAAGCTACTTTACCAAATCGCTTCAGCAGAATTTTCAAAGAAAACTTTTACCCTAGAAACAAAGAATCTTTTGCCAACCCTTAACCTAAAGCTTCCTATCCTAACAAAAGAGCAGTTCAACAGAATAAGCAGCATTCCCTTTGTAAAATGTGCACGTCAAATCTTTAACAAAATAGCAAAGCAAGAACGCGAAAAAGGCTATTGCGAAATAATCTTTTCATCGGAAGAATCATCTGCAACTTTTGCAGACCTAGAAGCCAAGCTGGATTACCTTTACAAAGAATTCCCCGAGTCAACGGAAGCTGATTTTTTGGAAACAGCAAAATCCATGATTGCCCTTGTAAAAGAAAAATAATACTAAAGCAAATTAATATTCCACATAATCACAATACCGTCAAAGCCCCACTTTGCACCAACATATTTTTGCATCAGCGTTTCTTCGGCTTCATATTCATCTGCATCGCGCTCAAATTTCCTCTTGCGGCTGGCATTCAGCATAAGAAGTAGCGACTGTTTTTCCGTAAGAGTGAACTGCGACATTGCGCTAAGTGAATAAGTCTTAAACGCAGGATTATAGGGCTGGTAAACCTGGTCAAAATCATCCCCGCTGTACCTTCCGCTTATGGAAGAAGAAAGACCCACCATCTTTAGCTTTGAACCTTCAAAGGTATGGGCAAGCATTGCAGAAGCTTCGTAGCGCCAACCGTTCACGCAATCACGCTCAATTCCGCACACCCAAGGCTCACCGTCTTCTGCGCCAGAAGAGGCAATGTAATCCGTGTTAAACGAAAGCTGAATTATATTGTGCTTTGGCAAAGGAGCAATTGCCCTGGCACCAAAAGCCATTCCGTAAAAAAATTCAGAAAAAGAGGTAACCGGGTCGTATTCACTTTCTGCCGGATTGTAAACTCCAATAAGGTCTATCCAGCTTCCGTAGTTCCAGGCCGTACCTATGTTGGCCTTTGCAAAGACAGAAAAAAGCGGTGTAATGCTTACGGAAGAAGTAAAACTTGCGCCTATCCCTGAAAAAGAAAGCGTCGTATCCGCTGAATTCCTAAAAGAAAAAATTCCTTTGGAAAGCGTATGTTTGCATCCGCCGGTCAAAAAAGGAACCGCTACAATAAATAGAGGAATCTGCCTTAAAACTTGATTGTTGTCAGCCCAGTCGTAGTTACTATTTTGCGCAAGCTGCTCGCCATTAACGCTCATGGCAAAAACTCCAAGGTTAAGAAAAGGCTCAAAACCCTCTTTGCGCGATGCCTGGCATTTTAGGGGATTGTCAAAAAAAAAGAGCATTGCCAAAAGCAAAAATGCCCTGTAAAAAATATTCTTCATAGTTTTTTCTGAACCAGCCTTGAGGCTGTCTGGCTACGCCCACCTTCCAATTGAGGGTAGGCATGTTTTGCAAAAGACAAAAGCTATCTTGTAAAGACTGTACCCTTTGAAATTGTTTCTGAGCCAATCTTAAAGCTTTCTTCTACTGTCAAATTATTTCCTGCAACCTCATTAGGCTTCAGCTTTGAAATCTGTACAGTATGGTTAGTATCGGTAACCTCGTATATATTAACATTGTCAGCACCGTTCATATTTTCATTGGACAAGCTCCATGTGTATCCATCGTTGTCCACAGCCTTTCCGTTAATCCAGACATTGAGCTTGTAGCGGCCAGCAAGATTTGAGTTGTTGAATTTAAGCTCAACCTTTTTTCCGCTTGATGTTTTTGCATTATAGGTAACATCAAAAAGGTATGCTGTCTGGGACATTGAACCAACCATTGCTTCTGCAAACTCCATACATGAAGTAAGCGATGCAACAAGCCCAAGCATGAACACTGTAACCAAAACCTTTACTGTCTTTCTCATATAGTATCTCCTCTGTTGTAGGTTAATATTATATACCGTAATCCAGTTTTTATCGCTTGTCAACCAAAATACAAAAAATCAAAAGCATATCTCATTTGCTCAATAAGCGTATAATTAGAAGAATTATAAAGAAAAGTACAAAAAAAGCAAAAAGGCCTGCAAGGATGAATAAATCTCTTTTGTTCATTCTCCGCCTAAACTCGCGGTCATTTTTATAAATTGATTCAATTCCTTCTGTTGTAGATAATTCCTTTGCCCTGTCTTCAGCTGCTTTTCTTCGTATTTTCATTTCCCTTTCAGTCAGCCGGTAAACAATATAAGTGACCAAAATAAAAACAAGAAGTAAAAGTAATGGAAAAATAAATCTATTCATTTTTGTTTTCCTTATAAATTTATTTTATACAAAGTAATCAAATTCACTTGTTTCAACACCATTGCAACCGGCATTCTCTGAATGAAAATCTATGCCCAGATTTTTTTCTTTTACAAAACTAAAGAATTCCTTCATTTCATCATTATGAGTATAATATTTTATGACAGCTTTCTGAACTTCTTCTTCATAACCAAATTCAGGCATTCCCATATAGCTTATTATGAACTCATTAATGCTATGCTTGTATCTATGAGCTTTATAATGAACTATGCTTACAATTTTTTTGTATTCAAGATTTTGAACACCTTCGTTTTTTACAGAAAAGCTTGTGTCATCATATTCAAGCTTCCAAAAAATGGTCCGGAAAAAAGTAACAATTGCACAAATAAGAATGAACAAGTAAAAAAACACGACGCGGGGTTCAAGTTCCTGTACTTTCTTAAATTTAATTTCCCCATTTGATATATCCAAATTACTATGTTCAACAAAAAAGAGTTCCTTTCCGAATATTGCAAATACAATCAATGCCAGTATTACAATTCCCAATAAAACAGGCGTGACTTTTCTTCTAATAACTTTTGTCATTTTGATTCAGCCTGAGAGTTTTTTGAATTGATTAGCGTTTTAAACATTTTATTTATATCTCCAGAGATGCACTTATATCTTTCTTTGGCGCGAAAGTTACACCTAAAGACATTGTTTTTTACGTTTACACATTTTACTTCCAGCGTATTTATGTTCAATTCAAACGTATGATTCCTTTCATTTATGATTGTGATTGTCTCTTCGTCCTTAAATTCCATGCTTTTGATAAATTTCCACTGAACATCTTTTTCAAGATTTTTATCCAGTTTTATGGCATAAATGGGGACTGGGCGAAAATTCTTTGGCTCCTCAGCAGATTCAATTACAACAATGCCAAAAAACCATTTACCATTATCAGATACATTTACGGCGCTTCGGTAAACAAGATTTCCTTTTGTTAGCGTTGCAACTTCCGGCGGCGGCAACCTCTTTGCAAAAGATAATGCGGCGAACATTATAAATGCTGATAGCAGCGTAAAAAGTTTTTTCATTTTATTCCCCATGAATCAAAGATTCAACCTGAGAAGTTTCTGCGTTGATTACGATTTCAAACACTCCGCCAACAGAGCCTTCTGACAACGAACCTGTTACAATCCATTTGTCTTTATATCTTTTGATGCAGTAAGGCTGTTCACCTTTGATGTGTTCTTCCCCATAAATTGGGAACAAAACTTCTTCTGCAACATTTACAAGGTCTTCTAGCTTTGTAAGCTTTTTTACCTCTGGCTGGCTTCTTTTATATTTGTACTTTGCATTATTGTTTACAAAATCTTCAAATTTCTTTTCATAAATTTCATTTATATTTCCAGGGATGCACTTACCATCTTTATATCTAAAGACGTTGCTTTCTGTGTTTACGCATTTAACCTCAAAAGTGTTTATGTTCAATTCAAAAACATGGTTTATTTCATTTATGATTGTGATTGTACTTTCATCTTTGAATTCCATGCTTTTGATTTCAATCCATTGAACATCCCTTTCAAGGTTAGTGTCCTCTTCTATGGCATAAATTGGTATTCTATAAAAATATTTGGGTTCATCTACGGATTCTATTCTAACCGTACCAAAAGACTGGTCGTTGAAAGAATCTGATGAGGCATAGTAAATAAAATTGCCTTTGGTAATAGGTTTAACTTCCGGCCGCGGCCCCCTCTTTGCAAAAGAAGATGCGGCGAACATTATCAATACTGACAATAGGGTAAAAACTTTTTTCATACTTTCTCCTTTTATTTAGTCACCTTAGTCACCGTTTGGATTGAAAATTTCATCCCGGTGTATGTGGCCAAGTGCTTCCAATGCTTTGGGTAAATCTGTACCCATGTTTTGTGCCTGATAATTTTTTAGGTCAACCAAGAAGCGGTTCATCGAAAAATGCTGGTAGACAAATACCTTGTCCCAAGCAGTATCTTCTTTTCCGTCTGGTAAAGTGTAGGCTTGTTTTAATTCTTCGCGGTAGGAGGCAAAGATTCCGTTTTTCTTGAGTTCAGCATAGCCAACAAGCCATAATTGGGGTACAGTTTGACCCATACAGTTTTTTAGCAAAGCCTGATGCAGCTGGGCGGCTTTTTTTGCCATAAGAATCTGGCTTTCCTGAATAAGATTTTTTATTTGCTCAGACCCGTTCTTTTTTAGGTACTTTAAGTGGCTTGTCTTTGCCGTATGAACCGGTGTTTTGTTCATTATGATGACGTTTTTCCTAAAATCCGTATGGAATTCTGGATGGCGGCGGAAAAATCCTTCTGCTATGCGTCCACTTTGGCCAACAAGATACTTGCGGTTTTTGGAAAGCTGTTCTTCTTTACCAGGATTGTCGCCTATTACAAGCAGGGTAATTTCATCATCCTTTGTAAAAGAGTCGTAGGCTGTGTTGTAAACGACCGGTGTTTCTAGGGAGTATTCGGGGGTATCTTTTATGGAAGCAGACTTTTGCAAAGGCTTTAATTTCTCTGCAAAAGCCGTATTCCATTCTTCGCATAATTCTTTGTATGAATCGCGGAAGGCCACAAATGCAGCCCACTGTGCTTCATTCACTAGTATTCCTCTGTACCGTCACTATAAAGAACTGCGTCTGTAATGCGGTAAGAAACCACAACTGGAACAGCCGGCATGTTTTCCTGCTCTTCCTGTCCTACGCTAAAGAAGCCCATTACACCGTGAGTTCCGTTCTTAAGGTAAGGAATATTGTCTTTTATCAATTCGCCGTTAAGATATACGCTCCAAGTCTGGGTTTCGTCGTCTGCAACGAGCTTGAGCTTGTTCTGTGTGTTGTAGCCAGACTTGATTGCCGGGTGGGAATAGAAATAGGCCGTACCCTTGTTGTTTGGCTGAACCAAATCCTTGTAGTTCTTTCCGTCCCATGTGTACAGGGCATATTCTCCGTCGGTGTTGATTTCGAAGCGGATGTAATCCTTAAGATAGCCGTTTGCCAAATCTGAATAACCAAAAACAAATCCGTAAGCAGACTTTGCATAACCAGACTTCTTGGTAAACTCGCCTTCAATCATGTTGAACTGGCCGTATTCTGGTGACGTATAGAAGTAGCCGTACTTGCTGCCTTCGTAATCAGAAGTCCATTCCTCTGAGTATTTTTCAAGGTTGTCAAGAACAGTTGCTTTCTTCTGGGCATCAGACTGGGCCTGTTTACCACTTGTTGAACCTGTATTCGTTTTGGAAGTAGTAGTTGTTGTAGTGGTCGTTGTTGTCTTTGTTGAAGGAGTTGCATTGTTTGCGGCAATCTTCTGGTCTGAAGCCTTTTTAGCGGCAGCTTCCTGAGCTGCTTTTTGCTGGGTAGCTTTTTCTTCTGCAGCTTTCTTGGCGGCAGCCTGCTGTTCGGCACGCTTCTTGGCAGCTTCTTCCTGGGCAGCCTTCTGCTTTGCAGCTCTTTCTTCTGCGGCTTTTTTAGCAGCGGCCTGCTGTTCTGCGCGCTTCTTAGCGGCTTCTTCCTGGGCAGCTTTCTGTTTTGCAGCTCTTTCGTCAGCAGCTTTTTTAGCAGCGGCTTGCTGTTCGGCCTTTTTCTTGGCAGCAGCTTCTTGTGCAGCCTTCTGGTCAGCCTGTTTCTTTGCAGCTTCCTGAGCGGCTTTTTGCTGGGCAGCTTATTCTTCTGCAGCTTTCTTGGCGGCAGCCTGCTGTTCGGCACGCTTCTTTGCAGCCTCTTCCTGAGCGGCTTTTTGCTGGGCAGCTCTTTCTTCGGCGGCTTTCTTGGCGGCAGCCTGCTGTTCGGCACGCTTCTTTGCAGCCTCTTCCTGGGCGGCCTTCTGCTTTGCAGCTTTTTCTTCTGCGGCTTTCTTTGCGGCGGCCTGTTCTTCTGCCTTCTTCTTAGCAGCGGCTTCCTGTGCGGCCTTCTGCTGGGCGGCTTTTTCTTCTGCAGCCTTATTTGCAGCAGTATTTGTGCTTGTCGTAGTTCCAGTCTTAGTATTGGAAGAAGTTACGCTATTTGCTGTAGAAGGTGTCTTTGTAGTGCTTGTTGTATTCTGCTTTGAGGTATTGGTTGTAGTCTTTGTGTTTGTAGTTGTAGTGGTTGTTGTTGTCTTTTTAGACGGAGTAGCTGTGTTTGAAGCAACCTTCTGATTCTGGTTTGCATTCTGTTTCTTTGCAGCTTCCTGTGCTGCTTTCTGCTGGGCAGCTTTTTCTTCGGCGGCTTTCTTTGCAGCTGCTTGCTGTTCTGCACGCTTCTTGGCGGCTTCTTCCTGTGCAGCTTTTTGTTTTGCAGCTCTTTCTTCGGCAGCCTTCTTTGCGGCAGCTTGCTGTTCTGCGCGTTTCTTTGCAGCTTCTTCCTGAGCGGCCTGCGGTTCTGCCCTACGCTTTGCAGCGGCTTCTTCGGCGGCTTTTTGCTGGGCGGCTTTCTCTTCTGCAGCCTTCTGTCTTGCGGCAGCTACTTCTTCTGCACGCTTCTTTTCTGCTTCTGCCTGGGCAGCCTTACGCTTGGCGGCAGCTTCCTGAATGGCCTTCTGCTTATCCGCAGCTTCCTGTTCAGCTTTCTTCTGAGCGGCAATCGCTTCTGCGGCCTGTCTCTTTGCGGCTATCTCGGCAGCGGTTGGCTGGTCGGTAGACGGCTTTGAAACAGTGGAAGAATTCTTCTTAACATTCTTTCCCGTAGAAGTTGTTGTAGTTGCGGTCTGTTTATTGGTTTTTGCAGTTGCCGTATTCTTGGATGCACCAGATTTTGCAGTTGCAGTCTTATTATCTTTTTGACCATCTTTTTGGACTTTGGTCACTTTCTGTTCTGTAGTTACAGTGCGTATGATTCTTTTTCCAGGAGTTTGGGATTTAGACTCCTCCGAACCTTTGTCTGTTGTTGCGCAAGACGACAGAATTGTCGAAATTGCCACTCCGCAAGAAATCACAGCTTTCAAACTCTTTTTCATACGTGCCTCTTTTGGTTTCCCTTTTAAAATATATACTAAATTATAACAGATGTTTTTACAGGTTTCAACAAAATGTTTTCAAATTCATTTTAAATTTTTTATTCTTGCTTAGTTGGGAAAAAAGCACAAGCAACCTACGCCCGATTGTAGGGGCGGCGTAGCCGTTGCGAAGCAATGGAGGCGAAAGCCGAAACCCCGGAAAGCCCGAAATAATGGAAATCCCGAAGGGACAGTAAAAATATAAAGGCTGCTCCAGAAGAAAAGAATAAATTCAATCACTTGCAACGC
>JAGCWT010000107.1 GCA_017961705.1 Treponema sp.
GACTTCTGTGATGTAAAGAATTATGTTTTGGGTTGGCTTTTTGAGCTTAATTTCTTGGGTGACCACTTCATCCTTTAGGCTAATGTCGTATTCCAGCTTGTTATCCAAATCTTTTCCACGGAAGGTTTTTACCCTTGAATTCTTTTTGTACAAGTCCCTGCGGTAAAAGTCAACGTAGCCGTTTACAACTGCAAGGCCTGAAAACTGGGAATTTGTTTTTACTTTTATAAACTGGTTTATTCCGTATCCCTTTGCGCCTTCTACCCAAGGTTTGTGCTCGGTATCCCATGACGAGGTGCTTCCTTTGTCAGCGGGGGGAAGGAAAAAGGTTCCCAGGTTTTCTGCGACATATTTTGTGTTTTTTTCTTTTAGTTCTGAGCTTGCGGAATATTTTGTCTCGTAATCTCTGAATGCAGGATACATGTTATATTCTTGCACCGTCTTTCTAAATTCCGTCTGCCATTCAGAAATCCTAACTGTCTCTGGATCTCCGTCTACTTCGAGGGGGTAAAAGTCGACTGAGGAATGGTTGCAAAATAGCGCTATTTCCTCCATATCATTTTTATTTATAAAATGATAGAATTTGTCTTCGCCAAGGAAAAACCTGCTGCGGTCAAGTTCTTCTGTTGTTTCTGTTTCTTCGTCATAAATGCTTATTTTGTCTTTGGTGATTGTGTATGTGCGGGGAACATGCACGCCTTCGGTAAAAACGATGGTCTCCTCTTCCTGGGCAAAAAGGCTGGTAAAAGAGAAGAGCAAGGCCATTACCATTAAAAACTTTTTCATTTTTTCTCCTTCACGTCTGTACGGACGTGTGCGCAAGGAAAAATCCGCCGCTGAATTACGGCAGATGTCCAGAAATATTTTATGCATTGCCGCGCCAAGGCAAAAGCTGCCCCGGCTGGGAAATGCAAAAGGCTTACTTGCCCGTAAGGAGGCTTCCGACAAGGCCCGCAACCTGGGAGAGGGTGTCGCTGTCTTTTTTGGCGGCAGGTTTCTTTGCAGCAGGCTTTTTTGCGGCCGGTTTCTTTCCGGGTTTGCTGGATGAGGAGCTTGCGGATGAGCTTGTGGCAGAAGATGAGGTTCCTCCCAAAAGACCTGTAAGAAGAGAGCCCATGTTACCGGCTGTGAGTCCGCCCAAGAGAGAGCCGAGTGCATTGCCGCTCATGCCGGAGTCGTTTGACTGTTTTCCTAGTACGCTAAGAAGCAAGGGTGCTGCCGCTGCAAGGATGGATGTTACGGTTGACTTTTCTACGCCAGATGCCTTTGCGATTGAAGTTGTGTTTTTTGCCTGGGATGAGCCCAACAAATGCGAAAGGATTTTTGCTCCGTCGCCAAGGTCTATCTTGCTTGCGGAGTCTCCAGCGTGGCTTGTGAGTGCCTGAAGGAATCCAGCTGCGGTTGAGGCTGTGTTTGCCTGGGTGCTTGCCCCTGACAAGAGGGTTGGAAGTGCGCTTGTTAAAACGCTCTTTACTTGGTCGGTGGAAGCGCCAGATGCCTTTCCGATGTTCTTGATGTTGGATGTGCTTAGCATAGCCGTTAAAATTGATGATGCGTCCATAATTGCTCCTGTAAAATCAAATCTAAAAGATTGCAATCTTGAAGATTGAAATATGCTTTTATTATAACACGCATTTTTGATTTTTGCACAGGAATTTAGCAGTAATACAGGAAATCAAGTTTGGGCGCAACGGAAGAAAAAATTGGCTGAAAAGACGCTTTGCGCGGGGGAGCGACAGCGACCTTAATACTTTGTACGCGCAACCGTGGATTTTCAGACAATTTTTTCTGGGAGTGGAGCCCAAAATTGATTTCCGTGTATTGGGGATTAATTTTATTTACTTTACAAGGGGGCGGGGGATTGGTATGCTTGGGGGTATGACGGTTGAACAGTTTGTTGATTTTTTGAATGCTAGAAGGGATTTTTCTTTTGAATATGGTGGCAAGCGGTATGCGCTTAGGGCTGAGTCTGACGGAAAAGGCGGGCTTAAGGTTTTCTTTGGGCAGGAATATGATGCCTTGCAGGAATACGAGGACTCTAAGGAGCTTTTGGCACTGGCAAAGGTTGGCAATTCTTTTTTAAGGGCTGTAATTCCGGAACTGAATCTGTAGATCTGAATCTGGGTTCTTGAAAACAAAGCCTAGCCCCGATTGGAAGGGACCGCGGAGCGGGTTGCGAAGCAATGGAGCCGAAAGGCGGAACCCTGGAAAGCGGGTAAAAATTTCCTCCATGCAATTTTTACCCACAAGTTTTCTTCTGCAAAGAGATGACGCGCCCTCCTTGGCGCTCTCTGTTTACAGATGGTAAAAATTGCATGGATCTGACCAGTTCCGAAGGACTGGGCACAGTTTTACAATTAAAGTGGCTCCAAAAAAATATACCCCCACTAAAAAGCAGGGGCATTTCCATTAATTTTTGCTATCGATTAAACTAAGCGTTGAATTTCTTGAATACGAGACAGCCGTTGTGGCCACCGAAGCCGAAGTTTGCGCTCATGGCTACTTCTACAGGCATATCGATGCCCTTGTTGGGTGTGTAGTCAAGGTCGCAGCCACCTTCTACGTCTACTTCGTCAAGGTTGATTGTTGCAGGGATGTAGCTGTCCTGGATTGCCTTTACGCAGACCATTGCTTCGAGTGCACCGGCATTTCCAAGGCAGTGGCCAGTCATGCTTTTTGTTGAAGAGATGTGGAGCTTTTTTGCGGCCTCACCGAATGCGATGTGGAGCATTTTTGTTTCTCCAGAGTCGTTTAAGTGGGTTGAAGTTCCGTGTGCGTTGTAGTAGGTTACTTCTTCCGGTTTTACTCCTGCGTCTTTCATTGCAAGGGTCATGCACTTTGCACCTGTTACTCCGTCTGGATTGGGAGCTGTAAGGTGGTAGCCGTCGCAAGATGCACCGTAGCCCAAGAGTTCAGCATAGATTTTTGCACCGCGGGCCTTTGCGTGTTCATATTCTTCGAGTACGAGGATTGTTGCGCCTTCGCCCATGATGAATCCGTCGCGCTGCTTGTCGAATGGACGGCTTGCCTTTTCCGGGCAGTCCACCCACTTGCTGCTGAGTGCCTGGAGCATTGTAAAGCCAAGGTTTGCATAGCCACACTGTGTGCTTTCTGCTCCTCCTGCAAGTACGACGTCGCTTCTTCCGCAGCGGATGTTGTCCAAGGCGTTTCCGATTGCGTCTGTTCCTGATGCACAAGCGGTTGCAACTGTGTGTGCGGCTCCGTGGAGGCCAAAGAGGATGCTGATGTTTCCTGCACCTTCGTTGGGGATAAGTTCAGGGATTGTCATTGGGGGCATGCGCTTCTGGTCTGAGTCAAAGTAGGCCTTCATGCTGCTTTCCGTAACTTCGAGTCCGCCAATTCCAACGCCAAGGTAAACGGCTGTGTCTTCCAGAATGTCTTTCTTGTCTGTGAGGCTTGCGTCGTCCAATGCCTGTTTTGCGGCAGCTACGGCATATTTTGTATAGAGTGCCATCTTGCGGGCAGCCTTTCCGTCCATGTAGTCTTCTGCCTTAAAGTTCTTTACTTCTGCGGCATACTTTACCTTAAAGTTTGCGTTGTCGTAGTGCGTTATTGTGGCAATACCGCTTTTTCCGGCCTTTATTGAATTCCATGTTTCTTCAACGGAATTTCCTACTGGTGAAATACATCCAAGTCCTGTAACAACTACTCTTCTCATAAAAATCCTCCAAATATGTCATATCGAACACAACAAAATATCTATTAGTTTGTAAATCGATTTTTTTTGCACGAAATGTGTCATTATCGGTCTAGACCAGATAATCTACTTTGAAAGATTGCCGTATCAAGTACGGCAATGACACTTTTTTTAAGCTTAGCATTCGGCTTATTATTCTATTTAGCAGCCCATGCCGCCGTCAACTCCGATTACCTGCCCCGTAACGTATACGCTAAGGTCACTTGCAAGGAAGATGGCTGCATTTGCAACTTCTTCTGCCTTTCCTGCGCGCTTGAGGGGAATTGTTGCTTCCATTGCCTTGCGGTATTCTTCTTTAAGGACGCTGGTCATGTCTGTTTCGATGAATCCAGGTGCAATGCAGTTTACGCGAACGCCACGGCCACCGACTTCTTTTGCCAAAGATTTGCTGAATGCTATAAGGCCGCCCTTGCTTGCGGAATAGTTTACCTGGCCACCGTTGCCATGGAGTCCGACGATTGAAGACATGTTGATTATGGAGCCGCTCTTCTTGTGAATCATGTCGTTGGAGACAATCTGGCAGACCAAGAATGCAGAAGTAAGGTTTACTGCAAGGACAGAATCCCAGTCTTCTTTTTTCATGCGGAAGCTTAGTCCGTCGCGGGTGATTCCTGCGTTGTTTACAAGAACGTCGAATCCGCCGGAAGCAGTTAGCACTTCTTTTACTGCGGCTGTAAGGACATCTGCGTTTCCTGCGTCTGCATAGAATTCGTGGAAGGCAGTTCCGTTTTCGCTTGCTGTCTGTTCAAGCAAGGCCTTGTTCTTTGATTCGTGGGTACACATTCCCCAGACTTCTGCACCATTGGCAAGGAAAGTCTTTGCTATTTCAAATCCGATGCCTCTTGAAGAACCTGTTACAAGGGCTTTTTTTCCTTTTAGTAAATCCATATTTTCTCCTACAGTTAGATTCAAAAGAAATCCTACGCGGGATTGTAGGGGCGGCGAAGCCGTTGCCATGGGCAATGAAGGCGAAAGCCGGAACCCCGGAAAGCCCGTAACACAAGGCCTAAAATCCCGATTGCAGCAAACAAGCATTTGTTAAAAATGCCGTTCCGTCCAAAAATTAAGAAAGCGAAGAAAGTGACTCTACGCTGTTAACAGGTAGGGCTGCCAGGCTTGCGCCAAGTTCAGTCTGTCCCCAAAGACCAGACAAAACCTTGCCTGGGCCTGGTTCAAGAACTGACCAGTTTGCCTCGCCGTCTGCTTTTATGATGGAAGCAAGAACTGCCTCTTCGTCCGTCCAAAGAACGCTGTGAGTAAGGTGAAGAACTGCCCTTTCCTTTACTTCCTGCGCGCTACTTGCCTGCTTTCCGCTTACGTTGCTAAAGAGTGGAATTTTTGGCTCTGCAAAAGTAACGCCCTTAAGGAATTCACCAAACTTGTCTGCTGCTTTCTGCATGAGCGGACTGTGGAAGGGGCCTGCTACCTTTAGGCGGATGGCACGTCTTGCACCAGCTTCCGTTGCGGCTTTTTCCGCTTTTTCCAGAGCGGCGGCTGTTCCGCTGATTACGGTCTGCTTTACGCTGTTCATGTTTGCGGCATAGGCATCCGGTATTGAAGAAGCTATTTCTTTTACTTTTTCCGGTGCAAGTCCAAGGATTGCGCTCATTCCAGGGGCATGGCCTTCGTTTGCAGCTGCAATTTCTTCGCAAACGGCCTGCATTATTACTCCGCGCTCACGCACAACCTTTGCCAAGTCTTCAAAAGAAAGGACTCCTGCTGCATAAAGGGCCGGGAATTCACCCAGGGAGAATCCCATTGCGGCTGAAGGTTCAATGCCCTTGTCTTTAAGTGCCGCCATTATTGCAAGGGAAGCTGCGGTTATTGCAATCTGGCTGTTGTCGCTTCTGCTAAGTGTTTCCGCGTCACTTTCCCACATAAGCTTTGCCATGTCTACGTTTATAATAGAAGAAAAGTCGTCTATCACTTTTTTAGCTGAAGGAAATGCCTCCGCTACATCCTTTACCATTCCGGGGGCCTGTGCGCCCTGTCCGGGAAACAAAAATGCATATTTCTTGGACATATAAACCTCGTACATTCTATTATGACAAATTCTGTCAATTTGTCAAGAGATTTTTTGGTAGCGCAGCTTTGTTCCATTTTGCCAAAAAGAGTGCTATAATTTGAGCATGAACGATGCGGAAAACCTGGAGCAGATTGTCTACAAAATCTTCAAGATCCAAAAGCGCATACCCCTGCGCAACGGTGGGAATTCCTGCATCGCCTCGCTTAACCGCCACCCGCTCAACCTTTTTGCGTCAAACTTCATCAACCGCCTGCAAAGGCTTTCCAGAAGGTTCGGCTGGGAAGCGGCAGAAGAAATATGCGAAAAGGTAAAAAACATAGGCGAAGGCGACAAAGCAAAGTGGCTGGGTCCCTACTCAGAACTAGTAGCGCTTGACTTCTACAGCCAGTTCAAAGAGCACGTTGAGCCAACATACATTTCCCGCCTGCCAATCCGCGAACACCCAAAAAGCATCCCCGCAAAAATGGGGCACAAAAACCTCATAGACATAGACATAAGGCTGGACTTCCCGCGAAAAACAATCTTTACAGACGTAAAATCCTTCAACTGCATCCACCAGGAAATCCTCGACAAGATTTTTGAAAACGTAGAAAACTATGCCCAAACAAAATGCAAAAAAACGGTACTATTGGGAGTAGACAACCTTTCAAGCCTAGACTACAAAAAGGTAAAGGAATCGCTTGGCTGGGAAAAGGTAAAAATCCAGGACGAACTAAAGGCCGCAGTCAGAAGCGGAAAATACTTTGTAATCTACAAATCACAGTCGGGACTTGCCTTTAACTTTAAAATCAACTACTCAAACATACTCACGCTAAAAAAAGAATTCAGCCCCTATTCCATGGCAGAGGCCTACCGCTACAAATTCCTAGACTACGGAAGCAAACTGGTGGACAACGAATATTCAATGATTACCATGCTAAGGAACCCCTGGTTCAACAAGGAAACCGTGGACTTTGGCAACTTTAACAACTACTTCTACCGGGCACTAAGCCGCCGCATCTTCATCGAGCTAAAAGACAGCCGCGAAAGGGCATCCAACTACTGCTCTGCATACGGAAGAAGCAACGTTACCGTCGGAGAAGTAAGCAGAAGCCTGGCAGGAATCGTATTCATAGACGACAACAGCATGAAGTCCAAAAATTTCGAAGACATCTATTCCGCCTACATCTACCTTAACCCCAACTACAAAAACAAGCCGCCGCTCACCGTCCACGACTTTAAGCTCTTCGTAAAAAGCCAGTACCGGTCGCAACTAAAAGAACTGGACGACTTTTCCCACGACAATTATTAAATCATAATATTTTTGCGGCACTTTTCTTTTGGGACAAATACTTAAAAAAAGAACATCTTGCCATTTTTTACATTGCAAACAAGGAGCGCCGGGGAAAAGTCCGGTCCCTGATGTTCTCGAAGGGCCGTGTAAACCCCAGCAAAAAAAATGGCAAGGAGGCCATTTTTTACGGGCTTTCCGGGGTTTCGCTCTCGCTCCATTGCCTGCGGCAACTAAAGCCCCTCCAATCCCTGCCGTGCTTGCATTTGCAACTTCTTTTCAAAATTAATTAATAGGTTCAATTTCGAGTTTTGAACAGACCTGTCATTGCCGGGCTCGCCCCGGCAATCTTTCAAAGCGGATTATCTGGTCAAGCTCGATAATGACACATTTCTTGCTAAAAACTCGACATTTGACCTAATATTAAAATCTACTTTTTTACTCCAAGGATATTTTTGTATATAATCATTATATTTATCATAAAAATCCATTACAGCTTGAACTTTTATCTTATTATTTTCTGCTCCGTAAATAATAATTTTGGGACTAAAAATATTAAAAATCAATACTTATTTTATTTTCATATAGTAGGTATCTACTTCAAAGTCATTTGCTTAATTTTAAGTTTTCCAGATTTATCAATTACACAAATAATGTCCTCACAAACATCATAACCGCCGTTATTAACTCTGAAATATAAAGGAATTGGTATATTCATTCCTTTATATTTTCTGATAACAAGAGATGATAAGCTTTCAGTTTCTGCTATCTGAATTGTACAGTCCTGATATTTAGAACGGAAAATTTCAACCAGCTCAGCTATACGATTCTGAGATTCTGGTAAAACATATTCTTTATAAGAATCATCAGATTTTTCAAAAACTGAACAGAAAAAATTGGTTGCAAGTTGAGTAATATTTTTTTCATCCACATCATCATAATTTGATATCGCAGATTTAGTTTTTATGTAAATCTGGTTTTCTGGTATTTGGATATTAATCTCATTTTTACATTCAAATAATTGGATAATTTGATACAGAATATTTTTTCTTTCAGGAATTGAAAGCTGTAAACTACCACTAGAAATTTTTTCCCTAACCATTGCATTGGCAATAACAATACCATTAAATTCCATCAAAATGTTATTTCCAATATTTGCCTCAGTAAAAGATGCCATCTTTTCTGCACCACTTTCTTTAAAGAGAATTCTTAAGCAATCATTCCCAAAGAAATCAGATGACAAAATAATTTCGTCAATGTCAGAACTGTCATAACTAATAGAATCAGAAACAAGAACGGTTTTTAACCCTGAAGAAAAAGAGTCAAAATATGTAAATTCCTGAACCCCTTCTGGAAGAGATTTTGTTTTTGATTCATCAAATTCCTACAGATCTTCCACCCGCAAGAAATTCATTGACATAAACTTTTCTTGAGCAAACAGACCTGTGTATAACAAAAGACTAGATA
>JAGCWT010000108.1 GCA_017961705.1 Treponema sp.
ACGTCTACAATCTGATCCGGCGGAGGGCAGCGGAGGGCATCCATTGCAAGCTCCAGGTTTGCGTCCAAGTTCCATGCGTCGGCTGCATCAAGCTTTTCCTGAAGCTCTGCCTGGCGGGCACACAGCTTGTCAAAATCCGCATCGGGGTCACCAAAGGCCTCGTTCACCTTGTCAAATTCAGCAAGCAAATCCGTAATGGGTTTTACGCCTTCCATAACGATTTCTTTTACGGTCTTGCCGTTTTCCAGATAAGGCTCCTGTTCCAAGTAGCCCATGGAATAACCGTCCGAAAGGTGGGTTTCTCCAGTATAGTCTTTGTCTATTCCTGCAAAAATTTTAAAGAGGGAAGATTTACCGGCACCGTTTTCACCGATAACGCCAATCTTTGCACCGTAATAATATGAAATGCTTATGTCTTTAAGAACAACCTTTGTTCCGTACGCGCGAGAAACGCGGTCCATCGTGTAAATAATTTTTTTGTCGTCTACAGTCTTTGCCATGGACATAGTATATAGAAGAAAATGCTCTTTGTCCACATTACAACTGATGTTATCCAAGGAGGGGGAAGTCTCCCCCTCAGCGGGCTCAAACGCCGCCCGCAACGCCTGCTATATTTGAACAAATGTCGACATATAAAACTGCGGTTTTCCTAAATGCAAAATCTTGACAACAATACTTCCATAATGCTATACTTAAAACGTAGAATATACAAAAAATATTCTTTACACACAAATTTATTTATAACGCTTCTTATTAAATTTATCTTAACTTAACTTTTTTTTTACAACCTTTCTATCCTACAAAAATTAATCTAAAGTCCTAAGCAAGACTGGTAAAAGGCTTGGAGCATATTATGCTTAAAAGATTTGATAAAAATGAAGCACCCTCACAGTGGTTCTGTCAATGGAAGCACGGTTGCATTCTCTTTGCACTAATCAACAGTGGAATGATTAACTCACGTTTTTTTTCATGGCTAAAGCCAAATGAGGACATGAAAACAAAATCGCAGGAAGAAAAAATTTTGTTTGAACTTAAGGTCATAACGGTTTGGGCATTCATAACCGGCTATTATCCCTTCAAGCACAAGGAAACTTTTTATACCATTTATTGTGCATTCATACGGCTTACCAAAAGCAAGGCAAAAATGGACGAAGATGTCTACAGAAAAAAAGTCTCGTTCTATGCGGACAAGATAAAGAAGCTTTATGACTTTTTTGCAATCCATGAGAACAAATCTCTGAATGATGGAACTTGGGATGCGGGGAAACATATCAGGCTAAAGGTGGAAGATTTTACATCTCTCGAAGACCTGCCCTACAAGTCACTTCTTTGCATAGAAAACAAGCACTGGGTTGTTTATTTGGGAGCTGACGGCGACTATGCAATAGCTCTGGACTCCCTGATTTGTGACGGTTACAACAAGATTCCTGTTTCTGCTTTGAAGGGACAAAAAATCATCAAGCCAAAAGACATAGAAATCGATTACCGTATGCTTGAAAGTTTGCTTTGCGACCTGAATCCAAACCCTTATGAGATTCTTGACATCGTAAAGAGACGAGAGTTCTCTCATAAAATTGCAGAGTGCATCTGGAGACTGGAAGAAATAAGTTTTACCGAGCATGACTACAACCGCTTTGTAAAGCAGGCAAAATCCGCGCTAGAAAAACTGGACAAAGAACATTACAAGTATCTATAGCCCAATGTCATGGGAGTGACCAAAAAGAAGATGTGTCATTCCCATGCACCAACAAGGAGATGCAAAAATATGAACAGGGAACTAAAAATGCTTTTGATTGAGCTTTTAAAACGGGAAGACGAAATTACTGATGATGAATTTTTTTACGATGCGGAATACCGTGCGCTAATAAAAATGCTGGATGAAATTCTTAGCAATAATTTATAAAACTTTTTCTTACCCCCAAAAAAAATCATCATAGCCTCCATTTTAAGCAACTTGGCAAAAATCATATTGCCAGCACACCGCTTCCGCTTTATTCTGCAAACATACAAGAACGGAGGTATTTATGAAACACATTGGTTTAAAGGCAGTTCTTATTGCCGCAAGTTTTTTGCTTTGTTCCCCTGCTTTTGCTCAGGACAAAGAATCTCAAATTGCAAAGGGAATTGAATTCCACAACCGCTCAAGGACTGTAGAAGGAAATGAATCCGACTCACTTATTGACAACTGCATCAATACCCTGGAGCCATTCATCAAAGAAAATGCCCTTGCCTGCGCATATTACGGAAGTGCCCTTACAATAAAGGCCGGACAGTACGCAAGTAAAAGTCCAATGAAAGCCTATTCAAATCTAAAGAAAGGAAGCAAGTTAATTGACCAAGCCGTAAAGATGGACAGCAAGAATGTTCACCTAAGAATCCTTAGGTTGGAAAACGGAATAGACGTAAGCCGGGGTTCACCAGTCAAGCGTTACAAAATCATCCGTGACGACGTTGACTACCTTCTTAAAATAGTTGACCACTTTGAACCGGAAGTAAAAGCAGAAGTTTATCTTGCCTGCGGAAATTTCTATCTTGATTCCGGCAAGGCTGACTTGGCAAAAAAATATTTTGAGCTTGCTTATAAAAGTTCACCAGATTCAGACTTTGGGGCAAGAGCAAAAGAAATGATTCCGCAAGTGGCAGCGGAAAAATAAATCCAGCTTCTAAAAGCGAGAGAAGAGGAGATTTATATGGTTCTGGAAGCAATTCTACTTGGACTTTCTACAGGAACATACTGCACTATGTATTGTGCCCCAGTGCTCATTCCTTTTTTGTTTGGCTGCGAAAAAAGCTCCCACAAAAGGAACGCAGGTCTTACCGGGGCATTTCTTTGCGGAAGGCTTGCAATGTACTTTATCTTGGGGATTGTTTTTGCGGCCTTGGGCATGCTTGCAAACGAGTACGCAAATCCAGTCCTTTCAAGGCGGCTTTCACTTTATGCCTATATCTTCTGCGGGCTCTCGCTTTTGCTTAATTCCCTTGGGGTAAAATTCCCCTGGGGATGCAAGGACGGATGCCGTTCACCAAAACTTAAGCGAATTGGAAACGACTGGGTTACGGCGCTTGTGGCAGGACTTTCGGTAGGGCTTCACATATGCCCTCCACTATGGACTGCAATTGTCCGCTCCGTATTTGCAGGCAGGGGTCTTTACGGATTTTTCTACTTCATCTTTTTTTACATCGGAACCCTGCCTTTCTTTGTCCCGCTTTTAGGAATCCCCTTCGTGGCAAAAAAGATGCCGTTTATAAAGAGAGTTTCCAGAGTGACACAGTTTTGCGTGAGCCTTTACTTTCTTATTCTAGTAGGATTGGTTCCATTTTTCTTTGGTTGAATTTTAGGGAGCTTTTATGATTTCCAGGTTGATTTTATGCGGATTGATGTCCAGCCTTATATTCTTCTTTACCGTAGTGGTAAAAAACTTTTCGCCAACAAGCATAATCTATGCGGCCTTTCTTATCTTTATCTATTCAAGGATGACTTTTTCTGAGCGGAAAAAAATGGGAAGCAGTGTAATTTGCCGCAGGATTTTCCAGACAGTCTTTGCAATTGGATTTTGCATCGCCTTTATTTCTGACCTGTACGCAGAGCGAGGAAGCATGGCAATAACAAGCCAGGCCATGAACAATTCGGAGCTACCCTTTTGCCACATTGCAATTCCGCAAGTCTTGGTTCCCTTTTTGATAACAAAATCCATAATTTTTCCGGCACGCGTTTCCGGAATGTATGCGGCAATTTCCAGCATGATTTGCATCTGGCTTGCAGTTACGCTCACGGTTGGAAGGGGCTGGTGCAGCTGGATCTGCTTTTACGGCGGCTGGGAAGAGGGCTTTTCCCATGTAGCAAAAAAACGCCGCTTGAACCTTATCCCCAAAAACAAGGAGATGAGGGAAATTCATTTTGGATTTTTCTTCTTTATAATACTTGCATCGCTATGCCAATTTGCATGCGTCTACTGCGAATGGTTCTGCCCCTTTAAGCTTACGACAGAATTCTTTCCCATGAATTCCATCCCAAGCCTGCTTGCCGGAGTAATGTTCATTGGGCTTTTCCTTGCGCTTGTGGTTGTTCTTCCAATCCTTACAAAACGCAGGGTACAATGCAGCACCCTCTGTCCATTCGGTGCCTTTGCCTCACTAACAGACCGCTTTAGCCTCTTTAGGATAAAGATAGACGGCGAAAAATGCACAGGCTGCTTAAAGTGCGCAAATACCTGTCCCTTCGGAGCAATAGACATTTTGACCATCCAAGACAAAAAAAGGCATCCAGAAATAACTTGCGCAAAATGCGGTGAATGCATAAACGCCTGCCTCCAAAAAGCAATCCGCTATGAATTCCGTTTTAATTCAAACAAGAAAAAATGCGGATGCGGACAAAGAAAAATTCCAAGGACAAAGTTAGGGCAAACAATACAGGAACTTTTGGAACCGTCAGAGCTTTTCCGTTTTGCGGCATTCAGCTTTGCAGTGATTATGTCTTCCGGTTTTGTAGACAGAAGCCTTGCCATTATTTTTAAAGCATTTGCAAAAGCACTTGCGGGAGCTTTCTAAATGATTAAGAAAATTATGACAGTAAACGCAGCGTTCGTATGCCTCTTTGGAGTAAGCATTTTTTTCTTTTTCGATTCCCAACTGGACAATCTTTTGGGAAAGTTCATCCGTGTTCATCCCTCTTTTACGGGCGGAGAACTTGCAGGAGATTTTATTGAGGCAGCAGAAGAAAACGACACGCTTGACTACACCCGCTATACGGTTTTTAAGCCCGTAACAAATGCCAAGTGGGTAGACAATTCCGAATACTGGCAGCTTGTGCTTGAATATAAAAATGATTTGGAAGCATTAGAAAGTTTTGCCATTTACATTAATTTTGACAACATAAAAAATTATAAAAATTACAACTGGGATTACGCTATTAAATTTTCTGAAGGCCAAGGAAAAATCTATGATTCAGAAAAAAATTTTATCTGCAAACCCCAGCTTATAATTTTGGAAAAAGAAAACCAGATAAAAATCCGCATACCGCTAAAGGACAAAGGGCTACAAAAAATTCTTGGCACAAAAAAGACCTGGCACTACCTTCTAGTAAACGGAAAGCCTGTCTTTACAAACATGAATGCCCAGCCCTTGGAAGCAGACATGGAGGAGGAAGGCAAAGCAAAAGACAACAATTCTGCAAAAGAAGACCAAGCCTACATAAAGCAAACAAAAGAAATATTTGCAGAAGCCATGGAAGGAGATTTTGACAGCAATTCAATAGAAGAAAACCTTGCCTTTTACAAAAAGAAAATTGAAGAAAACCCGGAAGATTTTATTAGCCTTGCAAACTACGGTTCGAATCTTGCAAAAAAGGGCGGAAACTCTTCGGTGGTTAAGGCGGTAATCCTTGTAAACGAATCCTACACCTACCTTAACAAAGCGGCAAATCTTGCGCGCGGAAAAGAAGGCGAAGTTGAAGTTCTTTTGAACAGGGCAAGCGTTAGCGCTTCCGTTCCCGAGCAGGTCTTTGCAAAATCGGAAAGCGGTGCAGAAGACTTTGTCCGACTTGCTTCCCTAACCGATGACGCAGAGTTTAAAGCCTATTGCTATGCCATGGCTTGCGACTGCTACCAAAAATGCGGAAAGACCACATTGGCAAAAGTTGCCTTACAAAAATCAAAAAAAGTGCTAGAATAAGCCGAGGTCTTGCAAAGTAATGAAAATAACAATTCTTGAAAAAAAATCATCCGATGAGGAAGATGAAGTAATCCTAAAGTGTGATTATATAGACGAAAACCTCACAAAGCTTTTGAACCTGCTCAAAGCCGGCAAGGGCAAGATGAATTTTTACAAGGACTCAAAAATTGTATTTGTGGATCAAAAAGAAATCCTCTACTTTGAATCCGTAGACGAAAGCGTTTTTGCCTACACCAATGACTGCGTTTACGAAACAAAGTCAAAACTCTACCAGCTGGAAGAGGAACTTCCTTCCGGCACATTTTTTAGGGCAAACAAAAGCGTAATTGTAAACCTGGACAAAATAGACAACCTTACACCAATTTTTGGCGGAAGATTTGAAGCTTCCCTCCAGAACGGATACAAGGTTGTAATTTCCAGAAACTATTTGCAGAGATTAAAGGAGCTGCTTGGCTTATGAAAAATTCAGAAAACAGAAGCGAAATAATTAGCTTAATGGTAAACATCTGCACCCGCGTCATCAGCCTTATTTTTCTTGTTGAGACTGTGATTGCACATTCGGACTGGGACGCAAAAAGTGTTGCCGGAGTTTTACTGATTGGAATTATTTCTGGACTGGCATACGGCCTGCTTTTTATAAAGAGGGACATGTCCAGAAAACAAACCTTTTTCTCTTTTCTTATTTACGCCCTAATCCTGAATGCGGTCCTGTTTTTTATAGGCCTGAATCTTGGCTGGATTAAAAAAGAAGTGGCATCTTTCGCAAAAATGGAAGCCATATTCCTCTTTGTATTTTTTGGAGTGTATTTTATTACCTACCTCATTGATTTTAGCGAAGCAAAAAAAATAAACCGCAAGCTAAAAGACAGGAAAGCAAAATAAAATCTACAAAGACTTACCTTTTAAATTTCTTCTTGGAGCACAGGCCATCTAAAACTGTTTTTGCCGCTACCCGGCAAAAAATGCCTTTTGTCTCCCGTGCTTCGGGGTTCCGGCTTCCGCCTCCATTGCCGGGGTCAGGGCCCCCTTGGCAACCCGCTTGCGCGGGCCCCTACGCCCGGGGCTAGGCTCTTCGGTCTTCCTATTTCTAGATAATACATAAAAAAAGGACTTGACAAAACGATTCGTACCTGTTATATTATAAGCGTAGGGACTAAATAAAATCTTTACAAAATTAAACACTATACAAATTTTTAACTTTATTTTAACATTTTTATACTTATCTTACCTTTCATTTTACAAACTAACAGCCTTACAAAAAAAATTATATTCTGTCCTAAGCATGACTTCTAAAAGGCTTGGAGTTCATGAAATATGGTATTTTTTAATATTGAAAATGCTCCCAAAAAATGGTTTTGCCAAATTGGCAATGGTTGTATTCTTTTTGCACTCATAAACAGTGGCAAATTAAATCCAAAGCTTTTTTCGTGGCTAAAGCCAAACGAAAATCTCAGAAAAAAAACATTGGAAGAACAAGTCTTATTCAAACTAAGAGTTATAACAGTCTGGGCTCTTATAACTGGCTATTATCCTTTTGATCATAAGGAAACTTTTTATACAATCTACTCAGCCTTTATGAAATTCCGTGACAAGAAAGGCAAAATTAGTGAAAAAGATTACAAAGATGGTGTCCTCCACTATGCAAAAGAAATCAATTTGCTTGAAAATTTTTTTGTACAACATGATGAAAAATCCTTGAATGACGGAACATGGGATGCGGGGAAAAGAATGAAGCTCAAGGTGGAAGATTTTACAACGCTCGAAGACCTGCCCTACAAATCCCTTCTGTGCATAGAAAATATGCACTGGGTCGTTTATTTAGGTGTGGATGGCGACAGCGTAATGGCTCTGGACTCTTTGATCTGCAATGGTTACAACAGGATTCCTATTTCGAAATTACTTGGACAAAAAATCATCAAGCCGGGAAATATAGAGGTTTCTCAAAAAGTGTATGATATGCTTCTTGAGTTTTATGTCAACCCAAAAGAAATGATTCGTAACCTAAGGCGCGAAGAGTTCTCCAGAAAAATAGCGGAATGCATATGGAGGTTGAAACAAATCAATTATGCGAAACCTGACTACACCTGCTTGGTGTGACAAACAGATTCTCTTTTGAAGAATATGGATAAAAAACGATGCAAGTAATATGCATCTATAAAATATGAGGATATTACTGATTGACTCATATTAAGCATATAGAGACATCCATAAGTGATTCAACAACGACAAGTACTGTTACAGTTGTGTATTCAACATGACAATAGCAGTACTTGTTAACCAGAAGAAAACTGTATAATTAATTTATTTCAGATCCTGAGAATAAACGAAAAAGGATTGGAGGTTTAGATGAAAATTTACGATCAATATGTCGATCTGCCAACGAAATGGTTCTGCCAAGGAAAAGGCGACATCATCTTCTTTGCGCTTATAAACAGCGAAAAACTAAGCCCAAGATTTTTTTCATGGCTCAAACCTAACGAGAATATGGAAGAAAAATCGCCTGAAGAAAAAATATTGTTCGAGCTAAAAGTCCTTACGGTTTGGGCATTCATAACAGGTTGTTTTCCCTTTAAGCACAAGGAAACTTTCTATACCATTTACACTGCCTTTATGCACCTTACGGAAAACAAGGCAAAGCTAGAGGAAAGCCTTTACAGAAAAAAAATTTTGTTCTACGAGAAAAAAATAGAAGAACTTTATGATTTTTTTGCAGAGCATGAGCTTAAGCCGCAGAACGATGAAACTTGGAACGTGGGAAAGCACATTAAGCTAAAGATGGAGGATTTTACTTCCCTTGAAGATTTGCCTTACAAATCCCTTGTCTGCATAGAAAAGAAGCACTGGGTCGTTTATTTAAAAGCAGACGGCGACAGCGCAGTAGTTATGGACTCCAAGATTTGCAATGAGCCCAAAAGAATTCCCATTTCTACTTTACAGGGACAAAAAATAATAAAGCCAGCGGATATAGAAATTGATTACAATAGGCTTGTAAGTCTACTTGATGACTTAAATCCGAATCCTTATGAAATTCTTGATATGCTAAAACGCCAAGAATTTTCCCAGAAAATAACAGAGTGCATCTGTAAAATAGATCAAATCAGCTTTACCGAGCATGACTACAACCGCTTTGTAAAACAGGCAAAGTCTACGCTGGAAAAGCTAGATAAGTCTCACTACAAATATACCCACAGTTAAGGAGATGCAAAAATATGAACAGGGAACTAAAAATGCTTTTGATTGAGCTTTTAAAACGGGAAGACGAAATTACTGATGATGAATTTTTTTACGATGCGGAATACCGTTCTCTAATAAAAATGCTGGACGAAATTCTTGCAAATGATTTATAGCGATCTTGAAAATAAAGCACGGCCGGGATTGTAGGGGCGGCGTAGCCGTTGCTACAGGGCGAGGTCCCTGAGCGTAGTCGAAGGGCCGACCCCTGTAGCAATGGAGCCGAAAGGCGAAACCCCGGAAAGCCCCTAGCAAAAAAAACTGCCGCAAGAAGAAGAAAAAACACCTCAATTGAACAATCGCGTTTAATTTATTATATTAGCCATAGAGGTGCAAGAATGGTGGATCAGGCTCAGATAGACAAAGACGGCAATGGAATTTTATTTAACGGAAGCGCAAAAGTTGAGCGCATAGAAAATGTGGCGGGGCAAAGGGACGTGTTTCTTTTGCAGGCGGTTTATGAATTTGAACGGTCAAGTCAGATTTGTCCAAGGCCGGGTCAGTTCTACATGATACGCACAAAGACAAGCAATGGGTATTTTAAGAGACCTATCAGCGTTTACCATTCAGAAGAATTTGCGGATTCTGCTTCCGGCAAGAGGATGCTCAGGCTCCAGTTCCTTATTCTGCAAAAGGGCGAAGGTACAAAAGAGCTTTGCAGCCTGAATGCCGGTGACGATTTTTTGGTTCAGGGACCGCTTGGAAATGAATTTTCCCTTACACCGGAATTAAAAAATGCCACCTCTTCTAACGCAGCTTCTTTAAAGCGGGAGATTTGTATTGTTGGCGGAGGAATAGGTGTTGCGCCTGTTGCAAATTTTGCATCATCCCTGCCTGCCACAAGCTACGACTTTTACGCCTGCTTTAAAAGCGGAACTTACGGTTTGGAATACGTAAAGGGTAACACCACAATCACTACGGACGACGGAAGTGTAGGAATTAAGGGTATGCTGCCAACTGCCCTGACTGCCCAAAAGATAAAGGAATGTGGCTACAAGGCAATTTATGCCTGCGGGCCAACACCAATGCTTGTCTACGTTCAGAAGGTTGCAAGGGAATGCGGAATAAAGGCCTTTCTTAGCATGGAGCACAGAATGCTTTGCGGAGCGGGAGCCTGCCTTGGTTGTACAATAAGCACGACTCAGGGAAGCCTACGTGTTTGCAAAGACGGACCTGTTTTTGATTCGGATATAATTCAGTTTGAAAAGCCCTGCCCAAGAAGAGCTCCTCTTGCAGAAGGCCAGGAAGCAGATTTGAGCGTGGAAATGTGCGGCATTCATTTTGAAAACCCGCTTTTTGCCGCTGCCGGAACATTCGGTTTTGGGCAGAATTTCCGTGGCTTTGCAGACGTAAACGACTGGGGCGCAATCTGTTCAAAAGGAACAACTCTGGAGGAACGCCAGGGTAACGAAGGTGAGCGCTGCATAGAAGTTCCTTCCGGCGACATCAACTCCATAGGCTTGCAGAATCCAGGAATCCGCTTTGTTACAAAAGAAATTATTCCGCAGATGCTAAAGCTTAAGCCCGTTGCAATTTTAAATCTTGCGGGCGGAAGCATAGAGTCTTATGTGGAAGCCGCAAAGATTGCAGAAGAAAGTGCTGTTCCAATGATAGAGCTTAACATAAGCTGCCCCAACGTAAAGGCTGGCGGTATGGCATGGGGAACAGATCCAAAAGCCGCATTTGAATGTGTTAGCGCAGTCCGTGCGGTTGTAAAAAAGCCCCTTATGGTAAAGCTTTCTCCAAATGCCCCGGACTTGCGGGCAGTTGCAATGGCTTGTGTGGAAGCGGGAGCAGATGCCCTTAGCCTTATAAATACCATTCAGTCAATGGCAATAGACGTGGACAAGGGCAGGCCTTTCTTTAAGAACGTGCGTGCAGGTTTGTGCGGCCCGGCTGTAAGACCAATTGCCTTGCGCATGGTCTACGATGTTGTGCAGGAGATGAACAAACTGCCTGTTGAAAAAAGGGTTCCAGTTGTTGGCATTGGCGGAATTGCAACTTGGCATGATGCGGTTGAATTCATTATGGCTGGTGCGCATGCAGTTCAGGTTGGAAGTGCCATCTTTGCAAACCCCAACGTAGCAAAGGAAATTCTTTGCGGACTAAAAGCCTTTATGAAGAGCCACGGTTATGCAAACCTGGAAGAAATGCGCGGTATTGCCCAGTAGGTTTACAGGGAGTTTTTTCTTCTTTCTTCGCGAACCTGTTCCGGGGTTTTACCGAAGGTCTTTTTAAATTCGCGGATAAAGACCTTGTAGTTTGTAAGCCCACATTCATCCATGATTACGGAAATCTTCTGGTCGCTATTTTGCAGCATCTGGTAAAAGGCAGAAATGCGCAGGGACATAAGGTATTCGTTAAAGGTCATGTCCGTGTATTTTTTAAATAGGCGGCACATGTGTTCTGGCGTTACGTTAAGAATGTCTGCCGCATCGCCAAGGCTTATCTTGTTGCGGAATTCTTTTTCTACATAAGCCATCACCGGTGAAATGCGGTTGATTCCATAATAGGAAGCTGCCCCGGATTTTTTTTGTTCAACTTTATAAAGCGATAAAAGCTGGTAGAAAAAATCATAGAGGAGAGAAACAAATTTTATCCTGTTTTCCTTGCGCTTGTCGTCCACGGATTTTAGCATCGTGGAAAGGTAGGCAAAAAGTTTTTCCGCTTCCAGAGAAGTGGGTCTTTCCTTTAGCACCACGTTTTCTATTTCTTCATAAACTCCCTCAAAAGCGCTAAGAGGAACTTGAAGAAGAATATACCTTGCATGGCCGCACAATTTTGACGAATGTATTACTTCCGAATTGATGATTATCATGTCGCCGTCGCTAAGGACATACTTTCTCTGTTCAATCTTAAAATCAATTTTTCCTTCAAGCACGTAAAGAATTTCTATGTGGTTATGCCAGTGGAAGGGTGAATAAAAATTTACGTCGTCAACCACTTCGAAGCGGATTGAAAACTGAAGGTCAAAGTGCCTCTTGTGCAGGATGTTCTCGTGCTTGAATTCTTTCATATCAATATTCTATGTTAAAAGTGGCATAATTGCAAATATTTTTGACTAAAATATCAATATCGCCATAATCAATGTCATTTTTGTCCGTTGCGTTTTTTTCTGGGCGTGGTAAAGTTAAGATAGAAAAAGCGGGGGCTAGCTTTGGCGGCTCCATGTAAAACAAAAGGCACATAATCAATAAGGAGGATTTTATGAAAATCAAAGTAATGGTAAAGACAGCAGTTTTCTTTTTGGCAGCGGCAGCCGCATTTTCTTCTTGCGGAAAATCTTCGCCAAAAATCACTTTGGAGAGCGGAGTTTCTCTTGGCGTAGTTTCCGTTCCCGACAACAATTTCTGCATTGCAAAAACCGAAGTGACCCAGGAATTCTACGAAGCAGTTATGGGCGAAAATCCATCACAGACAAAGGGCGCAAACTTTCCGGTTGAATCCGTAAGCTGGTACGATTCGCTTGTATTCTGCAACAGGCTAAGCACTTTGCAGGGAAAGACCCCCTGCTACAAGGTTAACGGCAGCAGCAATACGGCTGACTGGGACTACACTCCCCATCAGAACAAAATCATTGAGGGCGAAATTGAATTCAACCAAGATGCAGACGGTTTTAGGATTCCTACAATGGAAGAATGGGACGTTGCAATAAAGGGCGGTGAGAATTTTACATATTCTGGAAGCGAAGACTTGGACAGCGTGGCATGGACAGACTGCAACAGCGGCGGTCAGCTGCACGAAGTTGCCCAGTTGCAGCCAAACGGTTTTGGAATCTACGACATGTCCGGCAACGTATTTGAATGGGTCTGGAGTGTTCGCGATGACACAAGCAGGTACTTGCGCGGAGGAAGCTACTTTGATGCGGCCAGGGCTGGAAAATGCAGCAACAAGGAACTGAACTTTGCATCCCGCCAGTTCAAGACAGCTGGATTCAGAATCACTTGGAACAAACAGGCTTCTTAACCTTAGCTGAACATTGACCCCGTTGTTTCCCGCTGGTATAATTTAGAAAAAATACTAGCGGGGAATTTTTATGTTTACAAAAATTGCAAACAAGACAATACGAATTGCGGCAACACTTGCTATGCTTCTGCTGCTAACAACTGTCTGTGCTACAGCAGATACAATCGGAAAGAAAAAAACTGATCCGGCTTTGAACGGAGAATGGCTGTGGAACGACCAGGCTGTCGTCTCCTTTGACAACGGAAAAATCATCATACTTGACATTTCTACCGACAGCATGATGCGCGGAACTTACAGAACCACTTCCGATTCTACCTATGACGAAGTTCATTCCATCTTTTACGAAGAATACAATTTTGAAACCGGCAAATGGGAAACCATGGACAAGACAGAATCCGGTACAGATGCCTATACCCTTCCCGATGACAATACACTGCTTTTAAGGGAAGACGGAGAGTTCCTTACTTTTAAGCGCGGAAGCTACCTAAAGGAATACATGGCAAAAATATCCGCCGAAGTAAAACAGAATCTTGCCGAAAAAGACCTAACTCTTGTTGTATGGTCATTTACAGACGAAGTGGAAGGCATGATTGAGGATAATAACTTCGGTTACAAAAGAAGCCACCCCAACATGGCGGTTGAATACTCTCTTACACCAACCGACATGTTTTCCGCCAAGCTGGACTCAGCTTTTTCTTCTGGCCGTGAATGCCCGGATGTTTTTGCCTTGGAAAGCTTTTTTGTGCGCAAGTACATCGAAGAAGGCTCTAAGTTCTTGCTCCCTCTCGATGATGTTTATGCAGAAATCAAGGACAAGATGGCCGAATACCCCATGCAGGTTGGTACATACAAGGGTCACGTCTACGGTATGGCATGGCAGATATGTCCCGGTGCAGTATTCTACCGCAGAAGCATTGCCAAGCAGATTCTTGGCACAGACGATCCTGTAGAAGTTCAAAAATACATGTCCGACTTTACAAAGTTCCGCCAGCTTACAGAATTAATCGACAAAAGATCCAACGGAAGCGTAAAGACTGTATCCTCAACGGCAGACTTGTTCCTTGCCTACAAGGCTTCCCGCAAGAATCCCTGGGTTGCAAACGGAAAGCTCATCATTGACCCCGCCATGGAAGACTACATGGAAATGTGCAAGGTTATGCACGACAAGGGGTATGACGGAAAGGTAGGCCAGTGGTCAGAAGGTTGGTTTGCCGGAATGAAGGATTGTCTTAGGGATGAACGAGGAGAAAACATAAAGGTATTCTGCTACTTTCTCCCAACATGGGGGCTCCACTATGTTCTTAAGACAAACGCTTACGGAACGGAAGGAGACTGGGCAATGTGCCAGGGTCCCGCAAAATACTACTGGGGAGGCACATGGCTTGCAGCTTACAAGGGAACAAAGAATCCAACGGCCGCTAAGGAAATGATAAAATACCTCGTTTCTGATGACAAGTTCTGTAAGGGCTATGCACAAAAAACAGGCGATACTCTTTGCAACTTGCACACACAGGATGCCATAAAAGACGAATATTCCGAAAGCTTCCTTAATGGCCAAAACCACTACAAAGAGTTCTGCAAAATAGCAAAGGGCATAAACGGAAGCCTAACCCAAAGCACAGACCAGGCCATAGAAGAACTTTGGCACGAAGCTGTCTATGACTATGTTATGGGAGAAAAGTCCAAACAAGATGCCCTTAGCCAATTCAAGTCCAAAGTTAAGGCAAAGCTAGGATTCTAGGCAAAACAAAAGCAGCAAATAAAAGCACGGCAGGCACTGGAGGGGCGGTTGGTTAAAAATTGCATCAATGTAATTTTTAACCATGAGTTTTCCTATGGAAAACTCACGTGTTTTGATTGCTAACATATTGACGCGCCCTCCATGGCGCTATTTGTTTACAAATATGGAATAAAACCCCGCAAGTGCCACCCACAAGGCATAAGAGGCAGCAGAAAGCCCAAACTGTCCCAAGAGCAAGTGCCGCAGAATTCCCCAAATAAAAATTCCTACCACAAAAACCTTGCCCATCGTGACAAAATATGCTAAAATGTCAATATGAATACTTATGCATCCCTTTGCGCTGTTGGCGCGGAACACATTCTAGGAAATGAACTTAAACACCTGGGTTTTAAGCTTGAATCCAATGCCCCAGGCCGTGTCTTTTTTACCGACGGTTCAAGCGGTTTTGATGCTGTTTACAAGGCAAATTTCTGTTTGCGCACCGCAGACCGCGTTTACATTCAGATGGCAAAGTACAGGGCAGACAATTTTGACACCCTGTTTGCAGGATGCTACGAAGCCCCATGGCAAGACTTTTTGCGTAAGGATTCCCGCGTAGTTGTAGACAAGGTTCGTGCCTACAAAAGCCGCATAGAAAGTGAGCACACCGTCCAGTCCATGATTCAAAAGGCAATCTACAAAAAGCTTGGCGAAGTCTGGGGAATCACAACCATGCCCGAAAGCGGCGAAAAATGCGACGTTCGCGTTTACATAGACGAAGACATAGTCCGCATAATGCTAGACACAAGCGGAGACCCCCTGCACAAAAGAGGCTACCGCACAGACGGCGGAACAGCCCCCTTGCGCGAAACAACAGCCGCAGTTCTTTTGCAGGAACTTATGTGGCGAAGGAAAACCCCGCTCCACGACCCCTTCTGCGGAAGCGGAACAATCGCCATAGAAGCAGCACTCTACGCCCACAATGTTGCACCGGGACTTGGCAGGCACTTTGCATACGAACACCTTTCCTTTTACGACCAGAACCGGGTCCTTGAAATAAAAAAAGAAGAAGCCGCAAAAATCCGCACAGACGTTGAATGCAGGATAACAGGCAGCGACATTGACGGTGATGCAGTCCAGCGTTCCACACTGAATGCAGAACACGCATGCGTTACGGCAGGAAGGGCCTTGCAGCTTATCGGAAGCGACGCCCGCATACCAAGGCCGGAATTCATCAGAAGCTCCTTTGCCGACTTAAAAGCCCCATTTGAAACAGGCCTGATCCTCTGCAACCCGCCCTACGGAGAGCGACTAGGAGACCAGACACAGGCAGAAACCCTTTACCAAGACATGGCATCCCTCTTTACAGACTTCCCCGGATGGCAGATAGGCGTAATCACAAGCCAGAAAAGCTTCCAGAAGTGCATAGGCCGCTATGCAGACCACCAGAAAAACTTAAAGGCTGGAAACCTGGACACAACGCTTTACGTCTACAACTCATAAGGAAAAAAAATGGCAGTCCTTGTTGAACACGAAAAAAGAAAAAAAGAAATACTCGAAAAATCGCTGGAACTTTTTATAGAAGAAGGCTACGAAGACGTAACATTCCAAAAAATAGCTGACCGCTGCGCAATCACAAGAACCACGCTCTACATCTACTTTAAAAACAAGCGCGAAATCTTCCTGTGGAGCATAAAGCAGCTTACCGGCGGCATAGAAAAAAGCATACTAAAAATAATGGCGGACGAAAGCCTTAACGAAATAGACTGCCTAAAAAAAATCTTCACCCTCATTTGCGCTGAATGCGAAAAAAACGCCCGGCTCTTCCACGTACTCCTGGACTACCTCCTGCAGCTAAAGAAAAGCGAAGGCAACCCTAGGGAAAGGGTTAAGCGCAGGGTAATACGCCTTGAACATTTGCTTACAACGGTAATACTCCGCGGACAAAAAAAAGGCCTCATAAGAAACCTTCCGGTAAAAGAAATAGATGCCCTTCTGTTCAGCCTTATAGAAAGCGCACTCTTTAAGATTTCCGTATACGGAGAGCAAAGCCTGGAAGACTCCCGCAACCTGATTGACTTTGCAATAGAAAGCCTAAAAACTTCGCAGGAATAATCATTGCCTTTTTCTTTCTTTTTTTTCTTGCGGCACTTTCTCCTGCAAAACTTCTGCGTCCTAAAAGAAAAGCTTGCCATTTTTAAAAAACAATAGCGCCATGGATGGCTCCCCAAGTCCGCTTCCTGCGGTTCTCGAAGGGCCTTGTAAAGTCCTAGCAAAAAAATGGCAAGTAGGCCATCTTTAAGGGGCTTTCCGGGGTTCCGCGGGTCCCCT